>DYGB01000002.1 GCA_020724905.1 Candidatus Paceibacter sp. | reverse complement strand
CCGCCAATTTTATAAACTACCAATAAAAATGTATATCGCAATTGCAATAATCATTTTGGGTATTCTCTATTACTACTTTGTGGTAGTAAAACATGGTGATGTAGCATTTTGGAAGAAAGTAAGTAAAAATCCAGAATTTTTTTATGAACAGTTAAAAAAAGATGAGGCTTGGGTTATTGATGATGGATCAATCAATATAGATAAAAATAAATACACTGGTCCCTTTATGTTACATGTGCCAAGCTTAGGAAAGGTGATTAGGTTTTATGGAAAGATAGGAGAATACGAAGATAGTCAAAAAAGAATCAAAGAAGAAAAAATCAGGTAGTATTGTATTCTATGGTGTACTATTCTATGCTAATTAATATGGATACGAAATTAAAAAAAGAAATAAAAGAGATGCCAGTAAAACAACAGGTTGGACTATATGTAATTTTGGATAATTTCATTAACAAAGAATTGCTTTTCAAATCTTCTGATTTTCAAAGAGAGATGAAGAAGTACTTAATTCTTGATGATGAAGATGGGTATCGTAGAGTGATAGGGGGTATTTTGAGTGGACTTTCAAAAAATAATCTCATCACGAGAATGTCTAATGATAAAGATCCTCTGTGGAATATTTCTATTGATGTTGCTGAAGATGCAGATGATTATAAACAAGCTATATTACCGGTGATAACCTATTGGACTAGCTAATATAATATATGCCAAAGATACAACTTACTGAAAATGAAAAGCGTGATATTCTCAAGTACATTGAGAATAATAAACCACTACCGGAAAAGTATCGATGGATTTTATTTGAAGATAGGAAACAAGTCGAGTTAGTGTGGCAAGGGAAGACAACTGAAACGATAAAAACAGTATTACCATTTCAAACTATCGAAGTTGTTGATGAACCTCGCGCCGAAGATACAAAAGATGCAAAAGAAAAAACACAACAAACTCTCTTTGATTTTGATGATCGTGGAAGGCAGATTGCCGGCTGGACAAATAAACTTATTTGGGGAGACAACAAGCTTATTCTCTCAAGTTTAAAGAGTGGACCCTTGCGCGAAGAAATTGAGAAAGCTGGCGGATTAAAACTTATCTATATTGACCCGCCGTTTGATGTGGGCGCGGATTTTTCAATGAAAGTGGAAATTGGCGATGATGAACTTACCAAAAAGCCGAATGTGTTGGAGGAGCTTGCCTATCGCGACACGTGGGGAAAGGGCGCGGATAGTTTTATAGCGATGATCTACGAGCGGTTATCATTGATGCGCGATTTATTGGCGGATAATGGAAGTATTTATGTGCATTGTGATGGAAGAGTAAACGGATATGTTCGGTTGGTTTTAGATGAGTTATTTGGAAAGGATAATTTTAGAAATGAAATTATTTGGAAATATACAGGAAGTCTTGCACCGAACTTCGATTTTTCAAGGAAGCATGACACAATTTTTAGATACTCAAAATCCAAAGATGTTATTTTTAATCCTTTATACACACCATATGCAGAGGGTGCAATTGCAAGGTTCGATAAAGAGGATGAAAAGGGCCGTTTTAAAATTACATATCGTGACGGAAAAGAATATAAAACATACATGAAGGAGGGGAAGCGGTTGGAGGATGTATGGGATATTCCAATTTTGATGAAAAATGATAAAGATTTTACCAATTATCCTACACAAAAGCCGAATAAACTTATTGAAAATATAATTAAAGCATCCTCTAACGAAGGCGATCTTGTCGCTGACCTTTTCTGCGGTTCGGGCACAACTTTAGCAGTAGCGGAAAAACTAGGAAGAAAGTGGATTGGTTCTGACCTGGGTAAATTTTCCATTCATACCACACGCAAGCGCATGATTGGTGTCCAACGTGAGATGAAAAAATCCGGCAAGGATTTTCGCGCGTTTGAAATTTTGAACCTCGGTAAATACGAGCGCCAGCACTATATCGGTGTTAATCCCGACTTACGCGAGGAGCAAAAGCAAAAACAACTTGCCCAAAAAGAAGCCGATTTTGTAAAGCTCATTACGCGCGCATACAAAGCAGAGCCGATAGAAAACTTCAAAACTTTTGTTGCCAAAAAAGCGGGGCGTTTGGTCGCGATTGGACCGATTAATTTGCCGACATCGCGCCTGTTTGTTGAAGAAGTTATCAATGAATGTATTGAGAAACAAATTACCAAGGTGGACATCCTTTCTTTTGAATTTGAAATGGGATTATTCCCAAAAATTCAGGAAGAAGCAAAAGCGAAAGGCATTGATCTTGCGCTCAAGCACATCCCGCGCGAGGTGTTTGACAAGCGAGCCATTGAGAAAAATCAAATTCAATTTCACGATGTCTCATATATTGAAGTAAAACCTCATGTAAAGTCTGCCGGCAAGCGCACTCCCGGAACCGTTGCCGTTGAGCTGACTGACTTTAGCGTTTTTTACAATCAGGACATTGTAGATAATGTTGTCGAGAGTTTAAGAAAAGGCGCGGACAAGGTATTGGTTGAAAATGGCAATATCATCAAGATCGCCAAAGATAAGGATGGCGTTGTAACACGCGAAGTGTTGACGAAAAAGTGGACGGACTGGATTGATTATTGGGCAGTGGACTTTAATTTTGAGAGTAAACGAGAAATTGTACGTGTGCAAAACGATGATGGCGAGTTTGAGGAGCGATGGACGGGCGACTATGTTTTTGAGAATGAATGGCAAAGTTTTCGCACTAAAAAAGATCGCTCCATTGAGCTCAAAAGCGTCGCGCACGAGTGTGAAGTCGGTCGGCGCAAGATTGCAGTGAAAGTCGTTGATATTTTTGGCAATGACACGATGAAAGTAATTGAAGTGAATATATGAAAATAACAAAAATTTCAGTTAAAAATTTTAGGTCTATTGAAATCCTTGAAGATCTCGAGATTGGGGCCTTTAATGTATTTGTTGGCCAAAATAATCACGGAAAAACAAATTTGTTTGAGGCGGTCGAGTGGTTTTTCATCGGATCAGGGAGTCTAGATGATATTCGTTTCATGCGCGATCCAAATAAGGAGGTTAGTGTGGAAATTGAATTTTCAGGGCTTCAAAACGCACTGAATTTAATCAGTAATGATAAACAGAAGAAAGCACTTTCTGATATCTTTGGTGATGTAGATTCTATAAGTATTAGAAGAAGTAGTGTCCATAAAGATGGAAATGATAGGCAATTGTGGAACCCGAAGACTGGAAAATGGGAAAATCCCATGGGTAGAGACAGTACTTGGCGTCAATTTTTACCAATACTTGAATATGTGAGTACCAAAAAATTTTTAGAAGATGTAGCAAAATATGGTAAGACGACCCCAATAAGCAGAATGTTATCGGCTGTTTTAGAAAAAATGCTTGAAAAAGATCCTGTCTATGATGAATTCAAGCAGAAATTTAATGAATTGTTTGGTGACCCCGCTGACCCAGAACAAAGGACACAAATAAGAGAAAGTATAGATGAGATAGGAAATCGTGTGGCTGTTTTTCTCCAAAAACAATTTCCAGATTGTGCAGAGGTCAAATTCAAAGTCGAAAACCCAGAGATAGAAGACTTATTTAAGAAATTTAGAACGACAGTTAATGACGGTATAGAAAACGATGCTTCAGAAAAGGGTGACGGGATGCAAAGAGCTCTGATGCTTGCGATCATTCAAGCTTATCAAAATTTCCAAAGAGACGATGGTGAATCAAATAATTTCTTATTCTTAATAGATGAGGCGGAGTTACACCTACACCCTACCGCTCAACGGGCTCTTAAAGATGCACTATTAGAAATATCAAATGGCTTAGATCAGGTGTTTATAAATACTCATTCCTCTGTGCTAGTGGTAGATGAACATGCAAATCAAAAAATATTCAAAGTCGAAAAGATAGATCATAGATCTAACATAGACGAGGTTAGTGAATTTGGCCGACAAGACGTTGTCTTTGATTTATTGGGTGGGAGCCCGAAAGACTTACTTCTACCCAACAACTTTTTAATAGTAGAAGGAGAAAGTGAGTTTGAGTTCTTGCGAGAGGTTGTACGTATACACTATTCTAGCGAAAAGAAGGTTAAAATTCTTAATGCTCATGGAGATGTAGACCAAGCTTCAAGAACAATCGGTGCTATTGAAAAAATATTTACACCAATCAATGAGAGCATCTATCAAAAACAGGTGATAATTTTACTTGATGAATTGAGTGAACAGAAAATTTCGGAAGGTGCATATAGTGAATTCTTGAGAAAATTTCCTGACGTAGATGAAGACGAACAGATCTTTAAGCTACCAGTCGGTAGTCTAGAAGAGTACTATCCGGTGGCAAAACAAAATCAGGCTGGCGGACACAATGATGTGCCAAAGTGGAAAAGAACCAAAACTGAAGCTGATTCTATGGATAGTCAGCAGAAAGTGAAGTTGGCACGAGCGGTAAGTGCAAAAATAGAAAAGGAGCAGTTCGAAAACGATATGTCAGTCGTATTTGAGGCATTAAAAAAGTGTTGGGAAAAAGCATATTAATATGGCACTACACAAAGACTTTCCAAAATCACCGCACGCGATACTTGATCCGAAAATCAGGTGGTTTCCTGCTGATGAGGCATTACGCGAAAAGGGGTATGAAAAACTTCTCCCACCGCTTGTCTACAAATTGCGCCAAGAAGTGGCCGAGTGGAGAGCAAAAAACTATGAGGGAGTGAGCGAGACAAGTCGTGCGCTTCTGAAATGGTGGTTTCAAACCGAGCACCCTGTTGAGACAGAAGAAGGAACGGCTTATTTTCAATATTACTTTGCACAACGCGAAGCGGTGGAAACTATTATTTACTGCTACGAAGTAGCAGGAGTTAAAGATAAATACGATCTTATCCGTTACGACAGCTCCGGCGCGGTTTCTTCAAGTATGTTCCCCGAAGATTGGTTGCGCTTGGTTATCAAAATGGCAACAGGGTCGGGAAAAACAAAAGTGATGAGCTTGCTTATAGCATGGAGCTATTTTCACAAGCTATATGAGGAAAATTCTCGGCTTGCGCGTAATTTTCTGCTTGTTACACCAAACATCATCGTGCTTGATCGTATCAAAGATGATTTCACTGGCTTAAAAATTTTCTGGGACGATCCGATTTTGCCCGACAACGGATTTGAGGGACAAAACTGGAAAGACGATTTTCAGATGACGATCCATATGCAGGATAACATCGGGCATGTTCCGAAAACAGGCAATATATTTTTGACGAATATTCACCGAGTTTATAACAGCAAAGATAATATTCCAACTGCTGATGATGTGGATACGATGGACTATTTCCTTGGCGACCGACCAGTCGCCAATACAGGTGATTCAAAAGTAAATCTTGGTGAGATTGTCCGCGATGTTGATGAGCTTATGGTGCTCAACGATGAAGCGCACCATATTCACGATGAGCGATTGGCATGGTTCAAATCCATTGAAGATATCAGTAACCGTATGAAGATGAAGGATAAATTTTTGTCTTTACAGATTGATGTTACCGCTACGCCAAAACACAACAATGGATCAATTTTTGTGCAAACCGTTTCGGACTATCCGCTTGTCGAGGCAATCTATCAGGATGTAGTGAAGCACCCTGTTCTTCCCGATCCTGCAAGCCGAGCCAAATTACAAGAACACAAAAGCTCCAAGTTTACAGAAAAGTACAAGGACTATATTCATCTTGGATATTTGGAATGGAAAAAGGCGTACGAACAGCACGAAAAAATGCAAAAGAAATCCGTGTTTTTCGTCATGACGGATGACACAAAGAACTGCGACGATGTAGCGAAATATTTAATGGATAATCCTGCCTACCCAGAATTTCAATCAGAGAAGGACGTACTCGTAATCCACACAAAGAATAATGGAGAGATTTCGGAGAATGTAAAAGGCAAAAAAGAAGAAGAATTAAAAGAATTACGAAAAGCATCGAATGAGATTGATAATTGGGGGAGCACACACAAAGCTATTGTTTCAGTTTTGATGCTTAAAGAAGGTTGGGACGTAAAAAATGTGACAACAATTGTTGGTCTACGTGCATACGTTGCTCAAAGCAATATTCTACCCGAACAAACACTTGGACGTGGTTTGCGACGTATGTATCGTGAGAGCAATGTAACCGAATATGTAAGCGTTGTTGGAACTGATGCTTTTATGGACTTCGTGGAATCAATTAAAAACGAAGGTGTTGAGCTTGAGAAAAAGAAAATGGGAGAAGGTGCAGAACCGAAAACCCCACTCGTTGTTGAGGTTGATGATAAAAAAACTAAAAAAGATATCGAGAATCTTGATATTGAAATTCCCATCCTGTCACCGCGCATTTATCGCGAGTACAAAAATATCTCTGACTTGAACATTGGCTCATTTACGCACTCAAAAATCAAGGTTAAAGAGTTTAGTGAGGAAGAGAAAAAACAAATTGTTTTTCGCGACATAACTACCGGAGAAACAACTCATACGACTGAACTTGATAGCAATTTCATACCGAACTATCAAAGCGTCATCGGCTACTTCGCACAGATCATTCGAAAGGAGTTGCGTCTTGTGGGCGGACACGATGTTTTGTACGAAAGAGTAAAGGATTTTGTTGTCAATCATCTTTTTGAGCGAAAAGTAGACCTAGAAGACCTCAATATTTTGCGCAATTTGTCAGAACTTGAGGTGACAAAAACTATAATTGAAACATTCAAGAAAGAGATTAATGAATTGACTATAGTGGATAGGGGTGAAGCGGAAATTCGTGACTACATCAAAATTAGTCAATCACGACCGTTTGTAATCAAGGATCAGGGCTTCATTGTGCCGAAAAAAAGTGTCTTCAATAAAATCGTTGGCGATAGTCATTTTGAACTGCAGTTTGCTAACTTTTTAGAGGGTTGCGAGGATGTTATTTCGTATGCCAAAAACTATTTTGCAGTGCACTTTAAAATTGACTACAAAGACGCAGACGGTAATATCAGCGATTATTATCCAGATTTTTTTGTAAAAACATCGGATAAAGAAATATTCATTGTAGAAACCAAAGGACGCGAAGATTTGGATGATATGGAGAAAATTAAACGTCTATATCAGTGGTGTAATGATATCAATCTTGTACAAAACAAAATAAAATTTATGGCTTTGTATGTAAAACAAGAGGATTTTGAAAGGTACACACCAAGGAGTTTCAAGGAATTAATAAAAGGTTTTAGTAAAACGTAGATCATAAAATATGAATAGAGATTTTGAAGTAAAGGAATATTATTACAAAAAATTTCGTGATCAATTTACGGAGTTTCTGAGAAAATCAGATGCACACAAGCATCCTGGTAAAGGTACTTTTATCTCTATACAGGATCTTAATAAGGAAAATCTGTCACATATTCCACGTGAAGATTATGTGCTTTTTCATTGTGCTCTGGCTTGTACTATCCTTATCGATCAAGTTGTGTATACATACTTCAAGAACGACTATCAAAAATTTCAACAGATGACTTTATATCCTAAAATAGAATATGGAATCACTAATATCAACGTTAATCCTTGGACAGTTACCCATAGTACCATAGATTTAAATACTCTTAAGCAATTCTTGGAGTTTTTTGTTGATGATATAAAAAGTTTTTTCAAAGAAAATAAGTTTAAAGAAGCAACATGGGATGCTGTTAGGATGGCAATGCTTTCTGATAAAGATGTAATCAGTGGTTCTCGGGGAGAAGTATTAAAAAGAATCTTGGAAAATCAACATAATAATATTTTAACCAAAACTATATGAGTAATTTAAATATTGTAAATCTTAACAATTTCACGTGGCAGTTAAACATCGCAATTATCGGAGGAGTGTTTGCTGTTTTCAGCTTAATTTACAATGAAAAGTACATCTATTATGGCCTAATTACATTTGCATTTGGAGTATTGTCTCATGTTATATATAAATTTTTTGAGTGGCTTTTTCGTGAAGAGGGTACTGGAAATAAGTATTACTGGATTACGCACACAGCAAACATTTTATGTGCAGCACTGTGGATCATGGCTTTGCTACTGATTTATTGAAATTATTTTTCAAACGATTTAATGTAATATATTATCCGAGTTTAAAAACTTTCATTCTAAGCTTATGACAAACAATAGACAAAGGGGAAATGAAGGGGAGATTGAGGTAGTAAAAACGGTAGCTTGTCCCAACTGTAAAAAGGACTTGATGTTATTACCAGCAAATTATCCTTTATATGACGTGCAGTGTACCGGTTGCTCGTTTCGTGCGCAGATAAAAACGATTAGTTCAAAACCGAAGAAGCTTTTTTTTGGAGCTGGTTGGGATATTATGGAAAAAGTTTTAAAATCTGGTTTTATGATCCCTCCACTTTTTGCAAACTTCAAATGGAGGGAAAAGGGTTGTTCTAAACAAGAGATTCGCTTTTATCCGTTCGTGCCAAAAGTCAACTTACGTAAATATCAGCTATCATCCACTGCACGTCGTGCAAACTACAAAATGTTTCACTATAAGGACATGGACAAACTGCCATTTTTTATAGTATACAAAACAAAAGACTAAATTTTCAGAATCCTAAATGATATATATACAATAATCTTCATGGTAATTCTTGTCATTATTCTTTATTATTTTGTAATATCTAGAAATGGAAATCTATTATTTTAGAAAAAAGTCTCAAAAGATCCTGCCTTTGTTTATGAACAATTACTGGAAGATGGTGCATGGATGATTACTGATAAAGAAATAAGAGTAGATAAAGAAAAGTATGATGGTGTTTTTTTTATGTGCCAAGTATTGGTGGAATGGTAAGATTTTACGGAAAAGTCGGTAAATATAAAGACAGTCAAAAGAGGATCGAACAAGAATTAGATAAAAAAACTTAAGAGCCACACTTGGATTGACTGTCTTTTCGATGTATGATGAAATTAAGGTGTGAAAATATGGACCAAAAGATCTATAAATACATAATAAAACTATAAACATATGACATTTGAATACACATCAAAAAATAAATATATTCTTTTTGTTATCGCACTACTCATTCTTTGTATTGGAGCTGGGTATATGATCTTTTTCTCTGACAACAGGGGATATGAAGATGCTACACATGAAGATGGAGTTGCATGGGAGCGTATAGAAAATGCAATAGCTCAGTGTGAGGTAGAAAGTGTATTTCAAGCTCATAGCAAGGATGTGAGTGTAGTTCTCAAAGATGGGACAAGACTATCTGGAACTGAACCCTATATCGATGCCATTATAGATCGAGCAGTTGCAGCCAGTGAAAGATGTGGAGATATTATGATGGCAACTGAATAAGTTATCCACTTGTAGAAATAGGAGAGTTTGTTTATACTACTATCAGGTTTATTGAACAACCATTATAGTATGGATATACTCACAAAAAACGAAGAGAAAATATTGAAAATCATACAGAAACTATTCTCTGTACGATATGTTATGCCAACAGTACGAGAAATTCGTGATGAGGCACAAAAACAAGGCATGAAAGCAAACAGCCTTGGAACAATCTTTATGTATCTTAATAACTTAGAAGAAAAAGGATATATACAACGAGATGAAGAAAAAAAGAAAAGAAATATTTCATTAGTAGGAGAAAGAAAGCATGCCTTTGTTTCTATTCCAATACTGGGAACGATTAATGCTGGAACACCAACTTATTTTGCAGAAGAAAATATAGAAGGATACTTGAAGGTGTCTTCACGTCTTTTAAGTAGTGATAATATCTTTGGACTCCATATTGCAGGAGATTCTATGAATGCTTGTGAAATAAAAGGATCAACTATCGAAGATGGTGACTACATCCTTATCGATCCAGATATCGCTGAATATCGTAATGGAGATGTTGTCGCTGTCATTATCGATGGTGTTGCAACAGCAAAGGTATTTAAACGAATTAATTCAAATCAGATTGGACTATTCCCACGCTCAAAGAACAAAGAACACACACCTATCTACCTCACTCCAGAAGATGATTTTATTGTAAAAGGAAAGGTGGTAGGGGTATTAAAGAATTTTAGATAAACTATATAAATGAAAACCACCCTCTTTCGATGGTGGTTTTCATAGTGCCCATGAGAACCGGAGTCCTCACGAGCACTACACGTATCTTACCAGACGCTAAAATAATGTCAAGTACAAAGAAGTGGATAACTATGGTATACTCTCAAACAGTATAAGTAACCCGTTATAATGCTATGAAAGGATATGTACAAAATATCGAAAAATTAACTGAAGAGAATACACTCTTTAGAAAGGTTCTGTATACAGGACCACATAGCCAATTAGTCGTGATGAGCCTTAAACCAGGAGAAGACATTGGTGAAGAGGTTCACGAACTTGATCAGTTTCTTCGTATTGAAGAAGGAACAGGAAAAGCAGTACTTAATGATACCGAATACCCAGTTGAAGATGGAACGGCCGTTGTTGTTCCCGCTGGAGTAAAACACAATATCATTAATACTTCAGAAGATACAGCTCTTAAAATATATACCATCTATTCTCCTCCAGAGCATAGAGATGGGGTTGAGCACGCAACAAAAGAAGATGCGCTCAATGATGAAGAGCACTTTGATGGAAAGACAACAGAATAAGATACTTCTGGTAAAGTAAGAAAAACTAGCTCATGTGAGCTAGTTTTTTTATTGAAACAAATACAGGAGTGTTCCGATACAGAGGAATGAGACAAGATAGAATCCTCCATTAATGAAAAAGAGTGTCCATGGTTTCTTCTCCCAGAGCACAGGGTATATCGTAACAGGAACAATGAAGGCCAGCCACAGAACAAGGGAAAGAAGAAAGGCGAAGAGATAGAGGGGAGCAAAGAAGAAGAGGAGAAAGGAGAAGAACGATACAAAGATAAGAGTTAATACAAACATGAGGGGAAAGACATACCATGCTGGTTTTTCTTCAAGAGAAGCTCCAGAAAGTGATGCCCATTTCTTTCCAAAAAGAAATCGTGAATACCAGAGTGTGGCAAGTCCGATATGAAATACTGTTGCGATGAGAAGTGATACAAAATTGATAGTCATATAGTTAGTCTAAGTAGTAGAAATATGATACTATTGTAGCGACTATTATTCAATAACAAGATTGTGTATCTATGAATTTTATATCTTTTTTCCCAACAATCCACGCATACTATATGGTGGGGGGCAATAGTGTTGCAGAATACGTCGAAGCTCTTGGAATACTGGTAGGAGCCATTATTCTGTTTAAAATTATTCAAAAAATACTTATTTCTTGGTTACGGAAAGTAAGTAAGAAAACAAATACTGACATTGATGATCTCATCGTCCATGTCGTAGAGAGTTTTAAAGCTCCCTTCTATTACGTGCTCGCTCTCTATCTTGCAGTAAGCTATCTCACCTTCCCACAGGTGGTAGATAACGTTGCATTGGTAGTATTTATCCTCTTTCTCTCATATTACGGTGTACAGGCAATTCAGATCATCATTGAGTATGTGATTCTCAAAGCAATTCATAAACGAGATGGTGCTCATGTCCCTATGGGAATGATACAAATGATGGTTCGTATTGTTGTATGGTCACTAGGAATACTCTTTATCCTTTCAAACCTTGGTATTGAGATAACCTCCCTTATCGCAGGACTTGGTATTGGAGGTATTGCGGTTGCCCTTGCGCTTCAAAATATCTTAGGAGACCTCTTTAGCTCATTTGCTATCTATCTTGATAAGCCATTTGAAATAGGAGACTTTATCATCGTCGGAGAACATATGGGAATTGTTGAAAAGATTGGTATTAAAACAACTCGTATCAGGGCTCTTCAAGGAGAAGAGATTGTTATCTCAAATAAAGAACTCACCTCTACACGAATTCAGAACTTCAAGAAAATGCAGGAACGAAGAGTGGTATTTCTCTTTGGTGTTACCTATGGAACTCCAAATGAGAAGATGGAAAAGATCTCAGACATTGTAAAACAAGCAGTAGAGAGCGAAGAGCATGCACGATTTGAAAGAAGTCATTTTAAAAACTTTGGAGACTCTTCACTTAATTTTGAAAGCGTGTATTATATACTCTCGGGTGACTATAACGAGTATATGGATATACAAGAACGTATAAACCTTTCAGTTAAAAAAGCCTTTGAAGTGGAAGGAATTGATATGGCATTTCCTACACGAACAATTCACATAGAAAAATAAGTATGAAATCGATATTACGTAGTATAAAGAAAAAGTCGGTATTTATCCCAGGAGGTATTATCATCATTATCCTTCTTGTCGTGCTTCTCTCAGGAGGAGCAGCTCCATTTGAATCTATTGCTGTAGAGAAAGGTGATGTGGTCTCAGAAGTGAGTGTAACAGGAACGGTAAAACCATCCCAAAATCTCAATATGGCCTTTGAACGCTCAGGAAGAATTGATAGGGTTTTTGTTGAAGTTGGAGATGTGGTAACCCAAGGAACAGTATTGGTGAGCCTTGATAATAATGATCTCTATGCACAACGAGCACAGGCACAAGCACAATACGATTCTGCTCTTGCAAAACTCCAGGATCTTCAGAGTGGATCACAAACTGAAGACATTGCAGTCTATCAGTCACGAGTAGAAACAGCTCAAAGTGGTCTTGAAAATGCACGACAAAAAGCTGAACTTGATTTACACACTGATTATGTCAGCGCACTTGATACAATTCGCAGTGCTCATGCAAAAGCAGAAGATGCTGTTCGAAACAAGACGAATGATATGTTTACCAATGATGAAAGTATCACTCCACAACTTACCTTTACTTCATCAGATTCATCAGCAGCAATTGATGCAGGATCAGGAAGAAGAGAGGCGAGCATTATTCTTGATACCTGGCTCTCTGAAATAGAAGTCAGTAGTGCAGACAATACAGAACGAGTAGATGAACTTTTGGTACTCTCACGAAATAATCTCACCAGTATTCTTTCTTTTTATAACAATCTTGAAAGAGCTCTTAACGGAGCTAATGGTCTTACCGAAACCACCTACACAACATACAAGACATACCTTTCAACAGGACGTACTAATATTGTTGCTGCACTTTCTGCTATCACCACACAGCAACAAAGTATTGATGCTCAAAAATCAACAAATCAATCAACAATTGATACTGCGCAAAATGCTTTGAGGCAAGCAGAAACAGAACTTGCCCTGAGAGAAACACAAGCAGGAGGGATTAACCTTTCATTACAAAAAGCACAGGTAGATCAAGCATATGCATCGGTGAGTTACTATACCGCACAGATAGAAAAGACAATTCTTCGTGCACCATTTGAAGGTACTATTACAAAGATTGCTTATGAAGAAGGAGAGATTGTATCTCCAAATGCTGTCGTTATCTCTATTATTGGATCAGGAACCTATCAGATTGAAGCTCGTGTCACAGAGTCTGATATTGCACGAGTACAGATTAACTCTCCAGCAACCGTGACGCTTGATGCGTATGGAAAGAATGAAATATTCCAAGCAACGGTGTCTCATATAGATCTTTCCGAAACTATTATTGATGGTGTTGCTACATACAAGACAACATTGGCATTTAATGATAATGACCAGAGAGTTAAATCAGGACTCACTGCAAATATAGATATTCTCCATGACAAAAAAGAAGACGTACTCTTTGTCCCCACCAGAAGTGTCTTTTCAGAAAATGGAAAACAGTTTGTAAAGAAGATTGAGGGAGAAGAAGTAGTTGATTGGGAAGTTACCACTGGTCTGAGAGGATCAGATGGAAGAACTGAAATTATTGAAGGTCTTTCTGAAGGAGATCGTATTGCAACACAATAATAACTATGAGTCTTATTACCGTAAACAATCTTTCAAAGGTATATACCACCAATGGTGTTGAAACACATGCACTTCGTGGTGCAACCTTAACCATTAATAAAGGAGAATTTGTTTCTATTGTTGGTCCTTCAGGATCAGGAAAATCAACATTGATGCAACTTCTTGGATTTCTTGATAGGCCTTCTGGGGGAGAATATCTCTTTGAAGGAAAAGATGTGAATGGATTTTCTGACGAAGAACTCGCACATATTAGAAATAAAAAGGTAGGGTTTATCTTTCAAACATTTAATCTTCTTCCTCGTCTAACCGTACTTAAAAATGTTACCCTCCCACTTATCTATGCAGGAATAGGGGAGCCACAAAGAACACAGCAAGCTCAAAAAACAATTGATGATGTTGGATTAACTGATAGAAGCACCTATGAAGCAGGAAAACTTTCAGGAGGTCAAAAGCAACGTGTTGCTATCGCACGAGCACTGGTCAATAGTCCATCCATTATTTTTGCTGATGAGCCTACAGGAAACCTTGATTCAAAATCAGGAGAAATTATTCTGGGGATACTACAAGAACTTCATAAAAAAGGAAATACGATTGTTATCGTAACGCATGAATCATTTGTTGCTGATGCAGCAGAACGTAAAATTCACATTATGGATGGAATGATTACCTCTGATGAGAAAGTTACAAAGAGGAGAATGGTAGGAGAAGAAGCATTTCAAAAATAATCTATGACGTTTAGAGATCGTCTTACATCAGCTATTGAGGGCGTTTCAGTCCACAAGAGTCGCTCAGCACTTACCGTGTTGGGCGTTGTTATTGGTATCACCGCAATTATGGTGGTTCTTTCGGTAGGGAGTGGAGCTGAGCAACTTATCGTAGGGGAGATTCAATCATTCGGTCCACGAAATGTTTTCTTACTCCCAGGACAACAACCATCTGGTCCTATTGATGCAGGGGGAACTCTCTCAAATGATTCACTTACCCTCAGAGATTATGAAGATCTTCAAAACCTTCCTCATGTAGCATCAGTTGTTCCCTATGTTTTTACCAACGTTACTTCATCATTTGAATCAGAAACATATGGAGGCCTTATCATGGGTTCAACTGCTGGACTCTTTGATGTATTTGCTCTTTCGGTTTCAGAAGGGAGAGCCTTTGATGATATAGATGTATCATCTCAAGCAGCTGTTGCGGTAATTGGTCAAGAGGTAAAAGAAGAATTATTTGGATTTGAAAACCCTTTAGGGGAAAAGATAAAGGTAAAAAATATTCCCCTTACTGTTATTGGGGTTATCGAGAAGAAAGGACAAGGATCTTTTGTTAGTTTTGATTCAGCAATACTGTCTCCCTATACAGTTGTACAACAATCAATTATGGGAATTCGATATTTTCATCGTATGACCATAGAGTCTGACAGCGTCTCTGCGGTTCCCGGACTTGTGCAGGATATAGAAACACTGATGCGAGACAATCACAATATTGATGATCCTGAGAAAGATGACTTTTTCATACAGACACAAGATGACCTTGTTGCAAGTGTTACCATGATTACTGATATTGTTACCGCACTTCTCTTTCTTGTTGCCGCTATTTCACTGTTGGTAGGGGGAGTGGGGATTATGAATGTTATGTTTGTATCAGTAACAGAAAGAACAAAAGAAATTGGTTTACGAAAAGCTCTTGGGGCAACACGAGATGATATTTTATACCAGTTTCTCTACGAAGCACTTCTTCTTACCGGAGGGGGAGGAATTGTGGGAGTTATCATGGGAGCAGCACTAAGCTTTCTTGCCTCACTTGCTCTTAAAGCATTTGCTGATATTTCATTTCCATTTATCTTTTCTATATCAGGTGCAGTACTTGGAGTAGTTATTTCTATTAGTATTGGGTTATTCTTTGGAGTATTTCCTGCTCGACAAGCAGCACAAAAGAGCCCTATTGAAGCAATTAAGTATGAATAAGATATTTTTTAAAGACATACTCTCAATGGCATCAAGTGGTCTTAGCGTCCATAAAGGAAGATCATTTTTGACGATGCTAGGGATTATTATTGGTATTGCTTCTATTATGATTGTTATGTCAGTAGGGGACAGTGCTGAAGAATTAATCGTTCGTGAAATAGAAGCGTTTGGTTCAAATATTGTTGTTATCAATCCAGGAAGTCCCTCTGAGGGAATTGGTGGATTTTCTTCTTCATTACTTTCAGAGTCTCTTACAGAAAAAGATGTTACCTCACTGCGTAATGCATTTAATGTTCCCAACGTAGCACGTGTTGTTCCAAGTGTAAGTGGGTCTGCTTCCATTACCTATGGATCTGAAATCATGTATGGACAGTTTCTAGGGAGTGGAGAGGAAGTGTTTGATGTATACAAACTTACCATTGCACAAGGATCAGGATTCAGTGCAAGCGATGTTGCAGGAAAAACAAAGGTAGTTGTTCTTGGAAAAGAAATCGCTGAAGAATTATTTGGATTTCAAAACCCTATTGGAGAACGAATAAAGATAAAAGGAAAACCATTTCGTGTGGTGGGAGTATTTGAATCAGGGGGAGGAAGTTTATTTGGTCTTGATCGTATGGTTGCAATGCCATACAGCACAGCGCAGCAGTATATACTGGGAATACGACATTTTCAGGAAATTGCGATTGAAGCCAAAGATACAGAGCAGATTGATAGTATGGTAGAAGATATAAAAGAGACACTTCGTGATAATCACAATATTGATGACCCTGAAAAAGATGATTTTATGGTAAATACCTCAGAGGATATGGTTGCAACAGTGGGAAGTGTTGTTGGTATCCTAACTGCATTCTTGGGGCTTGTCGCTGCCATTTCACTGTTAGTAGGGGGAGTGGGGATTATGAATATTATGCTTATCTCTGTTACTGAACGAACACGGGAAATTGGTCTGAGAAAAGCTCTTGGGGCAACACGAAATACTATCCTTCTTCAGTTCTTACTTGAAGCATTAATGCTTACCATTCTGGGAGGACTTGGGGGTATTATTGGGGGACTTCTTTTTACCTACCTCGTTGTGCTTGGAGCATCAGTCTTTGCAGGAATATCATTTCCATTTACCATTTCTATTATGGGAATTTTACTTGGAGTCATTATCTCCACAATCATTGGACTTACCTTTGGTATTTTTCCTGCTCGTAAAGCAGCACAAAAGAGCCCTATTGAAGCATTACGATATGAATGATATTCCAAAGAAAAAAAGAAAGCAGTTTGCATTTCTGTATGAACCTGAAGATGAGGTTGATTTTCATGGATTTTGGGGAGGGGTAACAAAAGAAGATATAGAATCATTTACACACGATCGTGTTGAACGATTTCAAAGGAGAGGTATTAAACGAGCACGATTCATTATTGGAAAAGGACTTCATTCACAAGGAGAACCACTTATTCCTCCAACAGTGTATGCATACCTACAAAAATTAAAAGCACAAGGAGAAATAAAATCTGTTTTTCATGAAAGAACAAAATCAGGAGAAGTGAATCGGGGTGCTCTTATCGTTGTATTTAAATGACACTCTTTAAAGAACAGGTATATGCATATGTTGCAACAATTCCTAAAGGGAAGGTTGTTTCATACAAGCAGGTCGCAGAAGCAATTGGGTATCCAAGGGCATATCGAGCGGTGGGAAATGTATTGAATAAAAATAGGTCTTCTACGGTTCCCTGTCATCGTGTCATTGCTTCAGATGGAACGCTTGGGGGATATGTGTATGGAGAAAAGAAAAAGAGGGCTTTATTGAGGGCTGAGGGAGCAATAGATGAAACAGGAAAGATTATGTGGTATACTAGGGGGAATAAGTAATCTTTTTTTTGTAACGTTATGAAGTATACACTTCCACCTCTATCGTATGAATATAATGCTCTTGAACCATACATTGATGCAAAAACAATGGAGATTCATCACACCAAACATCATCAAGGGTATGTTGATAAGTTAAATACAGCACTAGAACAATATCCTGTACTTCAAGAAAAAAGTCTTTCTTTTCTACTTTCTCATCTTGCAGAAATCCCAGAAGATGTACGGGAAGCAATACGAAATAATGGAGGAGGACATTATAACCATACGCTGTTTTGGGAAACACTTTCTCCCTCTCCACAAAAGAGTCCTCAGGGAAACCTTCTTAAAAAAATAGAAGAAACCTTTGGGAGTCTAGAAGAAGCACAAGACACCCTTACCCAAGCTGCATTGAGCCGATTTGGAAGTGGATGGGGATGGTTATGGACTGATGCTCAGGGAAATCTTTCTATTTCTTCAACACCAAACCAAGATAGTCCTCTTATGGAAGGAGGAATTGAACTACTCGGAATTGATGTATGGGAACATGCATACTACCTTTCATATCAAAATAAACGAGCTGACTATATTGCTGCATGGTGGCACCTTGTTGATTGGAATATTGTCGAGAAACGATATAACAACAGTACGTCATGAAGAAAGAAAATCTTACTCTTCCCTGGAAGGAAGAAGACAAGTGTCTTGTCTACACCTTCGTTTGTAAAGATTTTATACATGGAGCGGCATATATACAAGATATCGCGAAAATTGCTGAGGATATGGATCATCATCCCTCACTCTCTCTTCACTCGTATAACAAGGTAACAGTGTCTTTAACGACGCATGATACAGGAGGAGTGAGTCAAAAGGATATTGACCTTGCCCATGCAATAGAGGTATTGTGGAAAAATAAGTCCTAATATAACTATGAGAAAACAACGATTACAAATAGCGAGCATTATCCTGGGGGTTATCCTCCTTGCATTTGCTCTTGTCCTTCTTATCAATTCTTTTGATGATGAAGGGATGGAATCATCAGTAACAGTGTCAGGAATGATCCTTACCGTAGCTCAAAATGCTAATGCATTCACACTTGAGAGTGGTGATCAAACCTTTGACGTTGCGTTTGATAATCAAACAACAATATATTCAGATACAGGAGATATGGTTTTAGGGTCAGATCTCTATCCAGGATTTAAGGTACAGGTAACAGGAATGACTGTAGGGACATCATCATCTATTAAAGCAAGCCGCATTACAGTAGAAGATGCTCCTGCAATTGTAGTTACATCTCCTCGTCCAGGAGATAGTATTATTGCAGATACGATACAAATATCTGGAAGTGCACGTGTGTTTGAAAACACGTTCATGTTTGAAATAGAAACAGAAGAAGGAATGTCTATTTTGTCCCAACCAATTATGACGGATGCCCGAGAAGTAGGAATGTTTGGTACATTTAAACAAAGTATCGTACTTCCAACAGAATCAATACCATCAAAAAATCTTATCTTTCGATTCTTTGAAGCAAGTGCACGAGATGGATCTGAAACACATCTTGTTGAGATTCCTGTAACACTTGCAAATACACAAACAACAACAATTCGTGTATTTCTGTTAGGGCCTGAAAATCAGGGGAATTGTACGGATGTTGTTGCACGAGAACGAGTTATCCCCTATACAGAGGGAGTAGCACGAGCAGCACTAGAAGAACTATTTGCCGGAGTTACTGATAGGGAAAGGAATGATGGGTTTATATCTTCAATTCCTTCAGGAGTAGAGATTATTTCACTTTCTATCGAAAATGGTGTTGCAGATGTTGTGCTCTCTGATGATCTTGAGAGAGGTGTGGGTGGATCATGCATGGTTTCTTCCATACGAGTACAAATAGAACGTACCCTTACACAGTTCCCATCTATTGATACAGTACGTATTCGTACAGAAGGGAAGAGTGAAGGAGAAACACTACAACCATAAATACCCATGGATCCAGTACAAGAAATAAAAGAAAAACTTGATATTGTTGATGGTATCAGGGAGTATATCCCTGTACACAAGGCAGGAAAAAACTTTAAAGCGCTCTGCCCATTTCACAAAGAAAAAACACCTTCATTTGTTATTTCTCCAGAAAGACAAACGTGGAGGTGTTTTGGTTCATGTAATGAGGGAGGAGATCTCATTAGCTTTGTGATGAAATATGAAAATATTGAGTTTTATGAAGCACTCCTTTCTCTTGCACAAAAAGCAGGAGTTGATATTCAAAAGAGCTCAGGTGGGCAAAAACAGTACAGCATACTCTATGATATTCATGCTGCAGCAACAACATTTTTTGTTGAACAATTTCAAAACAATGCTGAAGCCAAAGAGTATCTTTCTTCTCGATCACTTCATACCGACACACTTGAAACATTTCAAGTAGGACTTGCTCCAGGAGCATCAGATGGACTCTTTGTTTATCTTGCAAATAAAGGATTTGATGCAAAGGATATAGAGCGAGCTGGACTTATTCTTAAAACAGAACGAGGTACCTATGTTGATAGGTTTCGAAATCGTATTATGTTTCCTCTCTCCAATACCATTGGAAAGATTGTTGGATTTTCAGGAAGAATTCTTCCTTCTCATGAAAGTGATCGTACCGGGAAATATGTGAACAGTCCTCAAACACCACTGTTTAATAAATCGAAAGTATTATTTGGTATTGATCATGCAAAAAAATCTATCAAAGAACAGAATAAAGCACTTCTCCTTGAGGGGCAGATGGATGTACTCCTTGCTCATCAAGATGGAGTTTTGTGGGCTGTGGGAACGTCAGGAACTGCGGTAACAGATGATCAATTAGATATTCTTCATGGGCTCGCTGATGATATTGTTCTTTCTTTTGATGCTGACCAGGCAGGAGCAGAGGCAACAGAAAAAACAATTGATATGGCTCACATGCATGATTTTTCAGTATATGTATGTATTCCAAAAGAAGGAAAAGATATTGCTGAGCATGTTCAAAAACACCCTAAAACCTTAAAAGCAGTTCTTGAAAAACATACACAAACTGCCTTTGAGTATCTTTTAGAACAATACGAGGGCAAGCTCTCTGAGAAAAAAACAGTACGCTTATTTTTACAAAAAGCTAATGCCATCAAAAGCCCCGTCATGAGGGGACAATGGATTCAAAAACTGGCACAGCAGTTACGTATGCCAGAACATCTTCTCTTTGAAGAAAGTGATATGTTACGAGGAACAGCAAAAAAGACTCAAGTAAAAGAAGAAAAGGGAGAGGGAGGGATAGAGGATCGTCTTTTAAAAACAAAACGAGAACGAATTGCATTCAGGATAGCACTCCTTGCACTTGCCTACCCATCTCTTCAGAAACATTTTCAAGACATTTCTATTGATATTCCTCAAAGACTCGTTCCTTTGTTTGATTTTGTATTATTTAAAAAAGAACTCCCTGATACATACAAAAATCATAAAGCACTGGTAGAGAATATTGCTGCGTATATGGATATGAAAGCATCACTCTCATATACTGATGGAGCAGTTGAGTCAGCTGAATCTGAAATAGTATTCCTTAAAAAAGAACTTCATAAAGCATATCTCTCAGAACAGAAAGACGTTCTCAGAAAAAAGATACAGGTGCTAGAAAAAAAAGGAACTGAGAAAGAAAAATTACAAGACCTCCTTAAAGAGTTTGACGAAATAATAAAAGTAACAGATAATGAGCGATAACTATGGCTACACAAAAGAAAAAGACTTCAAAAAAGAAAGTCACTCCTAAAAAGAAGACAATTCCTAAAAAGAAGGTCGTACAGAAACGCTCTTCTAAAAAGAAAGTAGGAGTAAAAAAAATAACAAAGAAAACATCACCTTCCAAAAAGAAGGTGATAAAAAAGTCTACAAAGAAAAAGACTCTAAAAAAGAAACCAGCTCCTAAGAAGAAGGTATCTTTACAGAAAAAAACAACTCCTAAAAAGAAAGCAACCAAAAAGACAGTAAAGACATCTCGAAAGAAGATGAAAGAAGAGCTGGGTGAAGAGAGAATTATGCAGTTAGTCAAAAGAGGGAAGGGGAGAGGATTTGTTACCGATACTGAAGTACTTGCTGTGTTTCCTCACATCGAAGAAAATATAGATTTTCTTGAAGACATTTATAAGAAACTTGAAGATCACAATATTCGTGTTATTGAAGTTGATCAGTTAATGGATGTAGGACCAGACACAAAGAAAGATGAAAAACACATGGACACCTCTGATCTTCCTGATGCGGTACAACTGTACCTTAAAGCGATAGGAAGAACAGCTCTTTTAACAGGACAAGAAGAAAAAGATCTTGCAAAACGATCTGAAAGTGGAGACGAAGAAGCTCGCCAAAGACTTATTCAAGCAAACCTTCGTTTAGTTGTCTCTATCGCAAAACATTATGTGAATAGAACAAACAACATGAGTATCCTTGATCTTATCCAAGAGGGGAATATTGGACTTTCTCGTGCTGTTGATAAATTTGATTATCGAAGAGGGTTTAAGTTTTCAACCTATGCTACCTGGTGGATTCGTCAAGCAATTGCTCGTGCTCTTGCTGATCAATCACGTACTATTCGTATTCCTGTACACATGGTTGAGACCATTTCAAAGTTTACTCAGATAAAGAGACGATTAGCTCAAGAACTAGGAAGAGATCCTCTTGCTGAAGAAATTGCTATTGAGATGAGTATTCCTGTTGATAAAGTTAGACACATTCAAGAGATATCCCAAGAAGTACTTTCACTTGAACTTCCCGTAGGGGATGATGAAGATAAATCAACGCTCTCAGAGTTTATTAAAGACGATAAAGGGTTAACGCCAGATCAAACAACATCACATACACTTCTTCGAGAAAAGATTATTGAAATTATGGATGAGCTGACACCTCGAGAAAGAGAAATTATCTCACTTCGTTTTGGTCTCCATGATGGAGTCACTCATACCCTTGAAGAGGTGGGTCAGAAGTTTGGAGTGACACGAGAGCGTATCAGACAGATTGAAGCAAAAGCACTTGAAAAAATGAGAGAGAATGAAAAATCAAAAGCGCTTGAAGAATACTAATACTTATGGATAATTTCTATTCCTTACGAGAACAGTTTTTTTCTTTTTTTGAAAAACGAGGGCACGTACCCGTACCTTCGTCTTCTCTCATCCCAGATGATCAAAGTGTTCTCCTTACCACTGCAGGAATGCAGCAATTTAAACCATACTATACTCAAATTCGTGATGCGAAAAAGGACTTTTCTTCTCAGCGAGTTGTTTCAATACAGAAATGTTTCCGTACCACAGACTTTGATGAAGTAGGAGATGATACACACCTCACCTTTTTTGAAATGATGGGGAATTTTTCATTTGCTCCTCTCGGGAGTGATGATCCCACCTCATATGGAACAGAAGGGTATTTCAAAACATCAGCTATTGTGTGGGGATATGAATACATTACAAAAGAACTTGGAATAGATCCGTCACGAATACATGTTACGATATTTTCTGGAGATAATGTGATTCCTCGAGATGATGAAGCATACCGTATATGGAAAGATGTTGTTGGAATAGATCCATCACGTATTCGTGAAGGAGGAAGAGAAGACAATTTCTGGGGACCAACAGGAGTAGAGGGACCCTGTGGACCAACAGCAGAGATATATGTTGATGGAGTTGAAGTATGGAATATTGTTTTCAACGAATACTATGCTCGTATGAGTGGAGAGCAGCTTGAATTCGAAAAAAGTGAAACACCAGGAATTGATACGGGAATGGGATTTGAGCGACTCCTCTCTGTAGTAGAAGGGAAGTCTACATTCTTTGAAACATCAGCATTTCTTCCCTCTATACAACAGATACAAAAAGATGCTCCTCATCTTTCTGTTACACAAACACGAATGCTTGTTGATCATATGAGAGGAAGCATCTTCCTTATTGGGGATGGTGTATTACCTTCAAATAAAGAGGCAGGATATGTATTGAGACGATTACTCAGAAAACTCATTACACTTGCTATCCAAGAAGGATTAGAAAAAGAACTTTTCACAACGCTTCAACAACAGATTATCGATCAGTATAGTCCTTTATATCCAGAACTTTCTCTTGTCCAAACACAACAAATATGGGATGAGGAATATGATCGATTTAAAGAAAGTATTACAAAAGGATTAAAAGAACTTGAAAAACATATAGAAAAGAAAGATGTCATTACCGCACATGATGCATTTTACATCTATGAAACCTTTGGTGTTCCTTTTGATGTGATACAGAGTGTAGTTCCTCAGGAAAAACAAAAAGAGTTTTCATATAAAGACTTTGAAAAAGCACAAAAAGAACATCAAGAAATTTCACGAGCTGGATCAGAAAAGAAATTTGGAGGACATGGGTTACTTCTTGATACGGGGGAATTAAAAGCAGAAGACGAACAAGAACTTGCAAAAGTAATTCGATTTCATACCGCAACACATCTTCTTCAAGCAGCGCTTCGAGAAGTACGAGGAGAAAGTATCACACAAATGGGATCTGATATTACCGCAAAAAGACTTCGATTTGATTTCAGTGCAGAAGAGAAACTTACCCAAGAAGAACTTCAACGTGTAGAGGCACTCGTACAGGACTATATCCAAAAAGATCTTCCGGTGACAAAAGAGGTGATGAAGAAAGAAGATGCCCTTACAAGCGGAGCACTCCATTTCTTTAAAGAACAATATCCCGATGAGGTAACAGTCTATACTATTGGGCAGGGAGATACTGTTGTGAGTAAAGAATTCTGTGGAGGCCCTCATGTAGAAAGAACATCTGAGATTGGTTCATTTCATATCACAAAACATGAATCAGTAGGTCGAGGAATAAAGCGCATTCGAGCTATACTTACATAACTTATGAATATACGCACTCTTCTCCAAAAACAGTTACAGAACTATATTCCTCAAAAAAGGCTCTGTTTTATATGGTTTGGAGATGAGGGAATCTCTTTAAAAACGGCTCATATTAAAGGAGATGGACACTTACATATTAAACGATCACTGTATATTCCTGATGTACATGAACTCTCATTTGATACATTAAAACGAATAAAACTATTCTTTTCTTCTGTTTTTTTCCCATTTCCATTTGAGTGTATTGTCTTTTTCCCATTTCCCTATATACAATCGCAGATAACAGTACTTCCCTTTACCCCAACCCAGAAGAATGAACAAGAAGACGTGTCATCATTTGTTTCACAGTATGTATGGCCATCAATTGAAAAACAAAAGAAATTATTTGTTGAGGCAAAAGGATGTAATGAACTAGAAGCACTCCTTGTACAGAGTCATGTTATCGCTGCATCTCAAGGAGGAAAAAATCTTCCACTAACAAAAGAGACTATTCAGGTTCCAACACACTTATCATTTCTTCATACGTTTTTGTTTCGACCTGTGTTTTCAAAAATATCTCGTATACTTCCAAAACGAGGATCAATTGGTGGATTTATGCAACAGGGACTTTTAAGTGCACATGATATTTCCCTTAAGGAAAAAGACCCATTCCTTTACATTCGTATTGGAGCACGCATGACAGATGTGTATCAATCAGATAAAGATGGTATTACCCATCTTGATTGTATTCATATGGGATACAAGAATCTCTACGATGTATTGCATGCACATCTTGATATTAATATAGATACCTTCCGTACCATTCTTGAGCGACTTGGAAAGAAAGAGCTTTCTTCAAAATCACAACGACACATAGAACAGATCCTCAAAAAAGAAGTTGAAGAATTTGATTTGGGGATAAAGAATTTTCAAAAGACAACAAAGATAAAGAAGGTGTATATCGATCCAGGTCCACTTGATACCCATTTCTCTTCAAAGAGAGCCTTTAGAACATCTCTTCTTTCATACCATAAACCACTTTGGAAGGGACGAGCAGAGATATATCAAGATGAGTTTCTTCGTGAAGCATATATACAGAGAAGTGTTCACTACACAAATAGTATTAGCGCTCTTATGTTGAAGTTTTTACGGTGGCTTCTTCCTCACTCGTTAAAGTTTTAGTTGAGCTTTTAGCGCTTGCACCGTATACTATATATATCTATGCCTAAGAAGAAAAAAATAAAAGTTGTTGATATTGTTCGCGCAAACAAAGAAAAGAAAAAACCACTCATACACAAGATGGAGGAGTTAGAAGATGTGCAGGAACGTCTTGATATTTCTGAAGGTGATGATGTGTATGACACAGAAAAAGAAGTGCTTGAAGAATTTGGAGAAAAATATGCAGCACATGAAGATGAAGTAGAGAAACAAACAACCTCAACAAAGAAAATTATTCTTGGAGCTCTTTCGGCACTCATTATCGTACTTGTTGTAGGAGGAATCTTTTATGCACTTCCTCGTGCTGATATTACTGTAGTAACTGAAAAAATTCCTATCACATTTGAAGGAGAGATAACGGTTAATACGCATACCTCTCAAGTAGCTCGTGCGCAGACAGAAATCCCAGGACAGGTATTTTCAAAAGATGTAGTAAAGACATTTGAATTTCAAGCAACAGGAGAGAGAAATGTAGAAAGAAAAGCAGAAGGAACAATACAAATTGTTAATGCGTATAGCTCATCTCCACAAATATTGGTAGAGACAACACGATTTGAAACTCCTGATGGAAAAATATTTAGAACACGTGAACGAGTAACCGTTCCTGGAGCATCTATTTCTGGAGGTTCAATAGAACCATCAAGTATACAGGTTCCTGTTATTGCTGATGAAGCAGGGGAGGAGTATAACATTGGCCCTATAGAGAAATTTACCATTCCAGGATTTAAAGGAAGTGACAAGTTTGAAGGATTTTATGGTGTATCATATACTCCTATGGAAGGAGGGTATGAGGGAGTTGCTCCCTATCCTACCGATGAAGACATGACAGGTGCACGAGACAAAGCTCATGCCATGCTCAAAGAAGAAGCTGAGACATTACTTCGTATTAGTGTCCCAAATGAATTTGTGATTCCAAAAGAAGCACTTGAATTTGAAGTTATTGATGAAGAGATTCACACATCAGTTGACGAAGGAGGAAAGTTTTCAATAGCGCTTGAAGGAACAATTCGAACATTTGCCCTTAAAGAAGAAGATGTCCATACTGTATTAATCTCACGAGGAGAAAAAGAAATTCCTCAGAGCTATACTCGAAGAGATACAGAATATACCTTTGGATCACCAACAATTTCATGGGGAGAGGGGAAGATGACTATTCCACTGGTATATACAACTACCTATTGGCACGAGCTTGATGCTGACACCTTAAAGCAAGAGATAGAAGGACTTGCCAAAGAACAGATGCAAGAAACACTGGTAATGATTGAGGGAGTGCAGAGGGTTGATATACAGTTATGGCCATTCTGGGTCACCAAGACTCCTCCTCGAGATCCTCGTATCTATATTGAGGTGGAATAAAATCCTTGACTTTTTCTAGACTATTTCATATCATTACCCCTGTTGTTTTTATTCATGGCAAAACAATCATTAGATCAACTCACCACCGGAACTGTTACTGAGGCATTACCCTCAACGATGTTTCGTGTTAATGTGGAAGGAAAAGAAGTGCTTGCACATCTTTCTGGAAAAATGCGCATACACTATATTAAAGTGATGCCAGGTGATACAGTTCAAATGCAAATGAGCCCTGATAAAAAAAGAGGTATTATTGTTCGAAGAGCATAACTTATGAAAGTACGATCATCGGTAAAAAAGATTTGTAAAAACTGTAAGACGGTCCGTCGAGGAGGACGCGTCTATGTTATTTGTAAAAACGTTAAACATAAACAACGACAAGGATAATATATGCGATTATTTGGTATCAGTATTCCTGATGAAAAAAGAATAGATGTATCTCTTACCTACCTTTACGGTGTAGGAAGAACACGTGCACAAAAACTTGTTGCTGATATAAAAATTGATCCTGCAAAGAAAGCAAAAGATTTAACCCCAGAAGAGGTAAATAATATAAAAGACTATATAGAAAAGACTTTTAAGATTGAAGGAGAATTACGACAGATTATTAGAAGTAACATTGCTCGTCTTAAAGAGACTGAATCATACCGTGGTATGAGACATTCTCGAAAACTCCCTGTACATGGTCAAAGAACAAAGACAAACTCACGTACAGTGCGAGGAAATGTTCGAAAGACAGCAGGAAGTGGAAAACGAAAAGTTGAATTGAAATAATATATGGGAAAGAAAAAAGTTGCACAAAAAGGAGAGTCTGCGAGTTCAGCTGAAGCGCAAAGTCAAAAAATTGCTGCCTCAGCTTCAAAGCGATCATCTCGAAAGATTGAAAAGGGGAGGGTGTATATTAATGCCACCTACAACAATACACTCGTATCAGTAACTGATGCTGCGGGGAACCTTGTTGCATGGTCTTCAGCAGGATCACTTGGATTTTCTGGACCAAAGAAAGCAACACCATTTGCTGCTTCAAAAGTTATGGAAGCTATCTTGGAAAAAGTAAAGAAGAATGGTCCTTTTAACCTGCAGGTTATTGTAAAAGGTGTAGGAAGCGGAAGAGATTCAGCTATCAGAACACTCTCAGGAGCACAAGGATTTCAGATCAGCGCTATTAAAGATGCAACACCAATTCCACATAACGGACCTCGACCAAAGAAAACACGACGTGTATAATCACTATCTATTATGAGAATTCTCAAAGCAAAAGAAAAAAAAGAACGATCCCTTGGAACACGACTTGACCTTAAGCCGTTTCGTTCCTCATCTCCTAAGTCTGCAATGACACGACGTCCATATAAGCCTGGAGAACATGGAAAGAAACGTGGACGAGGAGGTGTATCTGAATACAAGCTGCAGTTAATGGAAAAGCAGAAAATCAAAGTGTCATATGGACTCAGTGAAAAACAACTCCGTAAGGTCTTTATGAATGCACTCTCTGCAAAGAGTGATATTATCCCTACTATTATCACACAACTTGAAACACGACTTGATAACGTTGTATACCGAGGAAGACTCGCTCCATCTCGTATTATGGCACGTCAGTTCGTCTCTCATGGACACATCATGGTAAATGGAAGAAAGGTAACTGTTCCATCATATGTGGTAAGAGAAGGAGATATCGTGAGTATCCGAGAAAGCAAGAAGAATCTTGATATTTTTAGAGAACTTCCTAATATTTTAAAAAATACTGATGATGCAGCATGGCTCGCTATCGACCCTCAAAAGGTTGAGATTACTATGAAACACAACCCTCAAGACATTGAGTTCCCATTTAACATTAATTTGGTTATCGACTATTATTCTCGATAGTCACACACTAGTATCTACTTTGTATGGAATACACATTTTTAAGTAAAAACGTTGAGGTAAAAAAGGTCTCTGAAACTGAAACAGAAGGGACGTTTGAGATTGTAAATCTCTACACAGGATATGGTATTACCCTAGGGAATGCTCTTCGTCGTGTATTACTTTCTTCACTTCCAGGAGCTGCGGTAACACAGATTAAAATCAAGGGAGTAAAGCATGAGTTTTCAACAGCACCAAACGTATTAGAAGACATTGTTGATATTATGATGAATATCAAAAAACTTCGTTTTCGTTTCTTTGCTCAAGACGCCCAAACCCTTACTATTAAAAAGAAGGGAGAGGGGCCAGTTACAGGAGCTGATATTCAAAAGAACCCAGATGTAGAGGTTGTTAACACTGATCAACACATTGCAACAATTACAACAAAGACAGGAGAATTTGAAATGGAGCTAACGATTGAGAAAGGACTGGGATATGCATCAGCTGAAAATAGAAAGACTGACAAGCTTCCTGTAGGGTCAATTGCACTTGATGCAATCTTTACCCCTGTGAAGAATGTAAACTTTGTTGTTGAGAATATGCGTGTAGGAGATAGAACAGACTACAACAAACTCACTATGACCATAAAAACTGATGGAACAATTTCTCCATCACGAGTATTGCATAAAGCAGCTAATGTTCTTGCTGATCACCTTGGTATCGTTTCAGAGGTAGATATTAATGACTTTGGTATCGTACATAGCGATAAAAAGAAAGAAGAAAAAGAAACAAAGAAGAAAAAATAACGTATGAACCATCAGAAAAAAGGAGTAAAATTTGGACGAAAACGAGGGCAGAGAAAAGCCTTCATGAAAGGACTTATGGTAAGTCTTGTTACGCATGGGAAAATAGAAACAACTGATACCCGTGCAAAAGCACTTCGACCTGAAATTGAAAAATTGGTAACGTTGGCAAAAAAGAATACGACAGCAGCATTACGACTCCTTATCTCTCGATTAGGATCAAAAGATGCAGCAACAAAACTGTTTTATGATATTGCTCCACAATACAAAGAACGTAACGGTGGATATACTCGTATTATCAAGATATCAAAAATACGAAAGGGCGATGATGCAGCACTCTCACAGATAGAGTTTGTATAAACCTATGAGTGTATTTGAAAAAATAAAAAAGACTCTTGAGACAGAGGATGCGTGTGTGATATCGAAAGGGGAGACCCCATTGTATGTCACACTGACCTGGGATGCGTATCAACGATTACATGGACGATTAAAAGAAGCAGAAGAAGAAAATGAACAACAACGAGATGGAGAATACGATATTGACATCAATACTATTCCCATCTAAACTGTAACAGTCACCAATTATAAAAAATAAAAAAGTAATATAAAAAATAACTATGGCAGAGAAATCAAAATTTGAACGAGGGAAACCTCATGTCAATATCGGAACAATTGGTCACGTTGACCATGGAAAGACGACATTGACCGCAGCTATCATGAACGCTCTCTTCCACAAGGGACTTATTTCAAAAGCTGAAAAAGTTGATCAAATCGACAACGCCCCTGAGGAAAAGCAACGTGGTATCACTATTGCACTTCACCACTCAGAGTATGAGACAGAAAAACGTCACTATGCTCACGTGGATGCACCAGGTCACGCTGACTACATTAAAAACATGATTACCGGAGCAGCTCAGATGGATGGAGCTATCTTGGTTGTAGCCGCAACAGACGGACCTATGCCTCAGACACGAGAACACATCTTGCTTGCAAATCAGGTTGGTGTTCCTAAAATCGTAGTATTTTTGAACAAAGTTGACCAAGTATCTGATCCAGAACTTATCGACTTAGTTGAATCAGAAGTTCGAGAACTTCTTAGTAAATATGAATTTCCTGGAGATGAAGTTCCTGTTATTCGTGGATCAGCATTGAAAGCTTCAGAAGCAACATCACCAGATGATGAAGCGCTTAAGCCAATGTATGAATTGATGGATGCAGTTGACAACTATATCCCAGAACCACAACGAGACAAGGATAAGCCATTCTTGATGCCTATCGAAGACATCTTCTCAATTGAAGGTCGTGGAACAGTTGCAACAGGACGTGTTGAAAGAGGATCCCTTAAAATCAACGATGAAGTTGAAATCGTAGGACTCCGCGATACACAGAAAACAGCAGTTACTGGAGTTGAAATGTTTAGCAAGTTGCTCGATTCAGCAGAAGCTGGAGATAACGTTGGTATCTTGCTCCGAGGTCTTAAAAAGGAAGACATCGAACGAGGACAGGTTATTGCAGCTCCTGGAAGTGTAACGCCACACACAGAATTTGAAGCTGAAGTCTATATTCTCAGCAAAGAAGAAGGAGGACGACACACACCATTCTTTAAAGGATATAAACCACAGTTCTATCTCAGAACAACTGACGTAACAGGAGAAATGGTACTTCCAGAAGGAACTGAAATGGTTATGCCTGGAGATACGGTGAACGTAAATGTACACTTGATTGCTCCAGTTGCTCTTGAAGAACAACAGAAGTTCGCTATCCGAGAAGGAGGACACACTGTTGGTGCTGGAATCATCACAAAGATTATTAAATAACTGCAATAACGCGCTACTATGGCTAAAAAGGACCTTGACAGTAATAAAATACGCTTGAAGATTAAATCATACGATCATCGTTTGATTGATTCATCAACAAAACAGATTATCGAGACAGCTATCAGGCAAGGAGCAGAAGTTGTTGGCCCTATTCCACTCCCTACAGAAGTACGGAAGTATACGGTTAACCGATCTACCTTTGTCCACAAAGACAGCAGAGAACAGTTTGAGATGAAGACACACAAGCGTCTTGTTGAGATAACCAACCCAAGCCAGAAGATAGTAGAAGCATTAAGTAATCTTAATCTTCCTTCAGGAATTGATATTGAGATTAAATTGGTATAATAACATTTAATATCACACAAAAAGCCCACTGAGAAGTGGGTTTTTTGATATCTTAAGATTGACACATGCTCAATATATTTATATAATAGCATCAGTAGCATTAACATAATTTTTCACAAAAAGAGAGGGGATAATGAAAAGCCCATTAAAGAATGTTCCAACTATTTATAATGTAGTTGGAAAAACAACTCTTGTTTTATTTTCTTTTGCTATTGCCACAGCAATTTTTCTTCTAGGATACTTCATAGGCGAAATAGTGGAAATATTAGGTGGACCGATGATATTAATATTTATACTAATCATCATAAGTAAGTTCTATGTAGATTTTTTTGATAGTAAAGATTTCTTAAAAAGGATATCGGCTCCACGTATTCTGTGTATTGAGGATTTAACTCCAGGTATTTATGAGATAAAAAATATTATGGAAATTAAACCTCGAAAAGAGAACTCCGAAAGAGAATATATTGTTATTGCAAAAATCCCCGGAGGGCTCAGTGATTTTGCGATTAAAGTGAATGATGGATCTTTTTGGAATATTGATTTTCGTTCTATTGATTTCCCTAAAACAGTAGTTCTTGAAGGAAGAACATATTTTACCCAGGAAGGAAAAAAGAAAGAATACTCGATGTTTGTTCCCTACGAAAAAGAAATTACAAATAATTTAGATGGATAAGTTCAAGCGGTAGGAAACTACCGCTTTTTTATACACAAAAATCATTGACAGAGATTTTTCTTTTTGCTAAAGTGTACCAGTACGCTTTTACAACAGCATACGTTTAACAAACAGCTGTGTATATCACAAGCTGTTTTATATTGAAATACTCATATGGCATTTCTCATTGGAAGAAAAATAAAAATGGATCAGATATGGAATGAAAACGGTACGGTAATCCCTGTAACCGTTGTTCAAGCAGGCCCGGTAACAGTGACGCAGGTGCGCACACAGGAGAAGGATGGCTATGAGGCATATCAGGTTGGATTTGAAGCAGCTAAGGAAAAGAATGTTTCAAAGGCACTGAAAGGACACTTCAAGGATCTTGGACCCTTTAAGCATCTTAAGGAGTTTAAAAAGAAAGGTGATCAAGCATTGAATCGAGGAGATGTTATCGATGTCTCTGCATTTGAAAAAGGACAAAAGGTTCGTGTCACCGGAACAGAGAAAGGACGAGGATTTCAGGGTGTCGTGAAACGACATGGATTCCATGGAGGCCCAAAGTCTCATGGACAAAAGGATCGTCTTCGAGCTCCAGGTTCTATTGGAGCAGGAGGGCATCAGCGTGTTATTAAAGGAAGAAAGATGGCAGGGCGTATGGGACAGGATACTGTTACCCTAAAAAAACTCCCTATCATCGATATTGATACTGAAAAAAACATACTGTATGTAAAAGGATCTCTCCCTGGTAATAACAAATCTATCCTGTATATTGAGACAATGTAATTTATGACAACAAGCATTCATACCATAGAGAATACAAAAGTAGAAGATATGACTCTCCCTGAGGCATTGTTTGATGTCGCATGGAATGAATCACTCGTTCATCAAGCTATCGTGACACAACAGGCAAATGCTCGAAACAGCGTTGCTCACGCAAAAGATAGAAGTGAAGTTCGTGGAGGAGGAAAGAAACCATGGAGACAGAAAGGAACGGGACGAGCACGTCACGGGTCAATCAGATCTCCACTCTGGTCTGGGGGAGGTGCTACCTTTGGTCCACGAAATGAAAAGAATTATGAGAAAAAGATAAACAAGAAGATGCGACAAAAAGCATTGTTCTCAGTATTGTCACGACAAGCAAAAGAAGGAAATATTTTTATTATCGATACATTCCCAGAGGATGCTATAAAAACAAAGCGTATGGCTCAGATATTACAATCATTCCTTCCAGAAAAAGGACGTACTTTGATTGTGCTTTCTGATGAGCATAAAGATCTTCACAAAGGAATGAGAAATCTTGAAAAGATAGCATACTGTGGACCTCGATCATTGAATGTCTATGATGCAGCAATTCCTTCACGAATCATTTTTGAAAAAGCAGCCCTTGAATCATTTATCACTATGTATACTGCCTAATATGACTGCATTATTTAAGAAAAAAGAAGAAGAAAAGAATGTAGCTCAGCCAGTAGAGGAGAAGGGGCTAGGCACACATACCGATATTCCACAGAGTAGCGGTATTGTGAAAAACCCTCATATCACAGAACGAGCACTTCGTATTGGTCAATACAATCAGTATGTATTTCTTGTTGACCAAAAAGCATCAAAACCAGAAATCAAAAAAGAATTGGAAAAGATATATGGTGTGCAGATAAAGAATGTTCGTACCACAGCACAGCCAACAAAGACAATCTTTTGGAGAGGAAAAAAAGGATCTCGCCCACGATTTAAAAAAGCAATCATTACCCTTGAGAAGGGACAAAGTATTGATGTAATGCAGCAATAATATGAAGAAACATAATCCAACAACTCCATCACGAAGACATATGACATCCGTTGAATATAAACGGTCATTAACTGCAGGAAAGAAACCTCTTAAGAAATTGACAACAAAACTGAAGTCTCATGGAGGACGAAACAATACTGGCCGTATCACTGTTCGACATCAAGGAGGAGGAAACAAGAGAACATATCGAATCATTGATTTTAAACGAATGGAATTTCTTCCTGCAAAGGTTGAATCAGTTGAATACGATCCATATCGAACAGCATTCATCTCTCAGATCGTCTATACTAATGGAAAGAGAGCCTACATTCTTGCTCCAGAAGGAGTAAAGGAAGGGCGGATACTTACAACTACACGAGAAAGAGGAGAACTTGAATTTGGAAATCGTATGCCAGTACGCTATATTCCTGTAGGGACAACTGTGTATAATGTTGAATTACAACCAGGAAAAGGAGGACAGATTGCAAAATCAGCAGGATCATCAATACAAATACTTGCACATGACGAAGGAATGAGTACACTGAAGATGCCTTCAGGGGAAACACGAAAGATTTCTTGGGATTGTTTTGCCACTGTTGGGCAGGTTTCAAACGCTGATCATTCATTAACAACAATCGGAAAAGCAGGACGTTCACGATGGTTAGGAATTCGTCCTACCGTACGAGGAACAGCAATGAACCCCGTTGACCACCCATACGGAGGAGGAGAAGGAAAACAACCTCGAGGAACAAAGCGACCAAAGACCAAGTGGGGGAAGGTTACTGGTGGAAAGAAGACTCGAGACAAGAAGAAGTATTCATCAGACCGTATTATTAAACGACGATCATCTAAACGAAGATAAAAAACTACTATGGCACGAAGTTCAAAAAAGGGTCCCTATATTGACCCACGAATAACCAAAAAGATGGAAAAACAGAAACCAACTGATGGCCCTATTAAGACATGGGCACGGAACTGTGACATTTCTCCAGATATGACAGGGTATACCTTTTTAGTACACAACGGAAAAGATTTTATCGAAGTAAGAATACAAGAAGAAATGGTAGGACATAAATTAGGAGAATTTTCTCCTACGCGTAAATTTGTCCGTCATGGAGGAAAGATGCAACGTGAAATAGAGAAAAAAGTATAATATATGACAACAGATACGACACAACAGAAAAAGCAGGCAACAGCCCATCTCAATCATCTACGAATCGCTCCTCGTAAGGTGAGATTGGTAGCAAACCTTATCAAAGGACTTCCTGTAGCCCAAGCACTTGCACAGCTTCATATCCTTACGAAACGATCATCACACCCCATAGCAAAGCTTGTACAGTCAGCTCAGGCAAATGCAAAAGAAGCAGGGTTGAATGAAAAGAAACTTGTTGTAGAATCTATTACGGTTAACAAAGGACCAATATTAAAACGATGGATGCCCCGAGCACAAGGACGTGCAACCCCTATACATAAAATGACCTCTCACATCTCTGTTATTCTTTCTGAAGGAACAAAAGAATACGAAAGTGCATTCGTTACCGACACCAAGAAAGAAAAGAAGAATGAGAAGAAAGATGTTCAAGTAAAGAAGGATAAAGACACAAAGAAGCCAGAGAAAGAAACAACAGCTAAAAAGGAACGACCAGTCGACACCCAGGGACATAAACAAGGAATGTTTCGACGTAAATCAGTATAACTATTACTATGGGACAGAAGATTAAACCAACAGCATTACGAACAGGAATCATTAAAGAGTGGACCTCTCGATGGTTTCCAAAACAAAAACGTCTTGGTTCATCTCTCCAAGAGGATGTTTTGATGCGTTCCTATATTAAAGAGAAGATTGGTCATGCAGGCATTGATTCAATCCTTATCGAAAAGACACATCAGAGTTACAACGTAACCATTAAAACAGCAAAGCCAGGTCTTATCATTGGACGAGGAGGAAAAGGAATTGAAGACCTCACTAAAGAACTTGAAAAAAAATTAAAGCAGTTGAAGAAAAAACAGAAGCTTGAAGAACCAATCCACCTTAATATTTCAGTTGAAGAAATTAAACGATTTGAAGTATCAGCAGGAGTTATTGCTCAAAACATTGCTCAAGATCTTCAAAAGCGTATGCCATATCGACGAACCTTAAAGAAATACCTTGAGAGAATAAAGCAAAACAGAGAAGCACAAGGAGCAAAGATACGATTAAGTGGACGACTAAATGGAGCTGAAATCGCACGAAGCGAACAGTTAGCATATGGAAGTCTTCCATTACAGACACTCCGTGCTAATATCGATTACGCAGAAGATACTGCCTTTACCACCTACGGAACGATTGGAATTAAAGTATGGATATATAAAGGTGAAGTATTTGAAGGAGATATATTTACATCAGAAAAATAAGATATGTTAGCACCAAAGAAGACAAAATATAGAAAAGGCCATAAAGGACGTTCTCGAAAAAGAACGGTTGAAACACGTGGTATTACCATTGAATTTGGAACAATTGGTCTTCAGGCGTTAACCGCAGCATATGTTGATGGTCGTCAGATTGAAGCAGCTCGTAAAGTGATTAGTCGTTTTACCAAGCGTGGAGGAAAAGTATGGATCCGTATATTTCCAGATAAGCCAATTACCCAACGTCCTCCTGAAATGACGATGGGTGGAGGAAAAGGAAGTCTTGATCACTATGTATTTCCCGTAAAACCAGGAAGAATTATCTTTGAGATTGATGGAATTGAACCAGCAATGGCAAAGGAAGCACTTCGAAAAGCAGGTCACAAACTTCCAGTAAAAACACGAGTTATCGAAAAATAGTATGAAAAAGATGGAAAAAGAACAACTGAAAAATAAAGGTAGAGATGAGCTGACAAAGCTTCTTTCTGAGAAGAATGCAAAAAAGGAAGCACTTCGAAGAGATATCCGTATCGGAAAAAATGCTCACCTGAAAGATTTTTATACCCTTAAAAAAGAAATTGCAGTGATAAATACTATTATTGGTGAATTAGAATAAGTACCATGGAAAAGAAATCTATAACACAACGAAAATTGAAAGGAGTGGTCGTATCAGATGCGATGGATAAGACACGTGTAGTCGCTGTTGATCGAGTAAAGAAACATCCTCGTTATCATCGCTACTTCACTGTAACCCAACGATATAAAGCTCATGATGAGAAGAATCAGACAAAGAAAGGGGATCAGGTAACGATTGTCCATGCACGACCATATTCTAAAGAAAAACGATGGAGAATTCTTTCAACTAATACAGAGACTAATAACGCATAACTATGATACAGGAACGATCACTATTAACTGTTGCAGATAATTCAGGAGCTCGAATGATTCGATGTTTTCGAGTGCTTGGAGGAACAAAACGACGATACGCACAAGTCGGCGATGTTATTGTTGCCTCAGTACAGACAGCTGAACCACGAAAAACGGTAAAGAAAAAGGATATTGTTAAAGCGGTTGTTGTCCGTCAGAAGAACAAAATGAAGCGAAGAGATGGTTCATACATCTCATTTGATGAAAATGCAGCTGTTATTATCGATGCAAAGAAAGAACCTCAGGGAACTCGTATATTCGGTCCGATCCCACGAGAATTGAAAGAGAGAGGATTTGAAAAAATTGTAACTATGGCAAAAGATATTGTCTAAGCATATGAATAAACTACATGTAAAAAAAGGTGATACGGTACGTGTCATCACCGGAAAAGATAAAGGAAAGACAGGAGAGGTACTCCGTGTATTTCCTGCACGAGAACGAATTCTCGTTGATGGTGTTAACGTGTATACAAAGCATGTAAAGCCTAAAAAAGAAGGGGAGAAGGGACAGATTGTTCAGATTCCTCGTTCTATCCATGTATCAAACGTAACATCCCTTACTAGTACCGATAAAAAATAATTATGTCGTTTAAAGAAACATATCAAAAAACAATAGTGCCAAAACTTCAAAAAGAGTTTGAAGTGAAAAATGTCCACGCTGTTCCTGGAATTGAGCGTGTGGTTGTTAATGTTGGACTGGGACGAATGGCTGATCAAGCATCATTTAAAGATAAACTACTTCCTGCTATTCTTGATGAACTCGCTCTTATCTGTGGTCAAAAACCAGCAACACGACCTGCACGAAAATCTATCGCAGGATTTAAAGTTCGTGAAGGAGATGTTATTGGAGTAAAAGCAACACTTCGAGGAAGTCGTATGTATGATTTCGTTCAGAAGGTTATCACCATTGTATTTCCTCGTGTACGAGATTTTAAAGGAATAGACTTGAAAAATATTGATGAAAGCGGTAATCTGAACCTCGGCTTTCGTGAACACGTTGTGTTTCCCGAGATCAATCCTGAAACATCAAAAGTTCAGTTTGGACTTCAGGTTACCTTGGTCGCAAAAAACGTAAAGAATAAAGAAGAAGCACTTGCGTTGTACAAAGCATTAGGATTCGTATTTAAGAAATAATATGGCAAAAAAGTCAGTCATTGCACGAGCAGCAAAGGAACCAAAGTTTAGCACCCGTACGGTACGACGGTGCTTTAAATGTGGAAGAAAACGAGGATATATGAGAGACTTTGATTTGTGTCGTATTTGTTTTAGAGAAATGGCTTCAAAGGGTGAAATTCCTGGAGTTAAAAAATCATCTTGGTAAATTTATGTATATTTCATTATTGACACAGATAAAGAACGCACAACAGCTTAAAAAGCCTTCATTAAAAGTTCCTTATACCACAATGGATGAAGCAGTGTTGGATCTTTTAAAGAAAAAGAAGTTTATTATCGATGCAGAAAAGAAAGGACGAGCACCACGACGTATCTTAGAGATTGCGCTTGCCTATGAACATGGCGAAGGAAAAATTCAAGGATTCAAGTTTATCAGCAAACCATCACGACGTATGTATAAGAAGTACACCGAACTCTATCCAGTACGAAACAAGTATGGTCTCTCAGTACTCTCAACGTCAAAAGGAATTATGACACATGAAGAAGCACGAAAAGAGAAAGTCGGCGGACAAGTATTATTTGAAATTTGGTAACATGTCAAAGATTGCAAAAAAACCACTTCATATTCCTGATGGAGTAACGGTAACAGAAAAGGAAGATTCATTTTTTGTAGAAGGCCCAAAGGGTTCGTTATCTGTTATGAAGCTTGATTTCGTATCAGTTGCTATTGCACAAGAAGAACGCACCATTACCGTTACACCAGCAAAGAAATCTCCTCAAGCTCATATGAACTGGGGAACACAGTGGTCACTGCTCAATAATGCATTGGTTGGTGTTGTTGAAGGATTTTCTAAATCATTGATCGTTGAAGGTGTTGGATTCCGTGTCGCTGTTGAAGGAAGCAACCTTAACCTTAAGGTAGGATTTTCTCACCCTGTCATCTATCCTATCCCAGAGGGGATTGATATTGCTGTTGAGAAAAACACCATTACCATTACTGGTATTGATAAGCATCTGGTAGGACACGTTGCATCACGAATACGAAAGATTAAAAAACCAGAACCATATCTTGGAAAAGGAATTCGATACAGTGATGAAATCATTCGACGAAAAGAAGGTAAAAAAGCAGCAGGATAAACATATACTATGGATAGAAAAACACATAACAATAGAATACAGCAGCGGAAAAAACGGGTACGTACCTATATTCAAGGAACACCCCAGTGTCCTCGTTTTTCAATACATAAAAGTAATACCCATATTGCGCTTCAAGCCATTGATGATGTGAGCGGCGTTACCCTTGCTGCAGCAAAAGAAAAGAAAGGAAAAGATGCTGCAAAGAAAGTAGCTGACGCATTTGCAAAGGTATTAACAGAAAAGAAAATCGAACGAGGAGTATGTGATAGAGGACAGTATCGATATCATGGTATTGTAAAAGAAGTCGTCGAAGAACTACGTACTAAAGGAATTCACGTTTAATACTATGCCGTTTAAAAAACCACGAAAACAAAAAAGAGAGAAAAGCGAATTTAATGAAAAAACGATTGACCTTCGTCGTGTTACTCGTGTGGTAAAAGGAGGAAAGCGTTTTTCATTCCGTTGTACGTTAGTTATTGGAGATGGAAAAGGATCAGTTGGAGTAGGAATCGCAAAAGGACTTGATGTTGTTCAGTCAATTGATAAAGCTCGTACAAAGGCAAAGAAAGATCTCTTTAAGGTAAAACTCTCAGGTACCACAATAACGCATGAAGTGTCTGCAAAGTTCAGTGCTGCTGATGTTCTCATTAAACCAGCAAAGAAAGGATCTGGTCTTAAAGCAGGAGGAGCGGTACGAAGTATTCTTTCTCTTGCAGGAGTTCAGGATGCAACAGCAAAATCAATTGGACGAACAAAGAACAAATTGACTAATGCGCTTGCAACAATCAAAGCATTAAAGAAGTTACAAGCATAATACTATGATCCATACATTTTCATCACAAACAAAAAATAAGAAACGAGTAGGACGAGGTGGAAAGCGAGGTACCTATTCAGGAAAGGGACAGAAAGGACAGAAATCTCGTGCAGGACGAAATATGAGACCAGGTCTTCGAGACCTTATTATTCGTATCCCAAAAAAGAAAGGATACAAGAACAAACCAAAGAGTGTTACACTTCCATTACAGGCACACATTATTGCGCAACTTCCAGAAGAAACAATTACTCCAGCAGTATTGTATGGAAAGAAACTCATTACTAAAAAGCAATTAAAAGATCCTTACCTGAAAGTTCGTGTTGTTGCCTCATCAAAAGAAGTAACACCAGTGAAGAAAACATTTGAAGGTGTTTCACTCTCTGCAGGAGCAGCAAAACTATTTGAATAATCGTATTTATCATGACAGCATTTTTAAGAGTCTTTACCATTCCAGATCTCAGAAAGAAGATAATGACCATTCTCTTGTGGCTCTTACTTTTTCGTTTACTCGCTGCAATTCCTATTCCTGATGTTGATATTTCTCGTCTCCAAGACTTCTTTGACGGAAATCAGTTATTTGGATTTCTAAACATCTTTTCAGGAGGAGGACTTTCAAACCTCTCTATTGTGATGCTTGGAGTAGGGCCTTATATTACTGCAACAATTATCATGCAGCTCTTAACGATGATCTTTCCTCGTCTTAAGGAACTCTACTATGAAGAAGGAAGTGCAGGACGAGCAAAGTTTAATAGATTTTCAAAATACCTCACAGTTCCATTGGCATTCTTACAAGGATATGGATTTTTGAATCTCCTTATCTCTCAGGGAGTATTACCACAGATGGGAACAGTAGGACTTCTAAAAGATGCACTTATCATTACCGCAGGATCAATGCTTCTTGTCTGGATAGGGGATTTAATTACCGAACAAAACCTTGGAAATGGTGTCTCTGTATTGATTTTTGCTGGTATTGTGGCAAGTGTGCCCTCAACAGTACAACAGTTGATTGTATCCTTTGATACTACAACCTTAACTACCTACCTTGCATTTATTGTTGTTGCCCTTGTTGTTATCGCTGGAATTGTATTTGTGAACGAAGCAGAAAGAAAAATACCTCTTACCTATGCAAAGCGAGTTCGAGGAAACAAAGTATATGGAGGAGTATCAAGTTATCTTCCTCTTAAGGTAAACCAAGCAGGAGTTATTCCTATCATTTTTGCTATCTCAGTATTACTCTTCCCTCAGTTTATTGCTCAAGCAACAGCTATTTTCTCTGAGAGTCTTTCAGTGCAGTTAAATGAATTTGTCACAAACGTCTTTAACAATCAGTATATTTATGCAGCTATCTACTTTGTATTGGTTGTGATGTTTACCTATTTCTATACCGCTATTACGTTCGATCCAAAAGAAATATCAAAGAACTTGCAACGATCAGGAGGGGTAATTTTGGGAATTCGCCCAGGACAACCAACTGCTCAATTTATCGGAAGTATCACCAGTCGTATTACCCTCTGGGGAGCTATCTTCCTTGGGGTGATTGCAGTTCTTCCAAACGTAACTCGTATTGCAACCGGTATTGAAATCCTCACCATCGGAGGAACAGCACTCCTCATTGTTGTTTCCGTTGCTCTTGAAATCTTGCGTCAAGTCAACGCACAGCTTATCATGAGAGAGTATGAAGGATTCGAATAAATCTCTTAACCCTGGTGCTGTTATTATCTTTGGTCCTCCTGGAGCAGGGAAAACAACACAGGCACTCCTTCTTGAAAAGAAGACTGGTTTTATCAGTTTTAACACAGGAGGTATTCTTGAAAGAATTGTTCATGATCCAGAACAACAAGGTGATCCTGCGGTAGTGCAAGCACGAAAAGACTTTGACGAGGGAAGACTCATGGATCCATCCTTTGTTCTTGGAGTGATAGGGGAGCGCATTAGAGCGCATGCACAACAAGGAGAAGGACTTGTTTTTGGATCAAATCCTCGCAAAATACAAGAGGCCTTTGGAACAGAAGATCAGGATGGTCTCCTTGATATCCTTAGTGCCGTATTCCCTAAAGAAGCAATTCTTGTCGCAGAGATAGCGGTATCTCCAGAAATTTCAATACAACGAAACACACATCGAAAAGTATGTTCATCATGCCAGACTCCTGTTATTGATCCACAACTTCTTAAGGGAATCGATGAACTTTTCCAGTGTACCCTCTGTGGAGGGGAACTAGAGACACGAACACTTGATGATCCATCGATAATTCAGGTTCGTCTCGATGCATATAAAGAACACACCCTCCCTATTATCGAAGCATTAAAAACTCAAGGGTATCCATACAAAAAGATAGACGGGGACACACTTCCCTTTCAGGTATTTAACGACATCTATTCATTCGTACATGATTCTCTTCAAAAACAAGAGTGATATTGAAAACATACATGCCTCAGGACAGATCTTAGGCAAGATTTTGGATGAGCTTGTCTCCTTTACTAAAGAGGGGAAAACACTTAAAAGTATTGATATACACGCACAGGAGCTTGTGGGGCATTATGGCGCTCTTGCCGCCTTTCTAGGGTATCAACCCGAAGGAGCCCAAAAACCCTTCCCAGCGGCCATCTGTACCTCATTAAATGAGATTGTAGTACATGGCATCCCTTCAGAGTATGTATTACGAAAAGGAGACGTTGTCACCATTGATATGGGGATTGTCTATCAAGGAATGTATAGTGATGCTGCTCGTACTATCCCTATTGGAAAGCCTTCCTTAGTCGTACGAAACCTTATCACTGCAACCCAACAAGCACTTGAAGATGGTATTGCTATGGCACAGGTAGGAAACAGAACTGGAGATATTGGATGGGCTATAGGGAATCAAGCACGAAAACATAATGTGAAAGTGATAAAAACCCTTACCGGGCATGGGGTAGGATTTGAACTCCATGAAGATCCTCCTATTTATAACTTTGGAAAGAAAGGAGAGGGAGTTGTTCTCAAAGAGGGGATGGTACTTGCGATTGAACCGATGTTTAGTATCGGAAGTGAAGACGTGATACAATATGATGATGAAAGCTATGCAACTGCTGATGGAAGTATCAGTGCTCACAGTGAAGATACAATAGCAATAACGAAAAAAGGTCCTCGTATATTGACACGTATATGACAAAATCTCCCTACCTTTCAATAATCATCCCTGCATATAATGAAGCGGAGCGTCTTCCAAAGACGCTTCTTGATGTTGATTTTCATCTTTCACAACATGCTCGTGAAGTTCCTTCCTATGAAATCATTGTTGTTGACAATAATTCTCAGGATGCAACGCTTGAAATTGTTCGACGATTCCAATCATTGATTAACAATCTGTTTGTTATTCAATGTAGTGTGCAGGGGAAAGGAGCTGCGGTAAAGAAAGGAATGCAACATGCGCGTGGTAATATTCGTATCTTTATGGATGCTGATAATTCAACTACATTTGATCATTTCTTTACCATGCAAGAACACCTTCATGGAGGACATGATGTAGTGATCGCATCACGACAACATCCCGACTCACGCCTTTCTCCTCCTCAACCATTTCACAAACAGCTGCTGGGGAAAGCAGGAAACCTCCTTATCCAAAAAGTACTCCTTGATGGAATTAGAGATACGCAGTGTGGGTTTAAAGCATTTACGCACAGGGCTGCTGAAAAACTCTTTGAAGATATGAGTACTGAAGGATGGGGATTTGATATAGAGATTCTTGCTCGAGCAAAGAAACATAACCTTAAAATACGAGAAATCCCCATCACCTGGGTTAATGATGAAAGAACATCGGTAACATTGAGCTCATACCCTAAAACACTCGCAGAACTCTTTCGTATAAAGCGCAAGGTGAAAAAGGAGTATGGTGGTGTCCCTCAAGAATAATTGACTTTTGGGCTGAAAAAAACTACCATATCCTATACTAAAATTATGTCAGATATTTATATTACAAAAGAAAAAGAGGCCGAATTACAAGAACAATTGCACGAATTAAAAACAGTGCAACGAATTGAAATTGCTGAACGACTAAAGAAAGCAAAAGAATTCGGTGATCTTTCAGAAAACTTCGAATATTCACAAGCAAAGGAAGACCAAGAACAACTTGAACGAGATATTGCTCGTCTTGAAGCAACACTCAAAGATGCTCACATTATTACAAAATCACGAAACAAAGATGTCGTGAGTGTGGGACTTTCAGTTATTTTGAAAAAAGAAGGAGGAGACAAAATAGAATTTACTATTGTGGGATCACAAGATGCAGATCCTTCTGAGAATAAAATATCAAATATATCTCCCCTAGGAAAAGCTCTTATCGGGAAAAAAGTAGGAGAGAAAGCAACCATCCTTACCCCAAAGAAAAAAGAGGTGACCTATACTATTCTCAAGATATCATAACTATCTCATGAGAGAAGATCTTATACGAGAACGAAAAGAGAAAAAGACTCATCTAGAGGATGAGGGTGTTTCTGCATATCCTGCACGAACAAAACGAACACATACAATAGGGGAGGTGCTTTCTTCATTTTCTACCCTTCAAAAGGGTAACAAGAAGGTAGCAATTGTAGGAAGAATTCGTTCCCTCAGAAAACAAGGAAAAATTATCTTTCTTGATATTGAAGATGCAACAGGCTCTATTCAAGGAATTCTCCTAGAAGGAACAACGCGTAACTACGCACTCCACAAAAAGACACTTGATGGAGGAGATATTATTGCACTTAGAGGAACACTCTTTACTACAAAGAGTAAACAAAAAAGTATTCAAGGAGTAACACTTCAGATGTTAACTAAAGCTCTCCGACCACTTCCTTCACAGTACTACGGTCTTGAAGACACAGAAACACGTCTACGAAAAAGATACCTTGATGCTCTTATGAATCCTGAAGTACGATATATCTTTGAGAAGAAAGATAAATTCTGGAATGCAGGACGATCATTTCTTAAAGACGCAGGATTTCTTGAAGTTGACACTCCTATCCTTGAGCATATTCCTGGAGGAGCTGAGGCTGAACCATTTGTGACACATCACAATGCTCTTGATACAGATTTTTATCTCCGCATCTCTCTTGAGATTTCTCTTAAGAAAATGCTGGTAGGAGGATTTGAAAAAATATTTGAAATTGGAAGAATCTTTCGAAATGAAGGGATTGATGCAGAACACCTTCAAGATTACACACAACTTGAATTCTATTGGGCATATGCCGATTACAATGAGCTTATGACCTTTGCTCGTAAGATGTATCTTCATATTATTAAAGAAACATTTGGTACCTACATTCTTCCCTTTGAAGGAAAAAAGATTGATTGGAAGAAACCATGGAAGACTGTTTCATACTGTGATGCATTTAAAAAAGAAACTGGTCTTGATCCTCGAGAGGCAACTCACAAAGAATTACTCACCAAAGCACGTGAACTACACATTGAACAGGTAGCCCCATCTCTTGGGAAGGGAAGACTTATTGATCTTATCTACAAAAAAACAGTACGACCAAAACTGATTCAACCATCATTCCTTATCGATCCTCCTGTTGAGATAGAACCACTTGCAAAGCGTTCAGAAAAAGATCCTCGTGTCGTTGAACGATTTCAAATTGTTGCCTATGGCACTGAACTGGGGAAAGGATTTTCTGAAGCAAATGATCCTCAAGACCAGAGAAAGCGCTTTGAAGAACAGATGCGTCTTCGAGAAAAAGGGGACAGTGAAGCACAGATGCTTGATGAAGACTTCCTTGAAGCACTTGAGTATGGAATGCCTCCTGCTGCAGGATTTGGATTTTCAGAAAGACTCTTTTCTGTTCTTATACAAAAACCAATACGCGAAACTGTCTTTTTCCCTCCAATGAGAAAAAGCGTATAATACTCATATGATTGATATCACTCGTATACGAGAACATAGTGATGAGGTGAAAACTGCATTGCAACACAGAGGGAAAGATAGTGCAGTTGTTGATGCATTCTTAGAGATTGATACCCAGTGGAAAAATCTTATAACAGAGGTAGAGGAATTACGGAAACTTCAAAAAGACCTCACTAAAGAACAGAAACGAGAACAAGCAAAGGAAAACAAAGAACGTATAAAAGAAAAAACAACACAGCTCTCAGAACTAGAAGAAAAACGATACCAATTACTCGTTTCATTTCCTAACATTCCTTCATCCCACACACCTGTGGGAAAAGATGAGAGTGAAAATGTTGAGGTAGAGAAAGTAGGAACACCTCCTTTGTTTTCCTTTATCCCTCAGGATCATGTTACCCTTGGAGAAGCTCTTGATATTATTGACCTACAACAAGCAGCTAAGGTAAGTGGTGCTCGATTCTATTACCTTAAAAATGAAGGAGCACTTCTTGAATTTGCATTGATACAGTTTGCCTTTTCTCAAATACTTAAAAGAGGATTTCAACCTGTTATTCCTCCGGTTATGATTCGACCAGATGTGTATGAAGCAATTGGACGCTTAACTGAGGATCAAAAAGAAGAACGCTACTACCTTCCTTCCGATGATCTTTACTTGATTGGAAGTGCAGAACATACCCTTGCACCACTTCACATGGATGAAACATTTTCAGAAAAAGACCTTCCAAAACGATATGTAGGGTTTTCTACCTGTTTTCGAAGAGAAGCAGGAAGTTATGGAAAAGATACGAAGGGTATTTTACGTGTACATCAATTTGATAAAGTAGAATTATATAGTTTTACGAACCCTACTGACTCAGAGCAAGAACATATGCATCTTCTTGAAACACAAAAAGAACTCTACAAGGCCTTAGAACTTCCATTTCGTGTTGTTGAAATATGTACTGGAGATATGGGCCCTACCGATGCTCGACAATTTGATATTGAAGCATGGATTCCCTCTCAGAATACATACCGAGAGGTAGCATCATGTTCAAATACTACAGACTATCAAATGCGAGGAACTCGTACAAAAATACGTATGAAAGATAATCAGACAGTCTATGCACATGCTCTCAATGCAACCGGTATTGCAGTTGGAAGAACGCTCCTTGCTATCATAGAAAACAATCAACAGGAAGATGGATCTATTCGTATTCCAAAAGTCCTAGTGCCCTACATGAATAGTGATGTGATACAGAAAAAAAATGCGTGATTATCTTCAAGATAAACGAGAAGGGGAGAAAAAAAAGAAAAGACGAAAAATACAATTCGTCCTTTTTTTCATAATACTGATTCTTATTATTGGAGCATTTCTATTTCTTGTGTATAAAGGAGTATTTTCATTTCATACCATTACTATTGAGGGAAACAAACAGATAGGGACACCTCGTATTACCGATACTATAGAGTCATTTCTTGAAGCAAACACCTCACCATTTGTTTTAATTACCAAAGATACCCATCTGTTCTTTTTCTCATCAGAAAGACTTTCAGATCATATCCTTACAACACTTCCTTATATTTCTACAGTAACGATAGAAAAAAATATAACAGACAAAACACTTAAGGTAACAGTATCTGAAAGAGATACCTATGGTCTTCTTTGCCCTTCTCAAGGGGAAGAGAAATCATGTTGGTGGTTTGATAGCACAGGAGTTATATTTCTTGATGGTGTGTATTCAGAAGGACAGTTAGTACGAACGGTACGAATGAATAATATAACACCTTCTATTCTTGATACCTTTCTTTCAGAAAAACAGTTTACCGTACTACAAGAAACATTTTCTTTTCTTGAGGATCTTTCTTGGTCAAGTAGAACGATTATAATAGAAGAGAGTATATTTGAAGAAGGGTATGTTCCTCAAACAAAAACATCTCCAGCACTACATATTAGTCTTCGTCATGCTCCTACATTTGCAAAAAAGGTAATAGAGGAATTAGATAAAAAAAATCTTGAATATATAGATCTTCGTATAAAAAATAGAGTGTTTTATAGGTAGGGAATAGTTGTTTATTGGTTTACAATAATATATATGGACCAATATAAAATTCTTGCACTAGATGAGACCGGAAAGGCTAGCTTTAAACACAGCTCATCTACTTTTATTTTGTCTGGGCTCATTATTTCTGGAAACTTCTTACCTAAATTTGAAAAACGTATTAAGAGAATAAAATCAAAATTTTTCAATAACGAAGATATTATTTTCCATTCCAGAGACATGCTCCGAAAAAAAGGACCCTTCTCTATTCTTCGGGATACCAATGTCTTTGAAAAGTTTTGGAGTGAATATATTAACAGTATAAATATACCTGATGTTTCAATGGCGTTAATCGTAGTTGATAAAGAAAAAGCAAAAAAACTTGGATGGAATGATATTGCTATACTAAAAAGGGTATATTTGAAAATGCTTGAAGAGTTTAGTAAAAAATACTTGAAAGAAGATAAAAAAGGAAAGTTACTCGTTGAGTCAGACCCCTACCAAGATAAATATCTCTTACAGGCACACAATAAACTTCAAAAGATAGGAATTCCATCAGAAGGGATGACGGGAAGTGAATATAGAAATAAAATAACATCAATAAGCTTGGTAAATAAACTCAATCTTGATTCACACATTCAAATAGCTGATAGTTTTGCTATTATGGGAAGTATGTTTTATAAATTCAAAATGAATAAAAAAGTAAAACTTACACAAGTTGAAAAAATGTTTAAGCAACTTATTGATAGTAAAATAAATAGCAAGACAAACCCTGGTATTTTTGAAATCCTCGTGTAATAGATATAAAAAAGCCGGTCATGGCTATCCGCACATATACCGACTTCTTATATATACATAGTACCTATATCAAAAAGCTTTGTCAAAATTACTCAGTGGATAATTTTATACAATAAAAGCAGGAGTATTCCTCCTGCTTTTTGTTACTTCACTCGTCCCGTCTTTTGATATGCTCTCCAGATAGGGAGCCAATCCTTTTTAAACAGACCAAGTTCGATAACATCATAATATCTTCCCTGTTGGAAAAAATGTTTTTTTCGAACTCCCTCAACGTTGTACCCACAGTGTAGTGAATAGTTGAGACTTCGTTTATTGTAGGAGATAACATCAGAACATACTTTATGCATATTGAGTGTATTAAACACATAATCTAATATAGTCATTTTTGCATCAGTTCCAAAGCCTTGTCCCCAATACTTCTTTTCTCCAATCATGGCACCTGTGGTGAGGAAGCGATGCTTCCAATCAATATTGTGTAGTCCCATGGTACCGATAAAGACATACTCATCATCAACACGTGCTTCGATACCTAGGACAATATGATGATGTGTATCCTTGCTACGAGACTCAAACCACTGCTCTTCCATAGAGATAGTAAAGGGAAGATAATTTGCGATAAACCTTCGAATATCAGGATCATTGATCCAGGTAACAAGAGAAGGAATATCAGTTTCTTTGTTAAGGGGACGAAGGATCGTCTTTTTTCCCTCAAGAAAGATAGTTGGTGTGTTGTGTGGTGCATGCATGACTCACCTCCATATAATTGTTAATGAACTAAAAACTGTCTCGTTGATGAGACAGTTTTTACAATGAAATACTATAACTAGTTAGGGGAGGAGGTTCATTACAAAGATTGTCTCAACAGAAAAATAGCCTTTTGAGAAAAGGATGGTATTTCGATTCATTGTGTTGTGACAATACTGTTTCATATAATTAGGGTATGTATAATATAACGTTATCTGTCAAGATTTGTTTCACTAGGTGGGAGCCTAAATACAAAGAGTGATGTTCCAACTCGTGCATAGGGATACTCAATAGAAGAAAGCCACGCATATCCATTTTGTGATCCGTGACGATACAACTGAAGGTTGTGCACAGAAACAGCAAACCATTCAATACCACTATCAGCAGGGGAGGAACCTTCATATGTCCAGGGAACAGAAGCTTCATCAATATAAAAACTTGGATATCCACCCCCAAAATAATCAATAGCAATTTGTTTTATATTATTCTCTTTAACAAATGTTTTAAGATGCAAAAGATCTTGTCCCCAATCATAGTTAGAATCAACAACATACTTCCACCCATTCCAAACACCACCCCCTAACTCATTAAAGTATGAAAGGAAATAGGGAGATACAAGAAGTGTTTCTAACACTAGTATTCCACTCAATACACTTAAAAGAATAATACGTATCGTTTTAGGTTGTGGCCATAGACGTGCCATTGTTTCTCGTATGAGCCGTGTTAAGGCAAATCCATATGATATTTCTTTTTTCTTGTATCCTCGATACAGAGAAGAAACTGAAAGAATATACACAAAGGGAAGGACAGGAAGAATGTGTCGAAATCCAATGTTAAGAGCGCTCCGCATACTCATATACCCATAGACCAACACAAACAGTATCATGAGAAATTCAGGGGTATGGAGAAGAATATATTCAGATACTGGTCTCTTTCTATTCTGAAATAATCTTTTCATCCCTACCCATAGTCCCCAGATAATAACGACAATAAGGGGGAGAGGCTCTTTTAAGAGAAAGACAACAGGGAAGTAATACCACCATCCTGTCCCTACCTCTCCAAGGAAATAGACGGGATTTCCATATGCTGATCGCTCAGAAACCATAAGAATGCCTGTGACATAGTGCGCAAGAGAACGAATAACAGGAATGTCAGAAAGTTCTTGGGTAAGATCTGCAACACAGGAAAGAAGTGATCCAAAACACCCTACCCCTCGTGAATACGGAGCATCTTGAAGATAACGGGTTAAAAGAAAGGAAGTGTCAAGAGATTGTTTCTCTAAAGGAAGGTTAATGGTAAAGAGGGTGTAGATACTCATAATCACAAGAAATGCAACACCTCCTAGTTTCAAAAATGAAAGTATCCATGAACCAATACTCTTCCACCATTCTCTTTGGGTATGCGCAAAGATATAGATACCACCTCCAATAAGGAAAATAGGAAGTAAGATAAGTGCAGAGAATTTTAACAAAAGAGCAATACCAAGACTTATCCCTGCATAGATGAGATGTTTTGTAGTTCGTTCCTGAAGATAGATAAGAAAGAAAAACATAGCAAAGACAATGCCAAATGCCAAAGGAACATCAGTTGTCACATAGTGTCCATGGGCAAGAAAATGTGGGGACAGAGCAACAAAGAGAGCAGGGAACAGTGCCCAGAACTCATCCATAACCTTTCGAGCAAGAAAGAAGGTCATAAGAATAAGCCCTAACATAAAGAGCATGGGAACAAGACGAGCAGTAAGAAGAATACTATCTATCTCAGAAATATTTTCTGAAAAAAATAGTATTCCCATCCGCCATTGATCGTTACTCCCCACAATCCAAGAAGTATCCGTTGTGGGGAAATGAGGAGAGAGAGGAAGTAAAAAGAGCCCTGAAAGGGCTTTGAGAAGAGGGGGGTGTTCTGGATTTAAACGATAATCAAGTTCATGCACATATGAGTACCCCGCTGGAATATGAGCGAGTTCATCAACAATGGCAGATTCCTGAGATGCTGCATTCCACATAAGAAGAAAGGAAGCACAACAGATAATTCCCAAGGAAATCCAGATAAACAAACGTTTCTGTGTATACATATAGTGTCTGCTATATTATAATACATGTTATGGGGAAGGCTCAAACTGACATACTCTCACAAAGGAAATATCAATGGACACGACACGCACAAGGAAAGATCCATTACTATAAACTTTCAGAGAGTAGAATACGACGAGTTATAAAAACACCCCTCAGAAGAGAGGAGGGAATAGCAGAAGGAACCCAGGCTGCAATGCAACCCTCATCATATAAACAAAAGAATGGAAAACGTACATGGAATCAAGAGATATGGGTTATGTACCAAACAAAAAAAGATAGCACTATTGTCATTATCTCTGCATGGAGATATCCTGGAAAAACAAAACCATCACAACCACTTCCTGATATGATGGTACAAGAAATAGAAGAAGCACTCTCATCTATATGAACAAAGAGACACTATTCACAGAATTAAAAGAGCGTTACACAGCACCACTTGCACCTGGTGAATTGTACGATGTACTTGCACCAAAGATAGATCAAGTTATCACTCAAGAAGAACTTCAAAAAGCACTGAAAAAAGACAAGCTTGTAGTGAAATTTGGTATTGACCCAACTGGTCCTGATATTCACCTTGGTCATCTTCTTCCTATTATGATCTTACGGCTCTTTCAAAGGGCAGGACATGCCATTCATTTTGTTATTGGAGATTTTACCGCTCGCATTGGAGACCCAAGTGGGAGAACATCAGAAAGAACACTTCTTTCTGAAAAAGAAATAGAGAAAAACAAAAAAACGTATCTTTCACAGATACGACCATTTATTAATGTGAGAAAGACAAAAATTCATCACAACAAGAAATGGTTAAAAAAACATTCTTTTGAAAGTATTCTCTCTGATCTGCAACACATCTCCATCTCAGAAGTATTGCAACGAGATGACTTTAGAAAACGTATTGAAACAGGACATCCGTTAAGTATCGCCGAACTCCTCTACGCATACGCTCAAGGAGTAGACTCTCTTGAGATTAAACCAGATATTGAAATAGGAGGACGAGATCAACTCCTTAACTTTGCCCAAGCACGAGACCTTATGAAACTTCACGGACTCACACCTGAAGTTGCTCTGACTACCCCTGTCCTTGAAGGAATTCATGGAGATGGAGCTAAAATGAGTAAAAGTCTAGAAAACTATATCTCTCTACATGCCTCACCACAAGATATCTTTGGAAAGATTCTTTCTATCCCCGATACCCTTATTCTCTCATACCTCATCTCATTTGCTGATATTCGTACCTCAGAGATAGAAGAGATACAAGAACTCATACAACAAGATCCTCTTGAAATGAAAAAGATTCTTGGAATGTTTCTTGTCTATATCACAACAGGATCAGAGCAAACAGCACACAAAGAACGTGAATCATTTGAAAAAACATTCTCACAACAAGATTTTTCTGATGTTACAGTCTATCAGGTAGAAAAAGGAACAACCGTTATTGAATTTATCGCATCTCGCAAAGATCTTGCCTTCAGCAAGAGTGAAATAAAACGCCTTGCACTTGAAGGAGGAATACGTATGATAGAACCAGACGAACAATCCCTGGAACCATTTGATGAACTTCCTCAAGGGACAATGCGTCTAGGGAAAAAGCATTTCTTCACTATTCAATATAAATAACTATGAAACTCTCTGTTGGTATTGTGGGACTTCCTAACGTAGGAAAGTCAACACTCTTTAAGTCGCTCACACGTCAAGATATCCATATCGCAAACTATCCCTTTGCAACAATAGACCCTAATGTAGGGATCGTTGAAGTCCCTGATTCACGCCTCCAAACCCTTACCCAACTCAGTGAATCTAAAAAAACTATCCCTGCCATTGTTGAATTCTATGATATTGCGGGACTGGTACGAGGAGCAAGTACAGGACAGGGGCTGGGGAATCAATTTCTTTCTCATATAAAAGAAGTACATGCGATAGCACATGTCGTACGCTGTTTTGAAAATAGTGATATTACGCACGTTGAACAAAGTCCTCATCCTGCTCGTGATATTGATACCATTAACCATGAACTTATCCTCAAAGACCTTGAACTCGTTGAGAAACGCCTCAACAAGGTAGAAGGAGAAGCACGTACTGGAGATAAGGCAAAGAAAAAAGAACTTGATGCACTTCGTCATGTAAAAGACGTCTTGGAAAAAGAAACGATGCCATACATGGTCTATACCCATGAAGAACTTGAAACCGAACCCCTTAAAGAACTCAATCTTTTAACGGCAAAACCTCAGATCTTTATTTTAAATGGATCAGAGCAAGATGTATCTGATGAAACAAAAGAAAAGATAGCATCACTCAATGCAACATACATTATCCTTGATCTTTCTCTCACCACTGATATTTCTGATGTTATTACCAAGGCCTATGCTATTCTTAACCTCATTAGCTTTTTCACCACCGGAGAAGATGAAACCCGTGCCTGGACAATTGAGAAGGGGAGTAAAGCTCCACAAGCAGCAGGTACCATTCATACTGATTTTGAAGACAAATTTATCCGTGCTGAAGTCGTCGCCTATGATGATTTTGTCGCAGCAGGAGGATGGGGAAGCGCAAAACAAAAAGGAAAGCTCCGTATTGAAGGAAAAGAATATGTGGTACAGGATGGAGATGTTATGGTCATTCGTCATGGATAAGAAAAGGGAGCTTTTAAAAAGCTCCCTTTTTAATACAAGAGAGGGGGAGAAGAATGATCTGAATCAGTAGCATCATCCTTTTCAAGTGAATGTTTTACGATGATATAGGAAAACACGATAGCAATAAGTATGCTAAATGCATACATCATAAGAAGTAAAGAAAAGTCTTTGGGAAACTGCTTAAGACCACCATACATAAATGCAACAAAGAAGAGAATTGTTCCCATGCCTGTTCGGATAATCATTCCATGCAATGAATGAGAAAAATACCGATTTATAACACACAAACTGGCAATGACCAGTACCAAGGAAATCATTGTTGAATGAAGTGCGCTAATAAGAACAAGGCTCCACAACAGAAAACCAATAAGACTATAAAAAGACCAGTCTCGTATCTTTTCACTGATTGATGAGAGTGTCATAGCTAACCCCCTTATATTATTAATGAACCGATACTCTAAGCCTAAAACATTTTCTCTAAAAATTCAAAAAGCTCCTTTATAATTCCTTCTCTCCAACATAAAAGACTGCGGCCCCAGAAGGAATATCAGTATCATCATACACGTATATGATATCTCTCTTGGGGTTCATAAATGCAAGAGGGGTTACAGAACGTGGTATTTCTTTGTACAGCTGGTCAGGGTTTCGATACACAACAACATACACAGGAATAGAGGCATCAATCGTTTCTATCGCATATGCTGTTTCTAACACATCAGAACTAAATGCATTCCACGTATCAGAAGATGTTCCCCACACACCAAACAAGAGAAATCCCTGAGAGATACTAAACACAAAAAAGAGTATCCCTCCTCCAAGTACTACTGTACGAAAAGAAAATCGTTTCTTCAGAAAGGTGTATACGACATAGATTCCAAAAACACTCAGTATCACACTTGGGATAAGCATCAATACACTACGCAAAGCATGAGGAAGTCCCTCTGATGAAAATAGAGCGGGAAGGGAAGCAAGAATAATCCATCCGAAAAGAAACGGAGTATATGAAATGAGAAATGATCGCTTTTTTCCTGTACGAGCAAGAATGTAGTAGACAAGCATACCAATAAAAAAGATACCAAGAAGGGGAGAGAGTTGTGCAAGACCAGGAATATTATGCCGTGCATTCATATCTCCCTTAAAAAACAACATACCTCCTGTTTTAATAATGTTTTCTATAATACGAAGAAAAGGACTCTCTTGAGAAAAAACAGATACTTCATTAAAACGAGAAACAGAAGAAAGAGAAATAAAGAGAGGAATACTCACCACAACAAAAGAAGAAACAAAGTACCACACCTGTTTTATAAAGAACCTAAACGATTCTTGTGCTATCTGTTTTTCTACCCACAGATACAATAGAAAAATAAAAGGAGTGATATAATATGCACTATACGAATACATCCCTATTCCCCCTATGACACCAGCAATGATATATAACCATGGATGTTTTTTATCAACTGCTTTTTCAAGAAGTACAAGTGTCCAAATAAGAATAGTTGAAGACAGAAGGGCTCGAAACCCTACACGAGAAAGAATGCTATACCACAGACTCATACCAAGTAGCGCAGACCCTATCCCAGCCCACCAGTAATGATATTTCTTCTCAATACGATAGAAGAGTCTTGAGAGGAAGAAAAACATTCCTCCAATACCCACTAGTCCAATAATGCCACTCACCATGCGAAGTACCCATGGCTCTACTATCCCAACGATACTAAGAACAAGTGATTGAAGAATAATAAAGAGCCCCTCACGCCCTCCATTTTCTGGATACACTACTTTTAACTCTCCTGATTGTGCATCGAGTCCATTCATAGCCTCATCAATATAGAGTCCAGGAGGAAGCGTATCTAAATTGTAAAAGAAAAAGAACGCTGATATAATCAGAACAATACCAAGAATATACAATTTCATATTCTTTTTATCTTTCATATATGGATAGTATCAACTACGAAAAACTTGCTCAAGAAACAAAAGAAGTTCAACAAACATTTGAACAGCATGAACAGGTAGAAAACAACCATATTCCTGCCCTCAAACAGGTCATCCATACTCACTATACCTCCCAAACAGAAGAAGACCAACAGAGAAAAACAAACGACTCACTTCCTTCCTATGCAGCTGATGCCTCAGAAGAAGTAAAGAAAGAAGTGACCACCCTTATCAATCACACATTTGAAAAAGGACTTCTTGAAGGAATCAGGGAAGCAAAGAAAAAAGATCCTTTTATTCTTGATATGTACCATGATGCACTTGTCGAGAAACTTCACGAAGAAATGAAACGTAAAGGACTTCTTTAGTTCATGGACGCACTTATTATTAGTTCAGGAATTATTCTCCTTATCGTCATCGGTATAGGAATATTTTTTGTTGCACGAAGAGTACGACTTCAAAGAATACAAAAATCATTAAAACGAACGTTGCTTCTTGTTCGTCTTCCCAGGCAGGAAGACAGAAGTGCAATTGAAAAAACAGAACACTTTTTCTCAACACTTACTCAATTCTCCCAACCCCTTTCATGTGAGATTGCAGTACATCATATTGGAGAAGAACTTAACTTCTATCTTTCTCTTCCAGAAGAGAAACATGCCTTTATCCAACGTGAACTAGAAGGACTCTTCCCAGGAATTCAGATTCAAGATGTTCCTGAATATAATATTTTCCAACATGAAGGAGTACACAAAGGAGGGTATATTCAACAAACAAAACATTTTTCATTTCCTCTCGATACCTACAAAGATATGGATCGAGACACCTTTGCCCCTATTATTACCACACTCTCAAAGATTCAACACATTGGAGAAGGAGTTGTCATACAATTTTTAATTAAAAAAGCTCCTGACTCATACAAAAAACAGCTCCGTTCATACTTAAAGAAAAAGAAAAAAGCAGATGAAGAAGAAACGGAAAATACCACCATCGCTCCAAAAGAAGATATTCAAAAGAAAGCTAAAAAACCACTTCTTTGGGTTAATGCTCGTATTATTGTTTCAACTGATAATGATTTTCAAACAGAAAGTATCTTTAATGATATTTCAGAATCATTTTCTCAGTTTACCACCTCAGAAGGACCTCTTCTTTCAATTCAAAAGGAACGATCTCTTAAAACATTGGCATATGACACTGTATTTAGACAATTCAATGAGAAAAAAGGAATGATTCTTAATACTGAAGAACTTGCAAGCCTCTTTCATTTCCCTACCGCAGATACCCTGAGCCCAACAGTACAATGGGTCACCTCAAAGAAAAGTAACATTCCTCTTAACCTTCCTACCTCAGGACTCTGTATTGGAGAAAGCTCTGCTCGTGGAGAAAGTAAACCCATCTATATCAGTGATGAGGATCGTTCTCGTCATCTCTACATTATCGGGCAAACAGGTACAGGAAAGTCAGGTCTTTTAACACAATTGGCCTCACAAGATATAGAGCGCGGGAAAGGAGTCTGTGTTATTGATCCTCATGGAGATCTTGTTGAACATATTGCAGGATGTATTCCAGAAAAACGAAAAGATGACCTTATTATCATTGACCCCTCATACCTCGAGCATCCTGTGGGGATTAACATGCTTGAATATGATCCAGCTCATCCTGAACAAAAGACCTTTATCGTTAATGAAATTCAAAGCATTTTTAACAGGCTGTTCTCACAGGAAACTATGGGTCCTATGTTTGAACAGTATATGCGCAATGCACTTCTATTGCTCTTGGAAGATAGTGTTAATGAACCAGCAACATTAATAGAGGTTCCTCGTGTCTTTACCGATGCTGAATTTAGACAGAGAAAACTAGCACGAATCACAAACCCTGTTGTTATTGATTTTTGGACAAAAGAAGTTGCAAAAGCTGGAGGAGAAGGGTCACTTGCAAATATTACCCCCTATATTACCTCTAAGTTTAATGGATTTATCGCTAATGACTTTATCCGCCCTATTATCGGACAAGAAGTTTCATCTATTCAATTTAGAAAGGCCATGGATGAAAACAAGATTATCCTGGTTAATCTCAGTAAAGGAAAGTTGGGAGAAATGAATGCAGCACTCCTTGGAATGTTAGTGATTGGAAAGTTGGTTTTGGGAGCATTTTCACGAGGAGATATACCATTTGAAAAAAGAACTGATTTTAATCTCTTTATCGATGAATTTCATAATGTTGCAACTGATGGTATCGCTACCATTCTCTCTGAAGCACGAAAGTACAAACTAAACCTTACCATTGCACATCAATTTATTGGACAACTTGATGAAGATATCAAAAAAGCAGTTTTTGGAAACGTTGGATCTATGATTGTATTTCGTACAGGAAATGAAGATGCTCAAGTACTTGAAAAAGAATTTGACCCTATCTTTAGTGCTCATGATATTGGAAACCTCAACGCATTCCACGCCTATGTAAAGATGTTAAATCATGGAAAGGTAACCGAACCCTTTAGTATTGAGACCCTTCCCTACAGACCATCTGATAAAGATGCTGCTCAGCGTCTCTATGACTATGCCCTACAAAAACATACCAAGACATACAAAGAGATAGAGGAGGGGATTATGAGACGATTAAGAGCATAAAAAAAGGACATCACACGATGTCCTTTCACTTTTATTATTCTAAGGAGTTCATTCTAAAAACTATCTCCCCACCAGGCTCAAGGTATGCCCTATGGATAGAAAATGATTTATCTTCCACTTGTATAGGAAGACCCATTTCTTGAGGAGAGAAATCAAGCACGTCTTCCATGCTCATGATAATACTCCTCTCTACATGTTGCTTCTCATCATAAAATGTGATGATCATGTAGGAGGTATTATCTGAACCACGGGCATTGCTGTCATAGAGCCTGTAGACAATACTTCCATCTGATGAAACTAACGGATAGAAATGGTACTGCGCAGAAACAAAGGTATAGTGTGAAGGGTGATACGCCTCTATTGATCGGACAATACACATATCCCCATAGAAATATGCATTAATGTCAAACGCAAAATTTTCAAATGAAGTTAGATATGTTGTATCTATCGGATTGTAAGAATCATCATTTGGAAAAAGGACGTACCTAAATACAAAGAAAAATACGATAAGTATTACTACAAAGACAAGCGTCAATTTCATAATACTTTTGTTTGTCTTTTTATCATAGATAAACGGTGCCATGAGAATTCCTCCTTTTTAAATTGTTAATATACTCTTGCCAAGAGAATACAATATAATATATATTTGGTCAATAGAACGAAACATACGATATATGCTATCCTATTGATGTTTCTGCCAGCGTAGCTTTAATGGTAGAGCAATCCCTTCGTAAGGGAGAGGTTGGGGGTTCAAATCCTCTCGCTGGCTCATATATGATAGAAAAAGAATACGAACAATTCGTAGGTGATATAGAAGATAAACTCTCATATTTAGAAGAGTATCTTGCTATTGAGAAGAAAAAACAACGAATACAAGAGATAGAGTTCCTTCTTCAAGACCCTGATATCTGGAAAGATCGTGAAGGAGTTGAACCAACCCTCAAAGAACTGGGAGAACTTCAAGGATGTATCACAACCTATACTGAAGTTCTTGAAGGTCTCAAGAAATTAAAAGAAACACATGATGAAGATCTTTTGGCGGTGATAAAAAAAGATGTAAAAGAACTAGAACGGGAACAACTGTTCTTAGGGCCCTATGATAAAAAGAATGCAATTATTTCTATCTCTGCAGGTGCAGGAGGAGATGATGCAGCTGATTGGGTACATATGCTCTATGAGATGTATAGTGCCTAGGCACAAAGAAAAAAATGGAACGTTGTTGTTATTGATATCACTGAAGAATCGTTTCAATCAAAAACAGGACGAAAACCTCTTAAACATATTACCTTTGAAGTTGCAGGAGCATATGCATTTGGGTATCTCAAGTATGAGTCAGGAGTGCATCGATTAGTTCGTGTCTCACCTTTCTCATCACAACAATTGCGTCATACATCATTTGCTCTTGTTGATGTATTACCTCAGTTTGATGAACCAACACTTGATATTAAAGATGATGATATTAAAGTAGAGTTTTCTCGATCATCTGGTCCTGGAGGACAAAACGTTAACAAGGTAGAAACAGCTGTTCGTATTGTACATATCCCTACCGGTATCAGTGCAGCCTCACAAGCAGAACGATCACAGAGCGCTAATAGGGAACGAGCACTCCGTGTTCTTGAAGCAAAACTCGTTAACTTTATGGAACAACAACGTGTTGAAAAACTTGATGACCTGAAGAGTAATGCAAAGCCAGAATGGGGGAGCCAGATTCGTTCATACGTACTTAACCCCTATAAATTAATAAAAGATCATCGTACAGATCATGAAACACGAACGGTAGAACCGGTACTTGAAGGAGGGGATTTAGATGGATTTATAGAAGCCGAGCTTACTCATTTTCGCCAAGAAACGAAATAAAAAAATTATCCACACCTCTCTTCTTTTTATACGCTAAATGTACTATACTTATACCTGTATATGATTATTTTTCAGAACGTCAGCAAGATATATAAAGGAAATAAACGAAAGTCAGTTGCTCTTGAGGATGTCAGTTTCAAGATCAACCCGAAAGAGTTTGTCTCGCTGGTGGGTAAATCAGGAGCAGGGAAATCAACGATTATAAAACTCCTCATTGGAGAAGAACGACCAAGTAAGGGTCGTGTTGTATTTGGTTCCTATGAAGTAAATCGTTTAAAAGAAAATGAGCTCTACAAGATGAGGCGTCATATTGGAACGGTATTCCAAGACTTTAAATTACTTCCTGAAAAGACAGCATATGAAAACGTTGCCTTTGCTCTTGAAGTAGCAGGACGTCCACAGAATGAAATTGATGAGCTCGTTCCAAAAGCACTTGAAATTGTAGGACTTGGAAGTAAGACAGATAACTTCCCTCGAGAAATATCAGGAGGAGAAAAACAACGTATCGCTATTGCACGAGCAATGATTAATAATCCTGATGTTATTATCGCTGATGAGCCAACAGGAAACCTTGATCCAGTTAATACTGATGAAATTTTAAACCTGTTATTAAAGATTAACGAACTGGGGACAACAATTATTCTTGCGACACATAATAGAGATGTCATTAATAGTATTGCTCGTCGTGTTATTAGTCTTGAAGATGGAAAGATTATACGCGATGAGGAAAAGGGAAAATATATACTTGCTTAATTTATGATTACTACCGGTATACGTCTTATCAAATATGCCTTTCAACATTTCAAACGAAATGTATGGCTTTCAACGGCAACTATCTTAGTCATGGTGCTCGCACTTTCAGTCTTTGCGGGACTTAATATTTTCAATGTGACCACTACAACTATTATTGAAAATATTCAAGATAAAATTGATATTAGTATCTTCTTTACCGCAGATACCCCAGAAGATGAAATTCTTCGTATTCAAACTTCAGTACAAGAACTTGAAGAAGTAAAAGCAACGCAGTATATATCAAAAGATCAAGCACTTGAGATCTTTAAAGAACGACATGGAGATGATGAAACAATTTCTCAGGCTCTCCAACAGTTAAGCGAAAACCCTCTTCTTGCATCTCTTAATATTAAGGCACAAGACTCAGAGCAGTATGCACAAATTGCAGCTTATCTTGAGAATGAGTCCATTAAACAGTATACAGAGCGAGTTACCTATGGTCAGAATGCTACCGTGATAGAAAGGCTCAATACTATCCTTAATATTGCAGAACAGGGAGGATTTGCTCTTACTATCTTTATGGCTCTTATTGCTGTTTTAATTACCTTTAATACCATTCGTCTTGCTATCTATTCAAGTAAGGATAGTATCATGATTATGCGACTTGTAGGGGGATCTAACTTCTTTATTAGGGGTCCATTCCTTATTGAAGGAATTATCTATGGTATCCTTGCTGCTGTTATCAGTTTACTCATTATTGCTCCTCTTATTTACCTTATTTCTCCATACAGCAATGTTCTTGTTCCAGAACTAGATCTCTGGGTCTATTTCACTGATCATCTCCCAACACTCCTTATCTATCAGTTACTCTTTGGAAGTATCTTGGGGCTCATATCAAGTTTTATCGCGATAGGGAAGTATCTTAAGGCAAACTAGTTTAAAACCCCCTCAGACGAGGGGGTTTTTATATTCTTTGATATAAATCTGATACACTATATATACTATGCGTGGTCTTTTTATCATGAACAAACCCAAAGGCCCTAGCTCTGCTGGGTTTTTACGTAGTATTCAAAGAGAACTCAAAACAAAGGAAAGGATAGGACATGGAGGAACACTTGATCCATTCGCAGAAGGAGTATTGATGGTGGGGATAGGGAGAGAATACACAAAACAACTAGATACTATCCTACGAGGAAAAGATAAGTCATACAGAGCTCATATATGTATTGGAGCCTCATCAGATACTGACGATATAACAGGAACAGTTATCAAAGATACAAAGGTGCCTCCTATAGATAAAAAAGATATACAAAGAGAGCTTGAACGTCTTAAAGATCAGACACAACAGATACCTCCTATATACTCAGCAATAAAGAGGGGAGGTGTGGCTGCATATAAAAAAGCTCGAGAAGGGAAAGAAGTATCACCTCAGCCTCGTATAGTATCTTTTTATTCATATACCATACAATCTCTTCAAAAGAATGAAGACGAGACCTATACACTTATACTTGATATCTTTGTATCTTCAGGATTCTATGTGAGGAGTTTGGCAAGAGATCTAGGAGAAAGACTTTCATCTAAAGGATATCTCTCTGCTCTTACAAGAACAGCTATAGGAGACTACACTATAGAAAGGTCACTTTCCCTAGAAGAATTTCTTAATGATCCTTTGGAACTATCAGCTCATCTAGAAGGAATTGTACAAGGTGTTGGAATGAGACGTTTCATAGAAAAAAGAGCTCAACAATATAACCTCAAAGGATTTGTTAGAAATAACAATGATGGAAGTGTCTCTATTTGTGCACAGGGAGAAAAAGAAGCGATACAATATTTTCTTCCAAATGTAGAAAAAGGCCCTCATTCATCAATGGTTAAGAAATGTGAATGTAGTATAGGAAAGATAGTTTCTCCCTACACCACATTTTCAATTCTCTAAATATAAGATAATTGCATAATAGAAGTATTTTCATTACAATAAGCTTTGTATTTTGCCGGATCGTCTAATGGCAGGACACATGCCTCTGGAGCATGGTATCTAGGTTCGAATCCTAGTCCGGCAGCCAAGTCGTGCAAGGAACAATCCTACACGAGATACGTTAATATGGCACTTCATTTATCAAAGTCAGAGATGCAGAAGGAAGCTCTAAAAGAGCTGATTGAAGTTGCGGAATATTGTATAAATTTTGATAAATCTTCCGATCCTCGCTGGAATGGATATACTGGATGTTATGGATATCCATCGGCGTTAATTCTTCTTTCAATAGTAGACAATATTGGTAGTATTATAAAAGGAGGTGGGAATGATACAAAGACACATTTCCAAATTTTGAATGATCCTAGTTACTACAATCTGAGTCTTTCAAATGACCAAGTCGAAACACTAAGAAATGGATATAGGAACAAACTTACTCATAATAGTTACATGGAAATTGGGATTGGACTAAGAATTGGTTTTGGTGAATTAGAGATACTTTCTCAACGCGAAGATGGAAAATACTGGTTGAATCTCAGCCCCTTATTAAACATATCCAAAAAAGTTGTTAAAAAAATCATAGAAGAAACATAAACTGTTGCTGGTTTTATTAATGGTAATATGAATTAGGGAAGGGATAATTTGTTTACCACTCAAATAATTCCGAACGGACAAACTAATTTACAACCCCTAGAGCTTGTTAAAGATAGAATAGGTTTAATATGAGTACGTAAAACAAAACGGAAGCAAGTCATTTATACTGCCCATGCATACTTTAAAGAAGGTGATTCTTTACTGCTAAATTGATTTTATGTCAATAAGGGTATATGCTCTATCTTAATGAGTAAATATCCCAAAATAGAAGTAACAAAAGAAGAACTGATTAGAACAATATATTTCATATTAATGAAATATAACTCCGATTCACTTCATCTCCAAGGGACTTCCTCTAAAAGAGATTTAATCGGAGGATTTATCGAACGGTGGCTTAATAAGCTTGCTGAAACTGTCGTTTTTGACGTTCTTTTTAAAGATAAACCATATAGTGTTATTCCTGATTATTTCTTGTACAACAATTCATCAGAAAAAAATGCGCCAGATGTTATTGGGATAAAGGATAAGAGAAGAATAATCCCTTTTGTTCAATACAACGATGGGAAATGGGAAACTATAAAAAAACGTCCTCGAGTAGAAGTTAAAGTATTTAGAAAAGGACAATACTTAATGGGAGTCAGGCAACCACAAATGATTGATGATTTCTATGTTTTCGTTGAATCTGATCTATCCCCAGATTATTTAACTACTATTTTTGATAAAGAAGTTTTTAATCCAAAAAATTTAGACTTACTAAAGATTAACCCCATCTTTATAAAATCAGATAAGAATTCAAACATTATAAATCCAGAAGAACCCCATCCAGCAAAAACCATAGGAAGTTTCAGATTAATAGGTACATACACTAAAAACCAAATTTTGGAACATACTATATCCTGTAAGCCAAAGGTTAGCCCATGGTATGTAAAAAGTGTCTCAAATGTAAATAAAGTAGTAAGGGCAGGGAAAAGCAAACCTATAAGAGTGGAGAACAAGAAATTCACTTATAATTTTCGTGACTCTAAATTTTTACCAATTGCTATTGAAGGTAATTTAAAAGAAGTTACAATCATTAAACAAAACAAAGGGTCTTTTTATTTAAAAACCCCAAGGTCTATTTCTATTAACGGAAAGAAGGTGTCCCCAGGTTATGTAAGAGTAGAGCTTTCAGAATTTAAAAGAAGCTCAAGTTGGAATGAGAATCTAGCGATAAAGAACTCTTTTGAGATATTTGCTAAAGATTCTACGAATAAAATGATCAAAGAGTTTGATAAATTCTATAAAACAGAAAAATAGAAAAACTTACTTCATAATTTTTTTTATTTGTTTCGCTATAGCTTCTACAACCGGAACACTAACGGAATTACCAGCTTGCTTATATAAAACAGAATCAGCAACATTAGGAAGTTTATAATCCTCAGGAAAGCCTTGGAGCCTAAAGCATTCTAATGGAGTAAGTTTCCGTATTCCTTTATTATCCCTAATTATTGGAACATTGTGTCCACCCATTCCCATATTTGCTGTTAATGTGGGACATACGCCACTTTTATTTTCTCTGACATACTTTCTTCTCCATTGATATACTTTGTTTTTATCTTTCACATCGTTTTTTATTCTTTCGTAAAGAGGTTTGTTATTATAGTAATATTTTTCAGGAACATCCTTCTCTAATAAGTCAACAACCTTCTTTGTTAATTTGATTGGTTTGGGGAATTCAAATCTATCGAAATAGTTCTTATTTTTAAATCCAACTATATAAATTCTTTCTCTATTTTGAGGAATATTCCCATACTCCATAGTGTTTAAAACCTTTGTATGAATATGATATCCGAGATCCTTTAAAGTTTTTTCTATAACCTCAAAAGTTCTTCCTTGATCATGGCTTTTTAAATTCTTAACATTCTCAAGTAAGAATCCTTCGGGTCTTTTGGCTTTAATAATCCTTGCTATATCAAAAAATAAATTGCCTCGATCTTTTTTATCATTAAAACCTTCTCTATAACCTGCGATGGAAAAGGCTTGGCAGGGGAATCCACCCAACAAAAAATCAAATTCTGGCAAATCATCAATTCCTATTTTCCTTATGTCCTCAACCACCAGCTTTGTTTTTTTAAAATTTAGGTTATACGTATATTCACATTTTTCTTCAAAATCATTTGCAAATACAGTTTTAAACCCCGCATTTTCAAAACCTATTCGTATACCCCCAACACCTGCAAACAAATCCAATGTTCTAAATCCGTGTTTTGTTTTCGCAATTGTCTCAACTTCATCTTGAATATTACTAATAACTTTTACTACAACTCCTCGAACCTCCACATGGGTTCTAAATAAAGGTTCCATATTAGGATTTCTTGGCTCTAATCTAAAACGTCTTCTTTCCTTATATAATTTCTTAAGAGTTGCCTCATTTTCATCAATTATCGCAACAACAGTTTGTCCATTGTCAGCAACGGACTGTCTTTTAATAACAACAATATCTCCATCAAAAATTCCTTCATCGATCATACTATTACCAACAACCCTTAGGGCATAATATCCTTCAGAACTCTTTATTCTTGAATCAACAATAGATACGGTGTCCTGAAAATCTTCTATAGCCTCAATTGGTTGGCCCGCAGCTATATGACCAAGGATAGGAATATGTACCACAGATATAATGTTCTTTTTTATGCTTAAGTTCCTAGAAAAATCATCATCTCTTGAAATAAACCCTTTTACCTCAAGAGTTTTTATATGTTCATGTACTGTAGAAACAGCCTTCAGTTTTAATCCTTTACGGATTTCTTCTATAGTAGGGGAGATACCATTTTCCGATGTATAACTCTTTATAAAATCAAAGACTTGTTTTTGTTTTTTTGTAAGAGTAGACATTGTTATAAATATTATTTAACTATAATTATATTATAAACGAATAGAAACCGAAAGTGTAGGCACTTATCCACAGATGGCTTAGAAGTTCTAACACGGAAACGCCAGTATCTTCAAACACAGTGACCTGAGAGGGTCGTGTGCCCAAGAACCTATTCTGACACTGCATATAAGCTGAGAGCTGTAGCCAGACAAAAAACTGTCCAACTGGGCAGTTTTTTGATAAAATATAAAAACTACGATGTTTGATGATTTAATTTTATATATAAAAACTGCAGGAGGATTTCTTACGCTAGTTGGTATATTAATTGGATTTGCCACGTTATTTTGGGGTGGTAATAAAATAATAAAAAAGCAAAGGAGTAGAAATAACAGTATAAACATACAAAGTGATAATTTAAATATAAATGTCAGAGATAAAGAAACAAAAGACGAGAGATAATTCCACTAATATTCAAGCGGATTCCATAGCTGTGAATCAGACAGTTAATTTAACAGTGGGTTCTGTGGAAGATTTATCCAAAGAATTACTGAGCTCAGTTTTTGGAGAGTTGCCCCAACCTGTAAAAGATAAAATCGCAGAAAATCAATCTTCTTTCCTCGAGGCATTAAAAGACAAACTAAAATCTTACATGTCTGATGTGGAAGAAGTAAAAAGTGTAATTAACAGTCCAGATTTTCAATTTATCACTAAAAAAGCGGCACTAGCAGCTAGCAGAAGTGACTCAGTTGAATTGCATGAGAACCTCGCCATTCTTTTGGGTAAAAGAATTTCTAATGACAAGGAAGATATCAAAAGAATTGTTTTTAACGAGTCCATCGAAACCGCAGACAAATTGACTAAAGATCATCTGAATATACTTGCTATGGTTTTTATATGTTTATATGCGTTAAATAGTCCAGTAAATACTATTGCTGATTTTGATAATTTTCTTGAAACTATGGTGACTCCTTTTCTTGGAACATCTTTAACTAATTCTCAGTTTCAATATTTAGAATATACAAGATGTGCATCATCTTCTGCTTTAAGCAGGAATCTTATTCAGATTTTTCAAAAGAACTATACGCTACCTTTTATGAGAGGATTAGAGAAAGATAAGATTGATCAATTAAAACTATCCAATGAAGCAAAAGCGCTTATTACCACAAACGAAGATGATTATTTAGTAATAAAAACACAAAACCAAAAAGTTCTAGAAGATTATTTAGATAAGAATAATTTTAGTGAAGAAGACAAGAAAGAATTAAAAGATATTTACGGAAAAATGATTCCGTCTACAGCGCAAGTTGAGGAAGATTTAAAAAATAAAACAAAATCAGGTAGTAAAATTTTTGACTCCTTTAGTAAAACTTTAATGAATAAGTTACAGTTGAGTGCTGTTGGGATAGCGATTGCTGCAACTTATTTTGAAAAAGTTACTAATCAGAAACTTAATATTGATATATGGATAAACTAACAATCAGTTAGCATTATCTTCTTATCCAACAACATCAACCTACTCTTCAAATTCTCCAACGGCTCCCAAGGGAGGTTGGGGGCATACTTACTTTTCACTCCCTCACCTCAGCGGAGAACCTCACTCTTCCAGAGCATATTGGAGGACGTCTTAAACTTAGGTCACTCTCTCAAGAAGAAAAAGAAAAACTGAGAGAAAAATATCCTCAACATGCGGATAAGATATAAAGTTCTAATACGAAAAACCCAGCCAAATAGAGCCAACCCAAAGAAAGTTCTTAGAAAAATAAATTCCTTGTCCTTTACAGATACTGCTGTGTATGTTATCCTATTTTTAGCTAGTATTTGACAACTTCATAGGAGAAATAAGAATGAACCGTCTTATCTATATTCCTGAAAAAAATCCATTTTTCAAAGATATACTTTCAGAAGAAATGGGTAAAATAAAGGAAAACCAAGAACGTGCAAAACCGTTCTTGGTGAAAATCGCAGACACTCAAGAGAGAATGCTTAAAAAGCTAATAAGACATCTCTTTTCACTTATTCCCAAAACGAAGAGATACAAAAAACATCGAGCATTCCTGAATAAGAGATTTAAATCTCGTCAAGATGGAAAAACAAAACGACTATTGGAACTATTCATTCGTAGTTATGTAGATCCATTTAATGGTACTGCCTCAGACTATAATGAGTTCTGGAATGACTCCCAAGGAACTTACATTGACATTCCAATTTTTCACTTTCACTTTAATCCGAAAGGAAAGAAAAGTGGAAAAGAAATTTTTAAAATGCTGAAAGAAATCAACAAATTCTTTAAAGGTATTGCAGAATTTAGATTTCATTACGCCACTGTTAATGCATCTTCTGTAGAAGTTCATTTTTTCTTATGTTTACAATAAAAAGCTTGTCGCCGCTCAAGATTATCTGAGCGGCTTTTTATTTGTATGCATATTATTTAGGTAAAATTTTATGGTATAATTTAAACGTATGAATAAAAAAGTATTCCTTATCCATGGATTTGAAGGATCTCCAAATGGAGGCTGGAGACCATATTTAATGAGCGAACTCGAAAAACAGGACATTTATGCCTGTTCGCTCCCAATGCCATCACCACAAGCCCCTAAGCTCAGTGAATGGCTAGAAGAAATAGAAAGACATATTACAAAAAACAAAGAAGATGATATTTATCTAGTGGGGCATTCTTTGGGTGGAACAGCAATCTTACGATATCTTGAAAAATATGACTCACCTAATATAAAAGGTGTTATTATAGCAAGCGCACCATGTCATCAAAATGAAAATGAAAAGATACGAGAATTTCTTTTAGACGATTTTGATTGGATGAAGATAAAAAACAAGTCACCAAAAGTGATCGTAATACACGGAGACAATGATCCTTTCGTTCCGGTATCTGATGCAAAAGAAACAGCTGAAAAACTTGGTGGCAAACTCATACTCATTCCAAATGGAAAGCATCTTAACGGTTCAGCAGGTTTTGATAAGCTTCCGGAAGCATTATCAGCTATTCTTGAAATAATTAAATAACGACTTTAAAAGTTAGAATGAAGAAGAAATTAAAAGTTTATCTAGCCGGTCAATCCAATGAACACGATAGTAATTGGAAGAAACCCTTTAAAGCAGTACAAGAGTGTGACTTTTATGATTGGGAGGTTGATTCTGACCAGACTTCACCAAACACATATTTCCCCGATGACCTGAATGGAATTAAGAACGCGGACATTCTCATTGCCAATCCAGGAATCGCACCGTCAGAAGCAACGTGGATTGAAATTGGATATTTCTATGCCAATAACACAGAAAAACCGGGTGATTTTTGTGACAAAATGATTATTATTTGGCAAGAAAATAGGAATCCTAAATGGTCTATTAATTTCGTTAAGAAAGTAGGACTAGTTGTGTCCACATTTGATGAAGCTTTGGAAGAATTAAAACAAATATTAAAATCATAAACGATAAAAGCTACACAAAGAAAAGTATGTTCAAAAAAACTAAAGAGAAAGCATAAAAATAGAACAATTACATTAACTATGCTTACCAAAGATCAAAAACAATGGATTAACCATTTATCAAACACTAAGGTAGTTAAAATCATTCCTTTTGACCCGACCTGTATAAATAAATTTGAAAAAATTAAATCTGTAATAGAAGCGAAACTTAAAGATGTTGAAATAAAACATTGTGGTGCCTCTAGTTTAGGAATATCGGGTCAAGACGAAGTTGACATATTTATCCCAGTTTCTAAAAAGGCTTTCGACTTCCACTTGCTACTTTTAACGGAATTGTTCGGTAATCCAAAAAGTTTATATCCTTTAAAAAGAGCTCGTTTTGCAACAGAAGTAGACAAAAAACACATTGATGTATTTCTTATTAATGAAAGTAGCCCTGACTGGCAACGTAGTTTGGTCTTTGAAAATTATCTCAAATCCAATCCACGGGCATTAAAAGAATACAAAGAATTAAAAGAAGCTGGAAATGGAATTAGTGTTAGAAAATACTATGCAAGAAAGATTGAATTCATTAACTCAGTACTGATAAATCTATCAACATAAAAATAGGAAATATATAAAAAGCCCCTTCTATAATTAATTTAGGGGCTTTTATTTTATTCTCCAGCTTTTTTTGAAAGCCAACCAACGATAACTATACAAACAAAGTGAGAAATATAGAAAATAATAGCAAAAATATCATTTGATCTCTCAACTAAAAGGAGACAAATAATACAAACGATTAATGCAATGAACAAAGTCTGTATAATCCAATCAGGAATGGGTACTGTAACAGACATAATCAACCTCCTTTCATTAAGATGTCTCTAAAAATTTTAAAATAATATTAAAAGACTTACGAAAAAGACGCTTCTCTATTCTTATGTAGGGGATTGGAAAAGCTACCCCCGACGCACTAATAAGAGTGGCGTTCTGTGCCAACAAACCAATTAAACGATTCATTTCAGGATCAATGTATAGAATTTGCTGTTTCATATATTTCCTCGCATTATATTAAAGAACATTTATTAATTTTAACACACCATCTATATAATTAGAAAGTACTTAAAATATTGACAGAAAACGTATGGTATAGTATGATAGAAGTAGTATAATGCATAGGAGGATTTGTGTTAAAAAAAGATTTTAAAAAGAAAGCCTTTGATTCACTCAATGGTTTTTGGAAAGAAGTATCACATCCTCATAAAACATTTGTAAGAATCTGGAAATTCAATTATTTTCTTATTCTACATTTATTCCAAAAGTTATTTATTCTAACAAAAACAAAGATTAAGAATAGAATAAATAATTCATCCACCGCAAAATAGTCTAAAGTAGTATGCGGTGGTTTTTATTTAAAAAAAGCCCCTGTAATATTAGGGGCTTATACTTATTGTAGAAAATCTAAAGTTGTTTCAAAACCACTGATAAAATCTTTAAACCTTGAATATTCTCCATAGAAGTTTTCACCTTCGGCAAGAGCTTTGATTTCTTCTGGTGATCTAAAACCGAGTTTTTCTGCTACAAAATACGTAAGAATCATATCACCTACTTCAGTTAATCCAGAAAACGAAAGAATATTATTAAGACCTCTTCCACGAACAGCTCCTCCCCATCTCTTTCTTCCGTCACGACTTTTAAAACTAGAACCATGACTTTTGTTTTGTCCAAGACGTCTGGCTTTTTCCAAAGAAAGATGAAAATACTTATCTGTCTTTTCTGGAATAACTGCTCCAATGCGAAACGTTAGAAGAGGAGTTCCATCATCCTGAGCAAGAGTAAAATATCCACCAGTTTTCTTACTCCACTCCTCCATCTTAAGAACGTCTCGATGAAAAACGAGAAGAAGACCAAAAACACGAGTTGCAAACGATGAAACACTGTGGAACATCGAAGTAGTTTGAGTAACAGTTGAAGCAAGCTCTTTAATGTTCATTATACGCTCCTTGTATTATTAATGTGTCTAAAGAGATGATACATCATATATGGATATATGTCAACATATACAGTTATTGAAAGAAATAATGTGTGATACTATTTATATAATAAACTTAATACTGATATGCTGGAAAATAATCTTGTTATAGAACTCCACGTCCCTGATTTTAAAAAAACAATTGAATTTTATACACATTTTGGTTTCTCTGTGGCAAGAAACGAAAAAGAAGAAAAAAATGATTACCTCATTCTAGAAAGAAATGATGATCTTGGATCAACATATCTAAATTTCTATGGAAATACAGAGAAAATATATAGCCACTCTTATTTCAAAAGTATTTCAAAAGACACTCCTCGAGGATATGGTGTTGAAATAACTATACCAGTATCCAATATAGAGCTATTATGGAAAGCTATAAAAAGTGTAGAAAAAATCCCCATAGCACAAGAACTAACATTAAAGAAATGGGGAAGTAAAGACTTTAGAGTTGTTGATCCCCATGGGTTCTATATTCGATTCACAGAAATGGTACAATGGGGAATAGATGAATAAAAAATAGTATGAACGAAAAAGAATTACTAGACATTGTTAAAAATATAGTTTTACAAGCATCATATCTTAAAGATAAATACACAGATGAAGTTAATGCATCTTTGAATTATGCGTGTATATTTTCACAATCAGAATCTGAATATACAGAACTGGAAAGTGCTACGAAAAAAATTGGGAAAAGAATAAAAGAAACAAAATCGGGATATATATATCATATTAGAGATATAGAAACTAATGCTGGAATATTAAAAATTCTCAAGATAAGGGTTCCTGATGTAACCAAACCAGAAAGAGGGGACGCGGACTTTACTGTTTCTAATTATCAAGACTTTAAAAAGAAATATCTTCCCCAACCACAATTTCTGCTTATAAAAAGACCTTACATGGAAATGATTGAATTAATGGAAAAAGGTTTTATAGTAAGAACATATTTCTCAGACCCACCGCTTGATAAACAACTTTTGTAATAGATTTACAAGGATGTTCATATATGATATAGAATATATAGCACAATAAAAATCAAGGAGGATTTATGAAAGACAAATTGTTTTTCTATGATTATTTCGGAAACGAAAGACTAGAATATGATGAGAGCATCGTCATAATATCAGAAGCACAATTACCCAGAGAGGAAGTACCAAGACCTTACAAGCGTATTTGTGCAACGCTCACCAACACAATAGAGGAAATTAAGGTTGGGGATATAGTTGACATAGTAGCCACCACACATTTCATTTTGAGAAATGTTGAATATCTAGATATGAAAGAAAATCCAATCCCCATTACCAAACTAAACTCAATTCAATTTGAATTAGATCAGGAGCCGGAAAGTCAACTCGTATGCGGTTTCTTTAGTAAAGTATTTAATTTGAACAAGAAAAGAATATGGATTTGGGATTCACATACTTGTCTATTACCTGATTCCTTGAAGAAATAACGCAAAAAAGCGTGGATAATATATCTGCGCTTTTATTTTATTCAAATGACCTATTATTCCTAATTACCACAAACCAAAACATAACAAATCCAATTAAAGTGAGAGTAATTAATATCCAGAAAAATGGATTGTACTCATCTATTCCAGCCCCAATATATGCAAGACTAAAGCTTCCGCCAATATGCCCAAATATATTTGCAACAATAAATGATTTTGCCTTCATTTTTGAAAGTCCTGCAAGATAACTTAATTCATCATCAGGAAAAAGAGGGAGAAAATAAAACAAAAATAGAAATAGAGATTTATTAGAAACATATTTGTCATATTTCTCTATCTGTTGAGAACTTACAAATTTCAAAGCAAGCTTTTTTCCTATTTTCCGAGCAATAATAAATGCAATTGCATGTCCTATCATACGACCAGTCCAATTCAACACTCCTCCTATGTATGGTCCCCAAATAAACCCACCAATAATACCAACGCTATAGTGACTAATGGGAGTGATAATAACTTGAAGTGCTTGGATAAAGATAAACACAAAAGGAGCAAAAACACCAAAAGGAATGATATATTCTTGTGCTAATTGCTTCCCATGCTCGAACGATTCTGGATCGAGAATGCCAAAAATTATTCCAAGAATGGGAAGTAGCGTGATGATGCTCCAGAATATAATGGTTGGAAATTTATTCTTCATCAATGATATAATAATACCATGAAAACAATCACTTGGGAGGAATTTGAGAACATAGAGTTACGCGTTGGAACTATTGTAGAAATAGAAGATTTTCCTGAGGCTAAGGATCCTGCATATAAAATGAAAATAGATTTTGGAGAAGAACTTGGAATAAAAACGTCAAGTAGTCAAATAACTCATCATTACACAAAAGAAGAGTTGTTGGGACAACAAGTCATCGGCGTTGTTAACTTTCCACCAAAAAAAGTGGGAAAATATGTTTCTGAATGTTTAGTTACGGGCTTTAAAGATAAAGACGGAGATATTGTCATAGCAAGACCTGATAAAAAAGTTCCCAACGGTGAAAAATTATATTAATGTAACAAGACAACATGAATCAAACCATACTTATACACGGATCCCCATATAAAGATGAGTTTTATAAAACAGAAAAACCATCCCCATCAAATACAAATTGGTTTCCATGGTTACAAAAACAAATAGCTCTCAAGAACGGTTTATGCCAAGCACTTGAGTACCCAAAACCATTTGATCCTTTATATGAGAATTGGCTTGAGGTATTTAAGCAACAATCATTAGAAAAAAATAGTATAGTTATCGGACACAGTTGTGGAGGCGGGTTTTTACTACGATTCTTCTCAGAAAACCCAAACATTAAGGTGGAAAAAATAATCCTTGTTGCCCCATGGCTAGATCCTGAAAACGAACTAACGACTGACTTTTTTAACTTTTCGATAAACTCTAACATTCAGGATATTAACACGATTCACGTATTTATATCATCAGACGACTCTCCGGATCTATTAACATCATTCGAGATAATAAAAAAATCTCTCCCAAAAGCCACGTACCACGAATACTCAGATAAAGGACATTTTTGTGGAAAAGAATTCCCAGAAATCTTGAATCTATTATAACCAAATGAAGAATAACTCATTGTTACAAAATAGATGCCACATCCTTATAGAGGCATTCAAAAGGGGTGATTTGGGAAAAACAATAATGCCAGAAGATTCTCATCCAAGATTTTTAAAAAATGAATTGGAAGATAAAATTGCCTATTTCACGTTACCGATGGCACTTAATTATCAAAGAAACAGTTATGATCTTTGGGAGGCTGCGTTAAAAACATACAATGATAAGTCAACAAAATTTATATTCGAGATAAAAAATATAAAGAAAAAGAAAAGAAGAGAAATCCAGAAAGCTCTTTTGAAACACAAACTAGCACTTCAACCAAATAAGCATACAGATACCTGGATATCCATTACCAAGGCAGTAGAAAAAAATTGGGGTTCTTTTTCTTATTTAATAAAAGAAACACAAGGTGATTTCCTAACACTGAAAAACCAAATTCAAATCAAACATAAGAAAGAATTCCCGTATCTCTCCGGTCCTAAAATATTTAATTATTGGGCATTTATCCTTGATACTTATTGCGGCCTACATCTAAAAAATAGAGATAAGATCGAAATAGCACCTGATACACATATAATAAAATGTTCTATAAAACTCGGCATAATAACAGAAAAAGAGGGGAGTGAACTAAAAAGAGAAGATATATCAGAAAAATGGAGAACGGCTTTAAATAAAAGTGGAATAGATCCAATAGACATGCATTCCCCTCTATGGTTTTGGAGTAGGAATGGATTTTTATTTAAACTAAAGTAAACCTATGAAATTATACCTTTCTTCATACAGAATACCTGATGTAGAGACATTCCTACGTTTTATAAATAAACCCAAAGATAAAATAAAATTAGGCCTTATTCTTAATGCAAAAGATGATAAACCAGATAAGGAACGATTAGAAAAATCAAAAGAGCTGATATTATACTTTAAAGATATTGTCTCTTATGTAGAAGAAATAGATTTGAGAAACTTCTATAAAAATAATAACGAACTAGAATCAACCCTAAAAAGATTTGATGTTCTGTGGTTTAACGGAGGAAACACCTTTATGCTTCGATATTCACTAAAGGAGAGTGGACTTGATGGTATGATTAAAGCATTACTAGAGGAAGGTATTGTTGTTGGAGGAGATAGTGCCGGAGCTATAGTTCTTGGTCCAACATTAAAATACTTTGACTCTGCAGACGACCCTTCTGTTGCACCGATACAAATATATGAGGGACTAAATATGATAGATACCTCTATCATTCCCCACTGGGAATCAGAAAAATACCAATCTATATTAACAAAGATAGAAGAGAGTCTTTCTTACGACGGGTATAAAACAAGAACAATAACTGATGAACAATTTCTTTTGGCTGAAACAAAGGAAAACAAGGATTCTTTTCTACTATATACACCTCAACACAGTGGTAAAAAAATAAATAAATGAAATACTATCTCAAGCTTTTATCCTTACCCCTTAGTCTACTTGCTACATTTCTCTCTCTTTTTATTGCTTGGAGGCTTTTTGATCTTCCTTCCACAGAAATACTCACAGAACATATCAACACATGGTTTGATTCTTATGGGCTCATTATTATATTCATAAGCGCATGTATTGAGGGTATGCTTTTATTTGGCGGATACTTCCCAGGGGTGTTCATTATTTTTGTGAGCGTAGCAAGCGCTAACTCTCTTTCAGATGCACTTATACGGATATGCATTGGTACACTCGGTCTTATGTGCGCACATCTTGCAAATTATATACTAGGAAAATATGGATGGCATAAACTACTTATAAAATTCGGACTCAAAGCATCTATTAAAGAGTCTAAAGAAAAACTTCTCAAACATGGATCATCGGCTATTTTCGGAAGTTACTGGCTCCCAAGCATGAGCGCCCTTACAGACACAGCCGCGGGGATCTTAAATATGCCATTTAGAAAATTTTTCATTACTTCGTTTACTGCCGTGTTATTCTGGAATTTTCTTGTTGGAATTATTGTATATTCTATCGGTAGCGATGCTCTTACAATAGTTACGTCTGGAGGAATGACGGAATTAATGATTCAGCTTTCGATAGTAGCTATATGGTGCATTATATTGCTTATTCTAGATTTTCGGAAAAAACATCCGAGGTAATTTATGGTATAATCTGTACATGAAAAAAGTATATAAATCTTCACAGGATACAGGGGCGCCACTTTCGGGAGCTTGTGAAGTAAACGGTTTAGTGTTTCTTTCTGGGCAAATCCATATGGTTTCAGATCATTTGGCGGGAGACACTATAGAAGAAAGATTTGATATTATTATTTCAAATATAAAGAATTTATTAGAAAAAGCTGGGCTTACCCTCGATGATATAATCAGAGTCCAGCTATATCTAACTGATCTAAAAGATCTTTCTAATCTTAATAAAATATACTTACATTATTTTAAACATCCACTCCCAGTTCGTACAGCAATTGAAGTTAACGCATTACCCTTAGGAGCAAGCTTAGAGATAGATGTTGTAGCAGTAAGAAATTAGTGTAAGCAACAAAGAAGACAATAGAAAGGATAAGATTCATATTTTAGAGATTTATTCAACATGAACCAAAAAGAAATTCCACAAATTATAAAAGATGTCGGTTTTGATTTTAGATGGGATGAGAGAAAAGTCTGGGAACTTGATGTTCCTATCGAAGATATGGATATTCAAGAACTTTCTTGGCATTTTGATATACCTTTCCTTTGGGAGGGTAACAACATATACAATCTAAAACCCAAAGAGGTTATTGATAATCCAGAAGAATATGAAAAAGAATATAGAAGAACAATGGAAGCTGATCTTACATACCCAATAGATATTATGGAGAACAAAGGAAAGTGGCTCATCCTTGATGGACTCCATCGTCTTATGAAAGCGACTATTCTAGGAATAGAGAAAATACAGGTTCGTAAAATATCAAGAGAGTATATTCCTAAGATTAAAAAGGATTAAATATATAATATGAACCACAAAGAAAAAACAAAAAACACTTATAACAAAATTGCAGAAGAGTTTAATCAAAGAAACGCGGAGTTATTTTGGGTTGATCAGATACAAACATTTAAAAATCTGATATCACATGGAAAAATCATCGACATTGGATGTGGAACAGGAAGAGATGGGGAACAACTTGCAGAAAGATATAAATATATAGGAATTGATGCTTCCGAAGGAATGCTTACTATCGCACAAAAAAGGGTTCCAAAAGGTACTTTTAAACAAATAGATTTTTATACTCTTGAATTTCCAAATAATACCTTTGATGGGTTTTGGGCAGCAGCGAGTCTTTTGCATGTTCCAAAAAAAGAAATAAATATTGTACTGCAAGAAATATATAGGATAACAAAAGAAAAGGGGGTTGGTTTTATCTCTATAAAAGAAAAAACGATACTTGAAGAAGGCATTATTAAAGAAGAAAAAATGGGTGGTATTGAACGATATTTCTCTTTCTACACCCAAGAAGAATTCAAAAAAATATTAGAAGTTAATAACTTTACTATTTTAGAACAGGGGACACATGTAGAGAATGACGAAAGAAAAACACACTGGCTCTATTTCTTTGTTCAAAAGTAGATATTGACTAATGGCAATATAGAGTTTACTATATAAACACTACACACTATGTAGTGTTTCGTTCTTTTACATTCATTTCATTTATTTTTTATTTCATTTTCAAAAGGAGGTTTTTTATGCCAGCAGTAAAAGAGTTTTGGGTAACAGGAATATGGAAATTTTCTGACAAAAAAGTCTCTCTCAAAAAACTTTTGGATCTTGCTGAAGAATGGGAGAAAGATTCAGACATCTTAAGAAAACATGGTGAATATTTAGAAATTTATGTCCGAAAAGTTTCTAAAGATCAACATGGAATAGGGTTTGTACTTGCTCCCTTCACAGTTGACGACCCCCTCGATAACTCACCACAAGAAAAGGAGAAACTGGGAAGGAGGCGATATAATGATTATTTTGAAGAAATGACTGATACACTAAAAAAACTTTTTGGGAATGGATTTGTTGGATGGGATATCTCATATCCAACATATATAGTAAAAGGAGTATTGTAGTAAGATAGAAAAGGAGTACAAAAATGTACTCCTTTTATTATTATAAATACCAAAAAATGAATAATAGTTAACTGTACTTTTCTCTAAAAATCTGTCACTTTTGTCACTTTTTCAATACGCCCAAAGAGGGTCAACATGATGCAATAAGGGAGTGGTAAATAAACATTACCTGACTTGCAGATAGATTGGTTCTAACACGAGAACGCCAGCCACTTCGTGATAAGTTTTAGAGAGAATTCTGTGATACAATTATATATATGGAACATAAAGTAATTAAATTTAGAGATCATTTAGCACAACTTGTCTTAACTGGAGAAAAAGATCTCACATGGCGTCTTTTTGATGATAAAGATCTTAAAAAAGGAGATGTAGTAGATCTTATGAACTGGAACACTAGAGAAATTTTTGGTACAGCAAAACTTCTTGATGTATGGAAAAAGAAAATGGGGGACTTAGAAGAATCTGATTTTGATGGACATGAAAAGTTTTCAAACGATGAAGAAATGTATCAAACATACAAGAAGTATTATGGAGATAGAGTAGGACCAGATACAATAGTAAAGATTATACGCTTTAAGCTTCAATAAGACGTTTTCATTTTATAAAACACTCTTGCAATATATACCCCCATGGGGTATATTTATTGTATATGAATACAGAGATACAAAAACGCATACATAATCGTCTCAAAAGAATTGAGGGACAAGTGCGAGGACTTCAAAAAATGGTCGCTGAAGAAAAATATTGTATAGATATCATTACACAATCATCAGCTATACGAAGTGCTCTATTGGTTGTAGAAAATCTCATGCTTGAAAACCATCTCTCAGAGCATGTTATTGCACAAATAAAGGGAGGAAAAGAACAAATGGCAATAGATGAAATCATTACTGTATTTAAAAAAACAAATAAAAAATAATTATTCTATGAAAAACATATTATTCTCAATAATACTCCTTGGGATACTCATTATTCCATTCACATCAGAGGCACACATGATATATCAAGAAAACGTAGATCAATTACAAAACAGCATGAATGCCATGATGCAAGGAGAAGAGCTCACTGAAACAGAACTTCAAGAAATGGCGTCATTTATGGAGCGTTCTGGAGAGTACAATACTATGCCCTACAATCAAATGATGTCCACTGGAACGTACTATCCACATCACACAGGTATAACTGGATCATTTATGTACTGGGGTATGCCAATACTAATGATTGTCTGGCTCCTTGTAGGGATACTCCTTATTATCACTCTCACAAAAAAAATACTTTCACAAAAACATGAATAAAAATATATTTATTATAGCTAGTATAGGTATTGCAGTTATTGGACTAGGAGGAATACTCCTGTCAGAAAAAGATGTCCCTGTTAAAAATGATGTTCTAAAAACAGCATCTTCAAATCAACCACAGGTGGTTCTTCATAAATCACCTACTTGTGGATGTTGTGGTGTCTGGGGTAAGTACATGGAAAAAGAAGGATACAGTGTTGCCGTACATGAAACACATGACCTTGGAGAGGTAAAACGTTCATTGAGGGTACCCTATGATGTTGAAAGTTGTCACACAGCAGAAATAGGTGGTTATGTAGTAGAAGGTCATATTCCTAATGAGGCAATTATACAATTACTCACTGAAAAACCAGACATAGCAGGAATCGGAATGGCAGGAATGCCCGCTGGATCCCCAGGTATGCCTGGACCAAAAACGGGAGATTTTGTTATCTATGAAATTACTCATGATGGAGAAAAGGGGAGTATCTTTATGACAATATAAGTATGAAAAAATATATTCTAACTCTTCCACTTATCGCTCTTATCCCAAAAGTAGCATCAGCTCATTGTCCACTCTGTACAGTTGGAGCCGGTGCTTTAGCAGTACTCGCTGCGTCTTTGGGGATTTCTTCCGTTATTGTTGGATTATGTATCGGAGCATTTGCCTTGGCTCTTGGCTTATGGATCTCCAAGATAGTACAAAAGCAATACATACCATTTCAAAAGCACATCCTTACCCTCATACTGTTTTTAGGAACCGTTGTTCCAATATTACCCCTCGTACAAGACTATGGACCACTCTATATTCCTTTTATCGGAGAGTATGGAACAACCTATACGATTAACCTTTATTTACTAGGAGTTATTATGGGGGCATGTATTATGTATATTTCTCCACTACTCAGTAAAGCTCTTACCAATATACGAGGTAAACAGATCCCATTTCAAGGAATACTTATTACTGGTCTACTTTTGATAGTAGCAGCGCTTATTATTCAATTAACATCATAATGGATTTTATTACACTTGTACTGTTGGGTATTATTATACTCTTCACACTAGTACTCATACTTCGCTCAATAACTAGCCTTCCCCTCTGTGCCCTCTGTGCAGCAGTATCTATAACCTGGGGTATTCTTATCGTATTGCTCTATACAGGACATGCTATAGACCCCACACTCACAGGAATACTTATGGGAGGAAGTATTGTTGGTCTTGTCTATTTTCTCCGAGAGAAAGTACATCCCAGCTATACAATCTTTACACTTCCTTTATTCTTGACGCTCATCTCACTTACATACGCACTTCTTGAAAAGACCATTACAACTAGCGTAGTTATTATTCTTTCTTTTCTATGGATCTTAATGATTGGTATTCATGTGTTTAGAAACAACACATATATCAATGCTCTGGGAAGAAAAATAGTTGCATGCTGTAAAAACTGGTAACATAACTATATATGAACTGTTGTCACACAAAACAAACACATACTCATACACATAATACCCATGGACACGGAATGGGTCATGGGGATGCATCCTCATATTTAAAACGATTCTGGATCGTTACTGTTCTCTTGGTACCACTTACACTTCTTCACCCTACAGTCACCCAAGTACTTGCTCTTCCTGATATTGCTATAAATACATGGATTCAATTCGGTATCGCAACACTCATCTTTGGATTCTCTTTAGTATTTTTCAAACATGCATGGCATGAGATACAAAGTCGTCAATACGGAATGATGACACTCGTTTCTCTTGCGACTGGAGCTGGATATACATTTTCTGTTGCTTCTACCTTTATCTCTTCACTCCATGCAGAATTCTATCTTGAGATATCCACCTTGATCTGGATACTTTTGTTTGGACACTACCTTGAAGCAAAATCAAGTAGTGCAGCTGGAAATGCACTTCAAGAAGTTACAAAACTCCTCCCTCAAAAAGCCCTTACTCAAGTAGAGGGAAAAGAGGTGGAAGTAGAGGTATCAGACCTCAAAGAACACGATACTGTTATTGTTAAACCAGGACAGAAAATACCTGCTGATGGAGTCATCACAAAAGGATCTGCACATATAGATGAATCACTCATTAGTGGTGAATCAAAACCGATACGAAAGGAAGAGGGTGATTCTGTTGTGGCTGGTTCCCTCTGTATAGATGGCTCTCTCCTTATTACCCTTACACGAGTTGGAGAACATTCAACAGTTGGACAAATCTATACACTTATAGAAAAAGCAGGAAAAACAAAACCACACTCCCAAAAAATAGCTGACAAGGCATCGGCTATACTTACCTTTATTGCGGGGATTACCGCCCTTACAACATTGCTCATATGGACACTTGTTGTCGGGGAAACATTTGTATTTGCAATTACATTAGCAATTACCGTCCTTGTTATCGCATGCCCTCATGCACTTGGTCTTGCAATACCAACGGTTACCACTATTGCAACATCACTTGCTGTAAAACATGGATTTTTTATAAAAGATCTTTCTAAAATAGAACACATTAAAAAGGTTGATTACGTCATATTTGATAAGACAGGAACCTTAACTGAAGGAGTATTTGGAGTTACTGGTGTTACAAGTATGAGCACAAAAGATGAAGATGAAATCCTTCGTATTGCTGCATCTCTTGAACAAGGATCATCTCACATTATCGGACAATCTATTCTCTCCCATGCACGTTCAAAGAATATATCACTCGCTCAGATAGAACACTTCAAAAATAAATCAGGAAGGGGAGTAGAGGCAACAATAGATGGAGTAGTCTATGCTATCGGTAATGAAAAACTCATGAACGAACTCAATCATAGTACTCCAGATACCATAACAGAGACAGTTGTATTTGTTGCAGATAAAGAAGAACTATTGGGATATATTACACTTGCTGATGCTATAAAAGAATCATCCTCCCAAGCAATAGAAAATCTTCACAGTATGGGTATTCATGTTGCTATGCTCACGGGGGATAATGAACACGTCGCAAAGAAAGTATCAACTCAACTTGACATTGATCTTTATTTTGCAAATGTACTTCCAGAAGATAAATACACCCATATTAAAAAACTCCAAGATCAGGGGAATATAGTTCTTATGGTAGGAGATGGAGTAAATGATGCTCCCGCACTAACACAAGCAGATATTGGTGTTGCAATTGGAGCAGGTACTGATGTAGCTGTTGAAGCAGGAGATGTTGTGCTGATGAATAATAATCCCGCAGATGTTGCACGCTTAATATCGCTATCAAAAAAAGTATATGTAAAGATGATTCAAAATCTTGTCTGGGCCCTTGGATATAACATCATAGCCATTCCTGCTGCTGCAGGAGTGTTTGCTCTATGGGGATTCTTTCTACGACCAGAGATAGGAGCCCTTTTTATGAGTCTCTCCACAGTCATCGTAGTTATAAATGCGATGACGCTAAAACGTATTACATTATAAATAATGCTACAGACCCTATAAAACAAAAGAAAAAAGTGTATACTTTAAATGCATGAAACAACAGCATAAAACAAAACTCATACGAGGACTGCTTCTTATTGGAATATCTCTTATAGTTATAATACTTGTAGGAATGACACCAGAAGAAACAGATGTCCCTTCCCAACCAGAACCTATTGATTCCTGGGAAACAATGATTGACACAGAACAACAGGTAACGTTTCAATACCCTGAGATGCTAACAGCTACCTATATTAGCACAGCCATCTGGCCACCGACACTTACCATAACATCATCAGATACACTTATATGTAATGAAACACCTCAAGAAAGTAGTTTTCCAATACGAATAGCTAAAAGGCTCGTTGATCAAAAAACATACTGCATACATGCTATTAGTGAGGGAGCAGCTGGATCTGTATACACTGACTATACCTATACAACTATGTGGAATGATATGATTGCCGCCCTTCAGTTTACCCTCCAGTATCCACGGTGTGAAAATTATGATGATCCACAACAAACAGTGTGTAGTAATGAACGAGAAGCATTTGATATAGACGGAGTTGTACATAGAATATTACAAACGCTTACCGTACAAGAAGGAAAAGAGGTTATGCCTGCCTACACCCCTATCACAACAGCAACGTATGTTTGTGATGCTCAAAAAACAATTTATGCCACATATTACAAAGGCCCTGATGCACCAACACCACAAGCAGGGGAGCCACCAACACCAACAGGGAAGGTTGAGGTATTACTAGATGGAACCCTACAAACACTATCCCAAACTATTTCTGCAAGTGGTATTCGATATGCAAATACAGATGAATCACTTGTGTTTTGGAGTAAAGGGGATGAAGCTCTTGTTATGAAAGACAACCAAATGGATCTCACTTATACCAATTGTATAACGCAATAAAAATAGTTATAGTACTATCTATGAGACGAAGAATAATCACATCTCTTATTGCAGCGTGTGTGTATACAGGAATCTATGCGCTGCTTCAATCAAGTCGAGAAGAAACACTCACAACATGGGAACTTGTTGCTGGAGGAGCGGCATTTTTTATCGCTTTTCTTTTAAGTCAAACATTTATTGCTCGTAAGAAGCAAAAACAATTACATGAAAAAAACAAAGAAGATATTTCTTCCTAGGTGGCAACGATACGTTATCACCCCGCTCTTTATCCTTATCTGGGCATTTATCACCTACATGGAGTTTTTTAGCTCTCAAGCAGGGGAGATGGGAACGGTAGGATATATCATTATGAGCGTTGTTTTCCTTGGAGTAGGGCTGATGATGTGGCTCATGACCAGTGGAAAGCTTCCTGCATACCTCATAGAAGAAGACACGGAAGAATAACAAATACACAAGTACTCCTTCCCTTTAAGCACCATCTGTGCTTTAATTGACGTTTCTGTATATGGAAATTAGAAATATCGCTATTATCGCCCATGTTGACCATGGGAAAACAACGCTCACTGACAACATTCTCAAACAAACAGGAATGTCGGATGGAACAGTTTCAATGGATTCAAACGCGCTCGAACTAGAACGTGGTATTACGATTTATGCAAAAAACACCTCTACCTACTACAACAACACAAAGATAAACATTCTTGATACTCCAGGACATGCTGATTTTGGATCTGAGGTAGAACGAGTACTTCGTTCTGTTGATAACGTGCTTCTTGTCGTTGATGCAGCAGAAGGCCCTATGCCACAGACAAAATTTGTTCTCAAAAAATCTCTTGAACTCAATCTTCATCCTATCTTGGTGTTAAACAAAATAGATAAACCAAATGCTGATGTGAAAAAAGCTCATGATGAAGTCTATGAACTGTTCTTTGAATTAGGAGCAACTAATGAACAGCTAGACTTCCATACCATCTATGCAGATGGACGAAAGGGGATTGCAAAGAAAACCATGGAAGAAGAAGGAAAAGATCTCACCCCACTTCTTGATATGATTCTTGAAATTGTGCCTCCAGCATCAGATCCTTCACTTTCAGAAAAACCACTTCAAGCACAGGTATTTAACCTTGCATACGATAATTTTCTTGGTCGTATGGGTATTTGTCGTATTTATGCAGGAACGATTAAAAAAGGAGATAACATTATTGCAAGAGATACAAAGGGAACTCTTCTTAAAGGAAAGGTGGCAGAGCTCTTTACCTTTGAAGGATTTGAGAAGAAAAAAGTAGCGCAGGCTGGAAATGGAGATATTGTCATGGTCGCAGGACTCCCTGATATCTTTATCGGACAAACACTCATGCATACCCCAGACACAGAACCACTTCCTGCAATTCATGTTGATGAACCAACACTTTCTCTCCACATGGTAGTAAATGATTCTCCCTTTACAGGGCAATCAGGAAAATTCCTTACCTCACGACAACTACGAGAACGTCTTGAAAAAGAACTTGAAATTAATGTGGGACTCCAGATTGATTTTGAAAGCGAAGAAGGATTTAAGATTCTTGGACGAGGAGAGTTACACTTGGCCGTACTTCTTGAACATATGAGACGAGAGGGATTTGAAATGGCTGTCTCACAGCCACAAACCATCATCAAAGAGATTGATGGAGTGAAATCAGAACCATTTGAAGAAGTTACCATCTTAGTTCCCGATCAATACCTTGGCGCTGTTATGGAAAAGATCGGAAACAGAAAAGGAATCATGAAAGATATGAAAACAGAACAGGGTCATACCCGATGTGTATTTCATGTCCCTACCCGTGGTCTGATTGGATACAGGAATGCGTTTGTTATCGACACCAAAGGAGAGGGAATCCTTACCAATATTTTTCATGCATTTGCTCCCTATGCAGGTACGATAACAAAAACAGAATATGGTTCTATGGTATCAATGACAAACGGAAAGGCTCTTGCATTTGCTCTGGGGGGCCTTCAAGAACGAGGTGTACTCTACATTACCCCTGGAACTGAAGTCTATGAAGGTATGGTGGTAGGATATACCTCTAAAGGAGAGGATATGACAGTTAATCCAACAAAAGGAAAACAACTTACCAACATGCGTGCATCATCATCAGATGAAGCAATAAAACTTACCCCACCATTTGACCTTACCCTTGAAAAAGCATTGGGGATGATGCGCGATGATGAATACCTTGAAATCACCCCAACTGATGTGAGACTTCGAAAGAAATATCTCACCGAACACGAAAGAAAGAAGCACGTACGACAACAAAAGAAAGAAGACTAGATTTGACATTCAGTCTCATCTATACTATTATTCACATACCGTATTGAATATCGATATTCGATAAACTTCCTTAGTATATCGCTGTTCAAAAGCGATATACAACTATGAATACATCAACAAGAAAACCCTCATACAGGGGGAGTCGTTTTGCGAAACGAACTCAAACAAAAAGACACCATTCCTCACCATACAATCGCACTAGAAGAGGAGGAGGACGAGGACGATACGCATCATCATCAAAACTCACTGATGCTACCTTTATCAACAAGAATCCTCGTACACAAGAAGAGGAATCATATACGCCAACACATACGTTTGCTGATTTTAAGTTGCATCCTCAGATTACAACAAACCTGGCAAAGAAAGGATACATACATCCAACACGCATCCAAGACACAGCAATTCCTCATATTCTTGCAGGAAAAGATGTAGTAGGGATTGCAAATACTGGAAGTGGAAAAACAGCAGCATTTGTTCTTCCTATTATTAATAAACTTATAAAAAGTCAGCATAAAGAACATGCTCTTATTATTACCCCTACCCGTGAACTTGCTCAGCAGATACAAGATGAATTTAGAGAATTTTCTCACTCAATGAAGATCTATACCACACTCTGTGTAGGAGGTCTTAATATTAGACGACAGATGAAAGAACTTAAAAGAAATCCTCATGTTGTTATTGGAACACCAGGACGTCTCAAAGATCTTATTACACGAGGCTATACATTAAATGCTGAACGCATCACAACACTCGTACTTGATGAGGTTGATCACATGCTTGATATTGGATTCTTACCAGATACCACCTTTATCATAAAAACACTTCCAGAAAAGAAACAATCACTCTGTTTTTCTGCAACGATGCAACCAGAGATAACACGATTCCTCGATGCTTTACTCACTGAACCACAAACCATATCAGTACGCACTAGTGAACGAGGGGAACACATTGCTCAAGATATTATCCGAGCACGTTCAGAAGCTGATAAGTTAAAAGAACTTATCCGCATGTTGTCCCAACAACATTTTGAAAAAGTACTTATCTTTGGAGCTATGAAGCGAGGGGTACAAAACCTTGCCAACACCCTTACAAAAAATGGATTTTCTGCAATTGCTATTCATGGAAACAAAACACAACCACAACGACAACGAGCACTCGATGCCTTTAAAAAAGGAAAGGTAAAGATTCTTGTCGCAACAGATGTTGCAGCACGTGGTCTTGATATCCCTAACGTCAGTCATGTTATTAACTTTGATCAACCAAAAACTCGAGAAGAATATGTTCATAGAATAGGACGTACTGGACGAGCAGGAAAACCAGGACAAGCATACACCTTCGTTTCTTAATTACTTTCCAGAAAAGAAAAAAAACGTTACACTAGTTCTATGAAAATTATCACTAGTATTGGTATTGCGATTGTGCTACTAGGAGGAGCCTACCTTCTCTTTTCACAATCAACAGATACCCCCACCACACCTATGCAAGCAACACTACACACAAACAAAGGAGATATAACACTTGAGTTCTATCCTGAACTCGCACCTAAGACAGTAGAGAACTTTATAACACTTTCAAAAGAAGGATTTTACGATGGTGTTATATTTCATCGTGTTATTGAAGGATTTATGATTCAGGGAGGAGATCCAACAGGAACAGGAATGGGAGGCCCAGGATACAGCTTTGATGATGAATTTGTCCCATCTTCTCCAATAGCTCAAAAAGGATATGTTCGCGGGACACTAGCAATGGCAAATGCAGGTCCTAATACCAATGGGAGTCAATTCTTTATCGTTCATCAAGATTCCCCACTTTCGTATGACTACACGATATTTGGATATGTCACAGAAGGTATGGATGTTGTAGATGCAATCGCCACTACTCCTGTTGACCCACAGGATAAACCCCTCGAAGATGTAGTCATAGAACGTGTTACTCTCACCACTAATGAGTAACACAAAGAACCTCTTGGTATGAAGGAAATACTACGATGTTCATGGGTTCCCCTCGATGATCCACTCTATGTGGCCTATCACGACACAGAATGGGGGACTCCCGTATATGATGATCAAACACTGTTTGAATTTATCGTACTTGAGAGTGCTCAAGCAGGGTTGAGTTGGAAAACAATCCTTCACAAACGAGAAGGATACAGAAAGGCATTTAAACACTTTGACCCCTATAAAGTTGCTCAGTTTAAAGAAGCTGATATAAAGCGACTTATGAATAATTCAGACATTATACGCAATAGAAGGAAGATAGAAGCAACGATACAAAATGCTCATGCATTTATACAAATACAGAAAGAGTTTGGCACGTTTTCTTCTTATATGTGGTCATTTGTAAACAATACTCCTCTCAAACATTCATTCTCAGATCACACACAGTATCCTCAATACATAGACGAAGCAGTAAAACTCTCAGATAATCTAAAAAAGAGGGGGTTTTCATTTTTTGGTCCTACCATCACCTATGCACATATGCAAGCGATAGGAATGGTTAATGACCACACAACAACATGTTTCAGAAAATAAGACCGTCATTGAGACGGTCTTATCCTATTACCCTGCACTGAGCAACGCAATTCTGTTTTCCCCCTTTTATATGAAAGGGCTCGGGAAAAAGTAATAAACCAAAGGGGATCTGCACGAACAATATACCCTCTTCCTCCATCGGTTGATGAAGGAGTAGCAGGAAATGTTCTTTGAACAACAGCTGGTTCAAAGATATTTCTTACCCCTCGCTCTATCTCTTCCCATGTCTCATCATTAAATTCATCAACAGAAAAAATGATATTGTCAGTAGAAAGATCAGAGCTTAGGATCGTTTTAGCTTCTTCCTTAAGAGTAACCCCAGGAATAACCTGGGGGAGTTTTTTAAAGAAGTCAAAAATTGGATCATTATTCATACCTACCTCCTTATGTGTGATAGAAAATTAAAACTACATGAAGACCTTGCTTCTTCCCAGAGGGGAGAGGAAACAGATCAGCCATAACCATCATCTTCATAGAGTGATTTTTTAAAAATGCACTATATGCCATATGACACGAAGCGATTTCTTTTGGCGTAACTTTTCCTTCTAACGTATCTGCATACACCACAAGGGCTGCATGAAACAGTTCCCATGAGAATGATTCTCCCACTTCATCAAATACAAAGTGAAATGAATGTTCGATAAGAGAATTTCTCGAAACAATATTTTGTGATGCAGTAACGTCAAGATGTTCGAGTAAAAAATTTCGAAATGATTCAGTCTTTTGCATGCTCATGATATTCTCCTATTAATGTACAAAACAATAGTATATATAATACTGTGTAAATAGTATCAAGTCAACTATACTATACTCTATGCAAGCAGGTATAGTATATACACATCATGACAAAAGAAAAAGAACGATTGGTACGAATGAAAAAAATATCAAAAACGCTTGATGCGTTATTCCCGCATGTACAGATAAGTCTTGCATATAAAACGCACTGGCAACTTCTTGTTGCGGTTATGCTCTCAGCACAGTGTACAGACAAAAAAGTAAATGAAGTAACACGTGTATTATTTAAAAAATACCCTACCTTTAAGAACTATCTTTCTGTTTCTCAAAAACAATTTGAAAAGGATATACGACCAACAGGATTTTATAAAAACAAAGCAAAACACATTCTTGCGAGTGCGAAGCGAATTCACACGGTATACAACAACAGAGTTCCTCGTAGTATGAAAGAACTACTTACACTTCCTGGAGTTGCACGCAAAACAGCTAACGTAGTACTTTCAAATGCATTTGGTATACACGAGGGGATTGCAGTTGATACTCATGTACGACGATTCGCTATCAAGTTTAATCTTACCGATTATACTGATCCTCCTCGTATAGAGCGCGATCTTATGGAACTTGTTCCATCTAACAAATGGAATTATATTACCTATCAGTTCATAACCTATGGGCGAGAGATCTGTCCTGCTCGAAAACATGACTGTACACATCATCCATTAACAATAATCTACCCTCCTGCAGCAAAAAGATTTCCTCGTTCTTCATAGTTGACAAATATGTACATATATTGTACCATCTATTTACAAAATAATAGTTCATTTACATAAAGGAGGTACTAATGCCACAAGAAAATTGGTATGCAGGAGTATATCTCATATACCATACGTCAGACCGTATGCGTATAGTATTTGTACAAAAAAACAATGCAGAAAGAGATCTTCTTTCTGTCCCCGGAGGAAAACGAGAAAAGGTTCTGGACAAGAATCCGGAAGATACAGCTCTCAGAGAGCTGTACGAAGAAACCGGACTTAATTTTTTCAAACAAAGACAGCTGCTTGAAAAAACAAGCGAAGCAATGAAACAGGACTACACCTACTACATGTATAAAATACATGTGACAGGAGAAGCGCCTGAAACATTCTCTTCTAAGGTCCCTTGGGAAATAAAGAAGGTAATGACGCTCGATGAAGAAGAAATTACCTATCCTCATGCTCCAATTCTACGCTCTCATCACCGAGGGGCGATAGCAATTATAACGAATCATAAAATTTCAAAGCATATCACCTCATAAATATAGGGAGTCTACGATATTGTAGACTCCTTTTTTGTATATAAAAAACATATGATATACTATGTAGTACTATGAGAAACATTATTATTATATTAGGAGTTATTATCCTTGTCGCAGTTGGATATGTGGTAATCCAATCACTACAAGATAATCAAACAACTCCATTACCAACTGATCAACAGTCGACCCCAACACCGTCTCAACAAGCATCCTGTAGCCCACAGTTCTCAGACTATCCTATTCAAGGAGAAGTCTATAGTGGAGCTATCGCAGAGGTAAACTTTGAAACCTATCCTGAAGCTCGTACCTACCGAACTGCTATCAGTGAAGGAGCAGCAGAGGGAGTAGATATTGCAGGAACTTATGCTATCGCAAGCTGGGGATGTGGAACAAACTGTCAGGGACATGCATTTGTAGATGTAGTTGATGGAACCATTCTTCAAATTCCTTTGGTAAGTTACTTTGACATTCAATACAATCCAGCAAGTACACTCTTGATTGTTAACCCACAAGAAAATATTCCTCAAGAAGCATCTCTGTATAGTGAAATAACAACAGAATACTACACTCTTGAGAATGGAGAACTTTCCCTTATCTGTGAAAAAGAACCAGCACCTCAGGCATCCCAGACTCCAATACCTTTTTATAGCCCACAACCAGGAGAAAAGTGGGGGAGTGATGAAACCTGTATCCAAGTTGTTGTTACAGCACAACAGGAGGGGACAGGAGAAGTACGACAATTTCCAACCCCATGTCATGTTCCAGATGGATGGACTATTATCGACCGCTAGTTATCCACAGAAAAGAGTGGAAAGTATGTCATAATACTAAACCAACAATTGAACTTTAGAGGAGTGAAGTGTGGTGTAATTCCATCACTGACGCGCAACGGTAAGAGTCCGATCCTCCTTATAAAGAACAAACGGGTTTGTCGCGACACACAGTACACATAAAAACTGCTTTTACGAAATACCTTTCTGGAGGCAGTTTTTTAACCCCATAAAAAACATATGCCTATCACACACATACAAAAAAGAACAGGAGCAAAGGTCCCTTTTGAGAAAGAAAAAATAACTCGTGCGATAGGAAAAGCATTTGAGGCAACAAACACTCCCCACACTCATGATCTTCTTGTTACCCTTACTGATGCTGTAGTAGCAACTATTACCACCGACACCCCCACCGTTGAATATGTACAAGACAAAGTAGAGCGTACCCTTGAAGAAAAAGGATATAGTACTGTCTCTCATGCCTATACCCTGTATAGACAGCAACGTACTCAAAAACGAGAAGCAGAAAAAGAAAAACAAATACAACAGAAACAACTTTTTATACAAAGAAAAGGAAAAGAAGAACCTTTTAGTAAAGAAATTCTTCATACATACCTGTCCGTAACAATAGATCCTTCATACCATTCCCTCATTCCAGATATCATCGATGAAGTTAAAAGGGGAGTATATCATCATATTCCTGCATCAGAGATACGAACGCTCATTATATTCTCTCTTCGAGCACGAATCGAACAAGAACCAGGTCTTTCATACGCCGCCACCCGTGTACTTTTTGATGATCTCTATGAAAGCATCCTAGGCGTAGCATCACATGATGCTACTTTTGAGCAACAGTACAGAATAAAATTTAAAGACAGTATCAAAAAAGGAGTAACACTAGGACGATATGACAAAAGACTTCTCTCATTTGATTTAGAAGCCCTTGCTTCTTCTTTGGCACCAGAGCGTGACACACTCTTTCAGTATCTTGGAGCACAAACTCTCTATGACCGATACTTTATGAAAGACGATGCACAACAGATATACGAACTCCCACAATACTTCTGGATGCGTATTGCTATGGGACTAGCACTTGAAGAAAACGATAAAGACAGGTGGGCCCAAACCTTCTATGCCACCATGTCATCACTCAGCTATCTTCCCTCAACCCCAACACTCTTTCATGCAGGAACAACTCATCCACAAATGAGTTCTTGTTACCTTACTACTGTAGAAGATGATCTAACCCACATATTTAAAGCAATTGGAGATAACGCACAACTCGCAAAATGGTCAGGAGGAATAGGGAATGATTGGACCAACATTAGAGCAACGGGTGCTCATATTAAAAGCACCAATGTAGGAAGCCAAGGAGTTATTCCTTTTTTAAAAATTGTTGACTCAACAACAGCTGCGATTAACAGAAGTGGGAAAAGAAGGGGAGCAACCTGTGTCTATCTTGAAACCTGGCACTATGATATTGAAGATTTTATTGAGCTGAGAAAAAACACAGGGGATGATAGGAGACGAACACATGATACCAATACTGCTCATTGGATCCCTGATCTCTTTATGCAACGTGTTGCAGAGAATACAGACTGGACACTCTTTTCTCCTAACGAAACCCCAGATCTCCACCATCTCTATGGAGCTGCATTTAAAGAACGCTATGAATACTACGAACAGAAAGTAGAAAAGGGGAATATCGCATTGTACAAAAAAATTCCTGCTCAAAAGTTATGGAGGAAAATGATTACCCAACTTTTTGAAACAGGACACCCCTGGATTACCTTTAAAGACCCTTGCAACATTAGATCCCCTCAAGATCATGTTGGAGTGGTCCATAGCTCAAACCTCTGTACAGAAATAACGCTCAACACTTCAAAAGAAGAAACGGCAGTGTGTAATCTTGGTTCTCTTAACATTCCTCACTTCGTTACAGACTCTAGTCTTAACTGGGAAGATCTTAAAGAAACAATTCATATCGCTATCCGTATGCTTGATAATGTTATCAACCTCAACTTTTATCCAACCCCAGAAGCACAGAAATCAAATATACAACATCGACCCATAGGGCTGGGGATGATGGGGTGGCAGGATGCACTCTACCTCCTTAATATGAAATTTGACAGCAATGAAGCGGTGACACTGTCCGATACCCTCATGGAATATATCTCATATCATGCTATAGAAGGATCAAGTAATCTTGCCAAAGAAAAGGGCTCATATGAGACATATAAAGGCTCTAAATGGGAAAGGGGTATATTTCCCCTTGATACGCTAAAACTTCTTGAAAAAGAGCGCTCAGAGCCCTTAAAAGTGAACATGGAAAGCTCTCTTCCATGGGATGAGCTCAAACAGAAGGTAGCAACACAAGGAATGCGTAATTCAAACTGTTTAGCAATAGCTCCAACAGCAACTATTGCAAATATCTCAGGAAGTCTTCCTTCAATAGAACCGATATATAAAAACCTCTATACTAAGTCTAATTTCAGTGGAGAGTTTACCGTTATTAACACACACCTTGTAGAAGCATTGAAAAAAGAAAATCTCTGGAACCAAGACATGCTTGAGAAGATAAAGTACTATGAAGGAAGTATTCAACAGATAGAAGAAATACCTCAACACATCAGAGATACCTACAAAGAAGTATTTGAGATTGATGCATCCTGGATTATCGAACATGCTGCCCGAAGATCAAAATGGATCGATCAGAGTCAATCGTTAAATATCTTTACCACAAGTCAGTCAGGACCAGAAATTGGACGCATCTATCAAACCGCATGGAAGAAAGGAATCAAAACAACATACTATTTACGAACGCTTGGAGCATCATCGATAGAAAAAAGTACTATTGATATTAATAAGCACCATACCTCTCGTCCACAAAACGTCATTGTGAGCGAAAATATATGTGAAGCATGTGAGTAATGTAAAAAACATCTATGGAGAAAAAAACAATTCTTAACTGTAATAATACTGACCCTAATAAAATACTTCCCATTAAATATACCTGGGCACGAAAACACTACAAAGATGGTGTCGCTAATAACTGGGTCCCCGAAGAGGTAAACATGCAAAAAGATGTTGAGATGTGGAAAAGTCCTACTGCACTCAGTGAAGATGAGAGGCGTATGATTCTCTGGAACTTAGGATTCTTCTCAACAGCAGAGAGCCTTACTGCAAATAACATCGTCCTTGCTATCTACAAACACATAACCAATCCAGAGTGCAGACAGTATCTTTTAAGGCAAGCCTATGAAGAAGCTATCCATACTGATACATTTATCTACACCTGTGACACACTGGGACTTGATCCTGATGAGGTATATAACATGTATCTGACCATACCAAGCATCAAAGAGAAGGATGAGTTTGTTGTTAATATGACAAAATCAATTCTTGATCCTTCATTTGAAACAAAAACGCCAGAAGATATTAGACGCTTTATCCATGATCTTGTTGGATACTACGTTATCATGGAAGGAATTTTCTTTTATGCAGGATTTGCCATGATGCTCTCACTCTTACGACAAAACAAAATGGTAGGGGTAGGGGAGCAGTTTCAATTTATTCTTCGAGATGAATCAGTCCACCTTGCATTTGGAAGTGATCTGATAAATACCATTGCTGATGAAAACCCCAAAGCCTGGGACCAAGAACTCAAAGATACCATTGTAGAAAATATTAAAAAGGCAGTTGCACTAGAATATGCCTATGCAAAAGATTCTCTTCCAAAAGGAATTGCAGGACTTAATGCTGATATTATTCATGACTACATTAAATATATTGCTGATAGAAGGCTTGAAAGAATTAGACTTCCAAAGGTATATAACACAAAAAATCCATTTCCCTGGATGAGTGAAATTATAGATCTCAAAAAAGAAAAGAACTTCTTTGAAACACGTGTCACAGAATACAAATCAGGATCACTTGATTGGGATGAATAAAAATACCCCCTAAAGGGGGTATAAGAATAAAGGGGAAAAAGAGAAGAATATATAAGGAGAGAAGAAAAACTAACTTCTAATAAAAAACCCACAATCATCACTCCAAAGGCTTATATCCAACTCCCATGCGCAACAATACCACTGACGAACCCCATCGATCCAGAGCACACCTATAGCAAGAATGGTCCCACTGCTAGATTGTACGTATCGGACATTTGCATATCCGTCGGTGAGCAATGGACCGGCTTGCCCCTCACTTTGTTCTTCCATCAGTGCACATGTTTCTTGCGCCCACTGATGAAGTGATACAACCTCATCCTTACCAAGAATTTTTCTAATAGAAGAGTCGGAGAGGGATCTGTTTAGTTTAAGAGAAGTAAGGACATAAGATGCCGGAGTAATAATTTCTTCAATTTCAGGAAGGATGTCTTTTCCAAAATTATCTGACATCCAAATGAATTTTTTTTTGAAAAATTCATTTTTACTGAAGGTTTGCTGAGGAATTTGAATATTTTGACTAGTAACTGTGAAATGTTGGTACTTTTTCATTTTCCACCTCTTTTGTTTTATATAAAATATGTAAAAGACCTATATAGATATATTATTACATATATTTATATACAGGTCAAGTTATAACCCTTACTCTCATTATTTCCACAACTCAATACGTGCCTCTTTTTTTTTCTTCCCTTCAGGAAGAATAGCATCAATAACAATACCGTTTTCTTCTCTATGGGCTGAGAGAAGTTTAGTGCGTTTTCCTTCAATAAGGGTATAGACCCCAGGTTCAGGATAGAAGGCTCGTATCTTCCTGTACACATCTTCTGGATTGTCTTTTGTAAGGTCAACATACCCATCATCGGTATGTATTTTTTTCGTATATGTTGCATCCTCATGGTTCTGTTCCTGGGGTATCAAAGATCCTTTCACAAATGAGGGAAAAGAAGATACAAGAAGAGATCCCCCAAGGGAGGCAAGTTTTTCTTCAAGAGAGCTGTAAGTATCAGTATCAGTTACTACAATCTCCTCTGATGCAATCAGGGGCCCATGATCCATCTTCTTATCTAAAAGATAGATACTCACTCCTGTTGTCTCTACCCCATCAAGAAGGGCGTATTGGATAGGGGAGGAACCTCTATAGAGAGGAAGGAGGGAAGGATGCACCCCTAACACAGCTTTAAAAAGTGAAAGCACAGAAGAAGGAATGATCATACTATAAGCAGCAACAACGCCATAGGAGACAGAAAGCTCAGAAAGCATCACAGTAAGTTGCTCTGAATTTTCTGGTTGTAATACAGGAATATTCTGCTGCTGAGCATAGACCTTTACGGGAGGAGGGGTAAGTATACCACTTCGTCCCTGTGGCCTATCAGGATTACACACAACATGTGTAGGAGCCATACCCTTCTCACATAGCTCAGAGAGAACAATCTGAGCAAATCGAGGAGTACCAAAAAAAATATAAGGAATGTTAGTCATGTCTTGTTACAATATTTCGTGCTTTATCGGTAAAAAGAATACCATTTAGATGATCAAGTTCATGTTGAAAAATGCGTGCTAAAAATCCATCAGCAGCAATCTCTATATCCTTTCCTGATACATCTTGCCCTACAAGTGTTACCTTCTTGTATCGTTTCACTTCTCCATAGACACCGGGAATGCTCAAACATCCTTCCTCACCCCATTCTTTTAAGAATGATGTGTGAGAAAATGAAGGATTAAATACAACATAGAGTGGTCCTTGATATCGTGACCTTCCACTTCCAGGAAGACGTGCAATAAAAACACGTAAAGGAAGTCCAATCTGATTTGCAGAGAGTCCAACACCATAATGTGTTCTCATCATCTTTTCCATATGAGCAATAAGTTCTTCTCGATCCTCCTTTCTTGAAGAAGAAAAATCAAACAGGGGAGTAGGGGTACGCAAAAATGCCTCCTGGAGAGGATTTCCTTTTACCCACATATGAAGATTTTCTTTTTCGATATATGACATACTACGTGTTAAAAAAATCACTTTTTTTAAGGACAGTCATAAAGTACCCTCCTTTGTTTTCAATCTCTTTTTTCTCTGCAACTGTTTTGGCAATACGTATCAAATCCTGATTGTTATATTTCTTGGCAAGCCTCATGTACAACGACACGTGTTCTTTGTCTTCAAGAATCTCAGCAAGAGCAAGTGCTGTTGCCTGAAATGATTGATACACTCTACTTTCTTTTTTTCGTGCATGCAAAAGATCGCTATATTCTTTCTTGTCTATCATATAAAAAAGAATACAACAGAACAAAAGGTCTGACAACTATCGATTTCGATACATCCACTTGGCACTTTCGATAAGAAAGACTGAAACAATACCCCACAGTATCACTCCACCAATCCATGGAAGAGAAAGGGGAACCACACCAAAAAGAGATGCGAGAAAAGGAACGTAGAGTGAGCCAATAATAAGAAGAATACCAATTCCCACTCCTATGTTAAGTAATGTATTCGAAAAGATATTGTACGAGAAAAGAGGTTTTTTGAGACTCCTAAATGAAAAAGCTCCAAACAAAATATACGAAGAGAAACAAGTAAAAATAAATGATCGAACAATGGTTTCATCATATCCATGATCAAGAAGTACCCAATAGATAGCAAAAAGAAGAAGTGAGGTAAGTACACCAATCCCTAACACTAAAAACCTCACCTCACCATCAAGAATATTTCCTTGTGTTTTTTTAGGGTTCTTTTGTGTATCAATGATTGAATCAAAGGCAAATGAAAGAGAGGGAATACTTCCAGTAAAGAAATTAACCCAAATAATCTGAAGCGCACTAAGGGGGAGAGGAAGTCCTGCAAATAAGCTTAGTCCAATAAGGGCTACCTCATCAAGAGAATTAGACATGAGATAGACAAAAGATTTTTTCATGTTGGCAAGAACACGTTTTCCTTCCTCAATAGCAGACACAATGGTAGTAAAATTATCATCAAGTAACACTAAATCAGCAACATCTTTACTTACATCACTTCCTGACCCTACCGCAATACCAATATCAACAGCCTTAAGAGATGGAGCATCATTCACCCCATCTCCCGTCATACCAACAATTTCTCCTTGTTGTTTGTATAAAAGCCCAATGCGCAACTTATCCTGAGGAGTAACGCGAGCAAACACACGTATAGAGGGAAGTCTCATTAATAATTCCTCATCAGAAAGAAGGGTAACTTCTTTTCCTGTCATCACAGAAGAAGCATCAACATCCCATCCTAACTGATGCGCAACAGCAAGCGCTGTCCCTGGAAGATCTCCTGTTGCCATAACAACACGAATCCCATAGTGTTTCTCCATATCAGCAATAGAAGCGGGAACACTTTCTCTAACCGGATCATGAAACAACAATAACCCCACAAATGTAATACCCTCTATATCACGTACTTTTGTAGGATCAAGAGAGGAGGGGAGCGTATGTATTCCGACCCCTAAGATACGTTTCCCTTCACTACTCAACGCTTCGATTTCTTTCTCAATTAATGCTTTTTCTTTACCTTGTAGTGATGATTTTCCCAAAAGAATATCAGGAGCTCCCACAAACACAAGAGAAGAATCGATCCCCTCAATCCACTTCTGAGAAGTTGCCTCATACACTGAAACAGAAAACTTGTTTGTTGAGTTAAATGGGAGAATGACACGAAATGCATCAGAAGAAACATACTCCCCAAGAAACGTATGATCATTCTGTTTGATAAGGGCACGAATAACTCCTACTTCTAAAGGTTTCCCCGTTACATTCCATTCTAAAAGAGGACGATTCCTGTGTTCAACAAATACATCAGTATTATATGAAGCTAACCGAAGCATCTGGACATCAGAATACGCGTTAGCATAGGAACGAGACGCCAAGAACTGAAGATTTCCTTCGGTAAGGGTTCCTGTCTTGTCAGTCATAATAAGTGTGGTAGACCCTAACGTTTCAGCAGCAGAAAGATTTCTCATAATACCTTTCCGACGAGCAATGCGCTCAACACCGATAGTTAACACAACAGTAAGTGCAATAGGAAGTGCTTCAGGGATAGCACCAACCGCAACAGCAGCAGAAAGAACAAACATATCAACAATAGACTCACCCCTCCATACTCCAAGAGCAAAAATAACAATAACAAAAAGTATAAAAAAGATAGCGATAAAACGGGCAAGACGACCAACAGACTTTTGCAGGGGTGTTTGGGCTCGCTCTGTCTCTGATACCAATGAAGCAAGTGATCCAAATTCTGTATGTTCTCCTACCGCAGTAACAATAGCTGTTGCATATCCTTCAGTAATTAATGTGCCACTGAACACCATATTCGTTCGTTCAGGAAGGGGAGTGGCAGCAGGAAGTGAAGTACTTTGTTTGGTAATTGTAAGAGATTCTCCTGTAAGGATAGACTCATCAACAGAAAAATCTTTACATGAAAGAATGCGAGCATCAGCAGGAACACGAGACCCGTAAGAAAGATGTAAAAGATCCCCAACAACTAATTCTCGTGCATCAATCTCTATCTCAACACCATCTCGAATAACACGAGCCCTGTCATTCACATATGATTTAAGAAGTTCAAGTGATTTTTCTGCACGTGACTCTTGATAAAATCCAAGTGCTGCATTCACAAAGATGGCAAGAAAGATAACACACGCATCGATCCACTCCCTTAAAAAAAGTGTTACAATCCCAGCAATAATAAGAATAAAGATAAGAGGACTTTTAAACTGAGAGAGAAATATCTGTAGTGGTCCTCGTTGACGTTTTGTCTTGATAACATTCTTTCCATACGTGCTTCGTCGCTCATCAACCTGAGATTCTAGAAGCCCTTTTTCTCCTGTCTTGTAGTGAGAAAAAATATGTCCCTGATCAAGCGTCCACGGATTAGTATGCATATGCATCTATTATACAAAAAAGAAGCAAAAAGGCCTATATTTTTTACCACCGCTATGATACACTTTTTCAACAGAACCCTATGAAACAGATGCAGAGTATAAAAAGAATAGGAATTATTGGTGTCTCCATAGTCATTGCCATCGGAGTCCTTTTTCTTGTCTACACACTTGGATTTAAAAGTGGATTTGAACAAACAAAGAACATAGAAATTTCAGGAGTAGCAAACCTCGAACACGAAGAGGATGTTGCAGATTTTAACCTTTTCTGGGAAACATGGAATGTTCTTAAATCGAAATATGTATCATCTGAAAAAGTAGATGACAATCAAGCGCTTGTCTATGGAGCAATCCAAGGACTCGTTGCATCCCTCGGAGACCAAAATTCTGTATTCTTCCCTCCAGAAGATGCACAAGAATTCACCAATGAAATAGAAGGACACTTTAGTGGCATTGGAGCAGAGATTGGACTTGATGAAAACAGACAACTTATCATCGTTGCTCCTCTTGCAAATACCCCTGCAGAAAAAGCAGGTATACAAGCAGGGGACTATATCCTTGAAATTGACGGGGAAACAACACGAGGACTTAACACAGCTCAAGCAGTACAGAAGATTCGAGGAGAAATAGGAACAGATGTTGTCCTAAGTATCTTTAGAGAGGGAGAAGGAGAAAAAGATATTACCATTACACGAGCACGTATCGATCTTCCTACACTTGATTTTAAACGTCTCAATAGAGAAGGAGATGAAGATGAAAACGGAGATATCGCCTATATCCGTATCTATAATTTCTACGAACAATCACCATTTGAATTTCAACAAGCAGCCCTCAAAGCACTTCTCTACGGCTCAAAAGGAATTGTGCTTGATTTAAGAAATAATCCAGGAGGATACCTTCATGCCGCAACCTTTATTGGAGGATGGTTTGTTGAAAAAGGAGAGGTTATCGTACAAGAAGAATTCAGAGAACCCCTTGCAACACAAACATTTACTTCCCAAGGACCCTCACTCCTTTCCTCAAAACCCATCACCATCCTTATCAACAAAGGATCAGCATCAGCATCAGAAATTGTTGCAGGAGCCCTCAAAGAACAAAATAATGCGACTATCATAGGAGAAACATCATTTGGGAAAGGAACAGTCCAAGAACTTGTTCCACTCAGTGGAAAAGCAATGGTAAAAGTAACCATAGCTCATTGGCTCACTCCTCAAGGACATCAGATTGATGGGAATGGTATCACCCCAGACATTACCCTTGAAAAAGACGCAACCCAAGATCCAACAACCCCCACCTATACCGCTGGAACTGATTCATGGATCAAAAAAGCTGTCGATACACTTAACCAAAAAATAACTCAGTAACACCATGAAAATACAACTTCTCACCCATATAGAAAAATTAGGAAATAAAGGAGATATTGTTGATGTATCACCAGGATATGCAAAAAATGCTCTCATCCTTAAAGGAAAAGCAAAAATAGCGACTCCTGACCTTATCGCTCGCTTTGAAAAAATACAGCAAGAAAAGAAACAAGAGCATGATACAAAAGCTGCTCATATCCAAACACTCGCAAAAAAATTAAAGAATGAATCATTTGTATTTACTCTCAAAGGAGGGGAGGGGGGAGAACTCTTCACCTCACTTCATGGAGAAGATATAAAAAAGAAAGTTGCAACGTTTCTTTCTTCACAAGACACATCGTTTGGAGAAAAAGATGTACACATCGATATAAAACCGATAAAGGAATTAGGAGAGCATGAGATCCCACTCCGCATAGGAAGAGAGGACTATATCACTCCTCTTTCTCTTTCTATCACCATAGAAAAAGAATAAAAAAAGAGATGGATTATTCCATCTCTTCTTATTTCTTTTCAAACACTCACTTATGAAGTCTGAGGAACAACATCTACCATTGTTGCGTATCGAATCTTTCCATTAAACGTTTCTTTCTTTACCGTCTTAAAAGCAACAACTCCAGCTGTAGATGCATACAGAGTATCATCAGCTCCACGTCGTACGTTAGTACCAAAAAGATACCGAGTGCCTCGTTGCCTAATAAGAATCTCTCCTGTATTCACTTTTTGCCCGTGTTGACGTTTCACTCCAAGTCGTTTTGAACGTGAATCTCGTCCATTCCTCGTCGAACCGAGCTGTTTCGTATGTGCCATAACTTAGAAATATACTATATTTTCAATACGCCTCATTATAGTATATACTGATTTTATATGTCAACAGCATCACTTGTATTCGATATTGAAACCATAGGAACAGAGTTCAATGAGCTCGATGAAATCTCACAAGAATACCTTGTCAAATTTGCTGAAAGCGAGGAAGAAAAAGAGCTTATTAAAGAGCAAACAGGCTTTTATCCTCTCACTGGAGAAATTGTTGCAATTGGAGTTTTAAACCCAGAAACACAAAAAGGAGCTATTTTTATACAAACAAAGGAAGGAGTAACCCTTCCCAAACAAACATCTCAAGGGCTTGATATACAAGAGGGGAGTGAGAAAGATATTTTAAAAATGTTTTGGGATATTGCAAAACAGTACGATGAATTTATTTCGTTTAATGGAAGGGGATTTGATGTTCCCTATATGATGGTACGATCAGCCATCCATGGTATGCGACCATCAAAAAATCTTATGTCTAATCGATACACCTCATACCAACCTGGGAATGCTATTCATATCGATCTCCTTGATCAACTTACCTTCTATGGATCAGTACGAAGAAAATTTCCACTCCATATGTGGACTAAAGCATTTGGAATAGAAAGCCCTAAAGAAGCTGGCGTTGATGGAAACGATGTATGGAATCTGTTTAAAGAAGGAAAGAGTGCTGATATTGCTGAATACAATGCACGAGACATTATCTCAACAGGAGAGCTCTATCAGTACTGGGACAAGTACATACGTTTTTAAAGACTTATGAACAAAAAGATTGTTATTCTTGTACTTATTCTGTTTCTTCTCTTTTTTATAACATTTATTCTTGGATACCTTCTTGGAAAAGAAAATCCAGGACCACTCATTATTCAACAGTATCTCCCTATAGAAGATACCCAATTGTTTTAAGAACCTCTTCATACTCCCACTCCCAGAGCTTCTTTGCACCCAAGAATGCTTGATAATCACTGCGCCAAAAAGGAAATTCTTGTAATTCAATTTCCCCAATAAGATCATCCCAGCGATGTTCACAATTCTGAGCACGAGCCTTTTCTCTGTACTGCCAGGGGAGTCGTATCTTCTCTCGTCCACCTTTCATACGTTTCTTTGCTCCACACTCTAAGCACACCTGATGCTGATCAATACGAAGTATCCAGCGTGTCTGTAATGTAGGGAGCTCATCGATAAGGGCAGCAATATAGGCTGCTGTTTGAAGATTGTAGTCTCGATAAATAGCTTGAGATGTTTTTATATCAAGGACACCAAACTTGCCATCAATAAGGGCGAGGGCATCAACAGTCCCTGCATAGCGTTCAGTAGTATGTGCAATACGTTTCTCAATATAGTCCTTATCAGCAAAGATATGTGTTGTTTCAGTAAATTTCTGAAATGCTTCAATAGCAGGAGCAACTGAAGGATTGACAGCAACATCTTTTCCAATTAATAAATCTTCAACGGTATCATGAATAAGAGTACCTTCGGTGGCTGACTTCTCTTTTATCTTTTCACCCTCATCAAAACTTTTTAACTCACCATAAAAACGATACAACGCTGGTTTTGCTTTTATCCCTACAATAGAAGTAACACGAGGATACCAAATACCATTGATATCATATCCTGACTCTTCCATGAATACTCGTGGATCTTGTTTTGCCATATGTACAATTATAACATAAAGACATGGATCATATTGCCATCATGAAAAAATCATGGGGACTCATTCCAAAAATACTTTCAAAAGAAAAGAAGGTGGAGTCACGATGGTATTAAACAAAAAGAGCCCCCTGGAATAGAGTATTAAAAAGGGGAGACTATTTATTTCAAAAATGCAGGAGAAAAGATAACAGCACAGGCAACAATATCCAACGTCACACAATATGAAATACATACCCCTCAAGAATTACAAGATATTCTTGATAGATACGCAAAAGATGCCTGTCTCACCAAGACTACCCCCAAAGAGTGGGGGAGACTACCCCGCTACTGTGTTCTTCTTACCCTCACCCATCCTAAAAAGATTTCAAAACCATTTCATATTACCAAGAAAGGATTTGGAATTGGTGCCGCATGGATATGTGTAGAAGATATTACAAAGATCACACTATAAAAAACTCCCCTAAAAACAAAGGGGAGTAGAGAGTAAAAGAATAACTATGTGTCGCACAATATATGTTTTGCGACATCTATATATACTGTTTCAAGAGGAGTGCTTTAAAAGAGCCCCAATACCCAATTAATCAGGTCAATAATAACGTTAAAGACGGTCACAACAATCTGGAAGAGAAGTTTAAAAAATCCTACAATAAACCCCCATAGATCAGAGTCTCCAGATGTCTCAACTCCAAACCATCCACTAATAGCCTCTACAACGCCTTCTGCCTTATGGTAAAGGTTTACCATATCATCCCATAGACCATTCTCCTCAAGAAAGGTTTTTATCGGACTCAACAGTATTTGTATAAGGGTTTCCATATGAAATATATTACTTATTTAGAATAACACATAATTACGTGGATCAATAGAACCTCCGTATGGCATTTCAGGACCACAGTACTGAGATGCTCTCACTTCAACCGTTGCTGCATCATACAAGGTAAAATGAAGATGCGATCCTGTTGAAAGTCCTGTGTTCCCCATATTCCCTATCAAATCCCCTCTCTTGACTATATCCCCTTTTTTAACTGAAATATATGAAAGATGAGCATACAGAGTAGCAAGACCAAGTGTTGGGTGCTGTATTAAAACAAACTTTCCATACGCACCTCGTCGACAATAGAGATCTTGATTCGCAGCAGCAAGCACAACACCATCCTCAGCAGCAACAATCTTTGTCCCTACAGGAGCGGCAAGGTCAATACCGTTATGAAAACCACTCTTATAAAAACGAACAGCATCAGGTGTTCTTCCATAGAGCTGTGTAATGGTATAACGCTCAGGAACAGGATTTGCCAAGAGGCCAGGAAGTTTATCTGGAAGTGTCGTAAAGTCAATTTGATTTTGAAGACGAGATTCAATCTCTACAATCTCTTGAGCAATTTCAAGTTGACGTTCCTCAAGTTCACTGAGATTCTTCTCAAAGGCTTGTTCTTGGCTTTCAGTAAGAGAAAGGATCTGTTTTTTTTCTCCTTGAAGTTCTTCTGATATAACACGTTTGTTTTCAAGTGTTGCCTGTTCAATAGATTTCTTGCGTCGTGCCTCTGTTGCATCTTCAAGAACACGTGAAAGATTCCGCTGAGCCTCCTCAAGCTCAGCAATGCGCCCTAAAAGATTCACATTAAGATCACTGAGTGCCTGCATTTCAAATAAACTCTCGGAAAGACTGTTGTGTTTTAAAAGTACTACCAACATACTATCAGTATCACGTTCTTGTACCTGTCGTAACACATCAGTCACCGTTTCTGCTTTTTGGTTAATAGATTCTTGAGCTTTTACCAGTTCTTCTTGAAGAGAAGAGATTTCAAGATCAAGCTTATCAACTGTTAAACGACTTGAACGAATTCCCAAATCAATCTGTCGAATCTGTGCGTTTACACGACTCAATTCAGTTTCAACAGTTCGTTTCTCTCGTTGCGTCTGCTCTAAAAGTTGTTGCTGTTGAAGAATTTGTTGTTGAATTTCCTGTAACTCTTGGTTCTTTTCTCGAATCTGTGCATCAAGAGCTTCATCAGCAGACACAAATGAAACACCCCCAGCGAGGAGTGCACATATCTGTAGTATAATAAAAAATCTTTGTATATTATGTTGCTGTTTCATAAGCATCTATTTTTTCACAGGCACGGGTAATGCGCTTTATCGTTTCTTCTTTCCCAAGCACACTCATAATCTCAAAAGGACTTGGAGATTTCTTTCGTCCAGAAAGTGCAACACGAAGTGGCCAGAGCACCTCACCCCTCCCCTGCTCCTGAGCATAGGGCATAAGCGCAGCCTCAAGTGTCTCAATATCAAATACTGATACATTCGCAAGGAGACCTAGTACCGCAGTGAGCTTTTCTTTCACTTCTTCTAGGTTCATTTTCTGCCATACAAGAAGTTCTGTATCATACTCTTCTGGAACAAAGAAAAATGATGCGAGTTTTTCAAATTCAGACAAGGTTTTAAGGCGTGTCCTTTCTATAGCAAGAATCTTTTCAACACGCTCTTTTTGTTCCTTCCACACAGGAGGAATAAAATCCCAGAGTACTTCAAGAAGTTCTTTAAAGGGAAGATGTTTAATATAGTGAGCATTAAACCATTCCAACTTATCAAGTGAAAACACTGCACCACTCTTACTTACCCGTTTAAGACTAAACTCCTGTATCATTTCATCCAATGAAAAGATTTCCTGTTCATCATCAGGATGCCACCCTAACAACACAAGGAAGTTAACAAGGGCTTGGGGTAAATACCCCTGAGACAGGTATTCTCGAAACGATGTCTCTAAGGCTCGCTTAGATAATTTACTCTTGTCAGGTGAGAGAATAAGAGGAAGATGTGCATAGACAGGAGGCTCAATCCCCAATGCCTCATGAATAAGGATTTGTCGTGGTGTATTTGAAATATGATCTTCTCCACGAATCACATGTGATATCTCCATTTCATAATCATCAATAACAACAGCAAGGTTGTAGAGAAGTTCTTTCTCACTTTTTGCGATAACAAAATCTCCAATAGAGCCACTCTTCACACTTACCTCTCCACGGATAAGATCAGAAAAAGATACCGTTCGTCCATCAGATACATATAAACGTAAGACTGCTTTTTCTCCTGCTGCTCGTTTCTTTTCTGCATCTTCTCGAGGAAGAGAACGACACCTTCCACTATACTTAGGAAAAAGTCCCTGAGCTAACATAGCTTTTCTCTCAGCATCAAGATCTTCTTTTGAACAAAAACACCAGTATGCTTTTTTCTCATCAAGAAGTTTTTTTGTATACCGCTCATAGATTTCTCCTCTCTCGCTCTGACGATATGGACCATGAGGACCTCCAATATCAGGCCCCTCATCCCAGGCAAGATTGATGTCCTTTAACCCTTCTAGAATATCCTGTTCATAGATAGGAAGGGAACGTCCCCGATCAGTATCTTCAATACGCACAACAAATTGGCCATCATGTTGTTTGGCAAATAAGTAGTTAAATAATGCGGTACGAACGGTCCCTAAATGGAGATATCCAGTAGGAGAAGGGGCAATTCGTACACGAACAGGCCTATTCATACATCATAAGTATACCCCCAAAAATAGCTAAAAACAAATGAAATAGCCCTCTATCCTCGTGCGATTGAAACGATCTCTGAGGCAAGTATACGTGCTGTAGTATCCTCTACCAGTGGAGCTCTCTCAGTCCCCTTTTGCTTCAAAAGCTTCTCTAACTGAGAAAAAAAGATAGAATCGGATAAATTCCCCTCCTCAATGACACGAAAGGTGTCTTTGAACCGTTCTGCAAATTCATAGGCATTGTATGTTTGATGTGATCGAGCAGACTCTTCAAGAGGAATGATAAGAGAAGGGATATGATAGTAGGCAAGCTCATGTAACGTTCCACTCCCTGCACGTGTCACTGCACAATCACTTGCAATAAGTGCTTCCTTTAAATCTTTTGAAAAGAAATTAATAACATGATACCGATCACGTTTCTGAGGAGAAAGATCTTTCAGTGTCACTAAAAGCTCTCTTTTAAATCGTTCAAAATGATCTGCTCCTGTCTGATGGAGTATCTGATAGTTCTCAACAAGTTCTGGAGCAATATCTAAGAGAAATTGATTGATACGAACTGATCCTTGTGATCCTCCTAGGATAAGAATGAGAGGAAGGTCAGCTGAAAATCCAAATAATTTCTGTGCCTGTGGTTTTTTAATATCCTCATCACTCCGTAAAAGAAATGAACGAATTGGATTTCCCACAACAGCAACATGGGACCCTGAAACAAGATCACGTGTCTTTTGAAATGCAAGACCGATACGAGCAGCCACACGAAATGCAATGCTATTACTTAACCCTGGAAGAGAGTCGGACTCGTGTACCACCAAAGGAATACGAAAGAGCCACGCTGCACAAACTACCGGAAGTGAACTTGTCCCTCCTTTTGAAAACACAGCATCGGGCATAATCCAAAAGAGATGCCAGAGTGCATGAAGAAATACGAATGGAAACCGAATGATATCAATAATGTTAAGTAAAGAAAAATAACGACGAAGTTTCACCGCACCAATTGTCTTTACCGCCACTCCCCGAGAAACAAACTCAGCTCCATAAGTACTCTTTGCTCCAACGTAGAAAAGTGACGCATCTGAGGCAATTCGCTTTATCTCATCGATAACAGAAAGAAGTGGGTAGATGTGCCCCCCTGTTCCCCCACCACATACGACAATACGAGTATCTTGTTGTTTCATATTATAACGATGAATGTTTCCCTGTGTGTCTGGATATGTTAGCAATCACACCAATCATAGTCAAAGAGATAGCAAGCGCTGTTCCTCCATAACTTACAAACGGAAGTGGAATCCCAGTAAAGGGAACAATTCCACTATTTGCTCCAATATGAATCAGTGTTTGTATGGTAATAATACTCACAAATCCAAGTGTTACCAACCGAGCAAAATCATCACGACTCTTTTTAACAATGTCAGTTCCTCGCCAAAACACAATGCCATAGAGCACCATTACCACCATCGATCCGATAAATCCAAACTCTTCAGCGATAACAGAAAAAATACTGTCCCCCATTGGTTCTGGAAGCACGCTATATTTACTCGTTGATTCTCCAAACCCCACACCACTAATTCCTCCTGCACCAATAGAGATACGAGACTGATTCACATGAAATGAATCAACTTCAATATCATCAATAGCAAGTGAAGGAAACGGTATGGCAATAATCTGATTCCAAAACGGCACGAACCGATCAAATCGATACGGAGTCAAAGCAACAAGAGATCCAACAACAACCCCAGCAAGCACAAGTACTGAAATAATATGTTTTGCTCGTGCACCACTAAAGACAAACATAATAAACCCTGAAGACAAAATCACTACCGCCATTGTTGTTGCAGGCTGAAGAAAGATAAGTCCCCCCACTAATGCACTTAACCCCATAAAGACAAGTGCCATTTTCCAAGAACCTTTCATAGAACGAACATGAGTACTTGAAAAAAGTGATGCAAGATAAAGTACAAAAGTAATCTTTAAAAGCTCAGAGGGTTGAAATGAAAGAGGCCCCAATTCAATCCATCGATGTGACCCTTTGGCTGCATAGCCAAAGGGAGTAAATACCAAAAGAAGTAGTACAATATTAAGTGCAAAGAGGAAAAAGGAAACTCGTTTCCATCGTCGATAATACACAACATACCCAATAAAAAATCCAACAATTCCAGGAAGCAATCCTTTAAGAATCTGTCCTAGAAGAAAATAGGAAGGAGTACCATATCGAATTGCAGCAATATCAGATGATGCAGAAGCAAGCGCAAAGAGTCCTCCTACCACTAAAAAAAGAATAGCAAAAAGAAATGCACCATCAGGAGCATGTCCAAGTATCCGAAGTTTTTGAGAAAATAATCTCATGATGATTCAAGTACTCTTCCCATTCCTTCCTTTCCAATATAATTCCCCTCCTCTACCACACACTCTCCATTTACATATACTTTCTGAACCTTCATATCTCGTGAAAACAGAACAAGATCAGCTCGAGCACCACTCTTGATAACACCACGTCGTGAAAGACGATACAGACGTGCAGGAAGTCCTGTAACCTTGTAGATTACCTCTTCAAGAGCCTCTCCCCGTTCCTGAGCCTTTGCAAGATACCCTGAAAACGTTGCATACGCTCGTGGTGGCTTATGCATACGAATAGAATCAATATGAGGACTATTTGATGCAATCAAGGTATAAGGAGAAAAAAGCATATCATCAATATGATCCTGAGAAAGGTTCTCATAGAGCATTACTGCTTTAAGACGACTAATGCGCATCAACTCAACCAACGCTCCTGCAGTACTCAACTCTCGTTCTTTTGCAAAGTTGTAAAGAGGAACACCATTAAGAAAATCCATATGAGGAACTGAAACAATATATGTCGTATCGGCATCAATAGGAGGGAAATACCGTTCAACTTTCTTTGCAAATGTTTCATCTTTAAGTCGATGAACAAATGCTCCTCGATCATCATCATGAAGATCTGGAGGAAGAATCTCATCAATCCCCACTGAGCTATGTGGAAATGGATTAATACTTGCAAAAATATGTTCTTTTTCAAATGCACCCACAAGAAGATCTCGTGCTCGCTCAAAAGAACTTTCAAATCCCTTAAAGGGACGAAAATGACTCACTACCATCTGTGCTGAAGTATCACGAGACAAACGAATAACTTCCTGTATTGATGTTTCAACATCTTCCTTTTCATTACGAAGATGCACTCCACACACACGTTTCTTCCCCGAAGCAACATCACACAGTGCTCGAGCTTCATAGTATGAAGTATCAGTATATGGTTTGTATCCAAGTCCCAAAGAAAATCCAAGTGCTCCTTCATCAAGAGATGAGGTAAGCAGAGAACGTGCAATACGCAACTCATTGGCACTCAATTTTGAAAACATCTCAGGATTATGAACGATACTATCTCGTAACATGTGATGTCCCACCAAGGTACCAATATTAATCCCTACATGCATACTATCAAGCATAGAAAGAAACTCCCCAATACTCTTCCAGCTGATATTTAATGCATCTTTACTCCATCTTGCATGAGAAAGCAGATCATCATAGAGAAGTGGGGCAAGAGAAAATCCACAGTGTCCCATAATACCACTGGTCACTCCTTGTTTAAGAAAATCACTCGCTTCAGGTGAAGAAAATATTGTAAGGTATTTGTCAGAATTAACATGAGGATCGATAAATCCAGGGGTAAGATATCCCTCATGTCCATAAATAACTTCATCGGCACGGTACGAAGGAAAACTCCCTACCGCCATAATAGTATCATCTCGCACAAGTACATCCCCTTGGATGATAGCTCCTCCTGTTCCATCAACAACGCGTACATTTTTAAAAAGTCGTATCATAGTTATGAACTCATACGTGAAAGAAAGAAGATCACAAGACCAATTCCATTAGCCACAACGGTAATAATCCAAAAACGCATCGTTACCCGTGTCTCATGCCATCCCAACGCTTCAAAGTGATGATGAATAGGAGTGGAAAGAAATATCTTTCTCTTAAAAACTTTCTTTGAAAACATTTGAATAATAACTGAGAGTGATTCAATAACAAGAATAGGAGCAAAGAGAGGAAGAAAAAGTACGGTATTGGTAAGGAGCGCAATAACCCCCATGGTAATTCCCAGCGCCATAGCTCCCGTATCTCCCATGAAAAATCGAGCAGGATAAATGTTAAACCATAAAAACGCTAAAAGCGCTCCAATCACCATTGCTGAGAATGCAGCTAACTCATATCGTTCAAGTGCAAATGATACAACTGCAAGTGAAGCAAACGAAAACAATGATGTCCCCGCCAAAAGTCCATCAAGTCCATCAGTTTCATTGGCAGAGAATGCAGTCGCAGTAATAATAAAAATAAAGATAGGAATATACCATCCATTAATTTCAAGATATCCAGCAAATGGAATATAGAGTGTTGTCCATCCAAGTTTGAAATAAAACCACAGTGCTCCAATCGTACCAATAACCGCATAGAGCCCTATCTTTCCCTTCATAGAAATTCCTCCTCCTTTAGGACCAATTTTAAGAACACCAAGGATATCATCAGCAAGTCCAATAAGTGCAGCAATTAACATTGCAAAAATAGGTAGATAGGTTTGTGCACGATCAACAATATTGAAAAAATCCCACTGCCCATCAAAAAGTAAAAACAGCACAAAGAAGAGTGCTGCAAGTCCAAGAACAGTAAACCAGATAAGGATACCTCCCATCGTTGGAGTCCCCTCTTTTTTCTGATGCATACTATAAAATATTGGTGCATCACTTTTATCGCGTATCTGCTTTCCTGCTTTAACGCGTGACAAAAGACGAGTAAGGGAAGGGGTAATAAAGAGCGCAACAAAAAAAGAAATGCCTGTTAAAATAAGTATACGAATAACCTGGAATGTAAGCATATATCTACTATACCAAATCACGCTCCACTCAGACAACTATTCGTAACAACTACGAAGGGTTGAGATGTCTTTAAAACGATCAGGACTTGAAAATACGATAACTGCAATAGGTCCTTTGGAGGTATCAAAGAGTGTTACCAAGTTTCCTCCTGACTCATCAATGAATCCTGTCTTCCCTCCAAGAAAGTTTCTTTGACCAGCAAATGAATTGATGTTACTAAAGGTAAATCGTCGTCCACTCTCATACTCTTCAAGGTACACACGCTTCGTCCTCGTATAATCAATCAATTCTGGTTTTTGACGATAGAGATAGCTAAGCAACTTTACCACATCTTGTGCTGTTGATTGATTTAAATACGAAAGCCCCGAAGGTTCACTAAAGCGTGTCTCTGACATCCCTAACTCCTGTGCTTTTGTATTCATCGCTGCAACAAAAACATCTTCCCCCACCTCATTCGCAAGAGCAAAGGCAGCATCATTACTTGAAAACACAAGCATCGCAGCAATAAGGCCAGTCACAGAATACGTCTCTCCAGCATCAAACGATGCATATCCTTCTGTCCTCTCAATCATCTCTTGGGTAACCGTAATCGTACTTGTTGCAGAGAGAAGATCATCAGCAATCGTTGCACTCATTAATTTTGTAATAGACGCAATAGGCCATCTGATAAATGCATTTTTGGTATATGCTACATTCCCCGTTGAGAGGTTCTCAACATGGGCAATACGTGCAGAAGCACGACATGACGTTGTATCAGATTCTTTCTCAAAAGGAACCAAAGACTTTTCTACTGATGTCGTATCATCAAGGACATCATATTCAACAAGGGCAAGAGACGTATCGGGAGCAATGAGAGTATCCTGCATCTCTTGTTCAATACCCTTTGTTTCATCAATAACAGGCTGTCCAGAAGAAAACTGTCCCACCACATAGGTAGAGATAAGAATGATCCCCACAAGAATAAGTGTCTGGTGTTTATGATTCATCGGATTGTTCTTTAGAAGTTTCTTCTTGTTCAAATAGTTTCTTGTGAAGCTCTCTATATGATTCATACTGGGGAAGTTCTTTTTCAGAAGACACTCCGAGTGTTTTAAGAAAATCAGCACTTACACGATAAACATAGGAATGACCCTCCTGACCTACCTTTTCAATTAATCCTCGCATCAAAAGCGTTCGAATAGTAAAGGTTGAATTAACCCCACGGATATAATCAACATCACTTCGTGTGATAGGACCAAAGTATGCAATCAGTGATAATGTTTCTGTTGTTGCAGGAGTAAGTTCCTCTTTTATATCTTCTTTTAAAAATGATTCAACTAAATCAGCATGAGAAGATTTTGTAGCAAGTTGACATCCTTCCTGTGTACGCACCAACATCAGTCCTCGCTTCTCATTAGAAAGAAGATCCTCTAGTGCACTACACGCAGCTACCACCTCTTCATCACTCAAAGAAAGAAGTGATGCAATCTTTTTGTATGAAAGAATATCTCCTTGAAGAAACAAAAGTGCTTCAAGTTGAGAAAGTATAGTATCAGATGGTATATAGGACATAGTGACAGGATATCAATTCCCCTTAAAAACTCAACTCTCTTCCTTGTGAATCTGAATATCTCCAAACGTCTCAGCCTGTTTTACAAAAAATGCCTGATCTCGGAGAATATGCAGAAGTGCAAGAAACAAAACAACCACCTCTTCTCGTGGTTTATTCCCCGATACCGAAGCAAATGAGAATGCTCCTCCAGAAAATATCTTTTCAGAAAGTTCCTCTATCTTACTCTCTAAACTAATCACATGTTTATGAACAGCATGTGTTTCTTCAATGAATGAAGCAGCATTCCCCAGTACCTGTGCAAGAGCATCTTGGAGTGTTTCAACTCGACACGATGGAGGAGGATAAAACATCGGAGTCTGTGAGGAAAGAAATTCTCGAGCATATGATCGAGAAGAGCTACTCCATGCATGCTCAAGGGTATCAAAGATACTCTTACATGCTTTATACACCTCAAGACGATGTTCTAGATCAAACACCTCACCTTCTTCATCTTCTAGTGTAAGACGAGGAAGGAGTGCTTTTGATTTTAATACCAACAAGTGTGCTGCGACTGAAAGAAAATCAGCAAGCACACGAGGAGATACGTGTGTTTTATTTTCTTTAAGGGATGCGACGTATGAAATGAAATCAGCAGTCACTGCTGCAATACTCATCTGCGTTACATCCATTTTCTTTGATTCAATCAGTGTTAAGAGAGCATCAAGAGGCCCTGAAAACTCTCGTGTCTGAATCTCATACATATCCACTACCATACCAGGAGCCCCAAAAAAGAACAATACAAATCCCTCCTTGCACCTGGTTTTAAAAAAACGTAAGATATCCTTATATGGCAACGCTGTACAGAACATACCGTCCACAAACATTTGATGAGGTAATTGGACAGGAATCAACACTTACTATTTTAAAGAATGCGCTTCTCCAAGAAACTGTTGCTCATGCCTATCTCTTCTATGGACCTCGCGGTACAGGGAAAACAACAACTGCCCGTATCTTTGCAAAAACCCTTAACTGCCTCACACGACAAGCAGATGTTCAATTTAAAAAGAAAAGTATCCCCTGCAATACCTGTGAAGTCTGTAGGGCAATTGATGCACGACATGCTCTTGATATTGTTGAAATAGACGCTGCCTCACATCGAGGTATCGATGATATAAGAGAACTTCAAGATACCGTCTCCTCACTCCCCTCTCTATGTCGTAAAAAAATAGTTATTATCGATGAGGTACACATGCTCACCTCTCAAGCATTTAACGCACTTCTTAAAACACTTGAAGAACCTCCAGAACATGTTGTTTTTATCCTTGCAACAACTGAGTATGAAAAAGTTCCTGCAACGATTGTATCTCGAACACAACGATTCCATTTTAGACGTCTCACCTTACAAGAAATACGAAAAAAACTCTCACTAGTGATAGAAAAAGAATCATTGACCTGTGATGATGATGCACTTTCTATGATTGCATTTTTAGCAGACGGAAGTCTTCGAGACGCAGAATCACTTCTTGATCAAATGGTGCACCTTCAAAAAGGTCCTATCACCACAGAAGCGATAGAAAAAATTATGGGACGAGTTGATTTTGCAAAGATTGTAACCCTCTCAGAACATATTATTCACAATGACCTCAAGCAAACACTCTCATTCCTTCATGAAATTCAACAACAGGGTCATAACATCCCTCAACTCACAAAAGATGTTATCAATCATCTTCGCTTCACCCTCTCCCTTAAAAGCAACCCACAACTTGAAGAGTTATTCTCAAAAGAATTAACTCCTCAATATCTTGAGGTATTAAAAAAACATGCACAAGAAATTGAGACAGAAAAAACAATTCGCATTATCCAAGCTCTCATTACCGCTCATGCACAAATGAAAACCATCTCTCTTCCCGCACTTCCCCTTGAACTCGCCCTTATAGAGCACTTAGGGAATTGATACCAAGATAAAAGTCTGATATAGTGTGAGCGTTCTTGCTATGCCGGATCGTCTAATGGCAGGACGCTGGGTTTTGGTCCCAGAAATCGGGGTTCGACCCCCTGTCCGGCAACATTGAATACATTACCACACCATCACCCTAGTTATACACAAGTCCCCTTGAACTATTCATTCAACCATGGTATTGTGGGAACATAAACGCCCCAACCAGCCATTTCGGCCCGCTGGGGTTTTTTGATATAATGAAAAAATGAACTCCGTACTTCTCATCGACGGACAAAATTTTAAAAGTAAAATAAAGACGGCATTAAAAGAAGAAAAACAAGCTATTCCAGAATGGCATGAATTCAATTTTAGATTGCTTCTAGAAAAAGCTCTTCAAGGAATTAAGCTGGAAAGTTCTGTGTTTTATTTTGCAAGAATAAAACAACATCCACAAACTCAAGAAAAGTCAAAAGAATTAATAGAAAAACAACGTTTATTAAAAACACACTTAGAAACACAAGGATTCAAGGTTAAACTTTCTGGAAGAGTCCGCGCTCACATGGAAGATATAGCATCAAAAAAACAACTTCTCGTATTTAAAGAAAAAGGAGTGGATGTACAAATGGCAGTCGACATGATTTCCCTGGCATGTGGTAAAACAGTGAATAATAAAAAAATAGATACAGTAGTATTAGGAAGTTCGGATTCTGATCTACAACCTGCGATTAAAGAAGGGAAAGAAAGAGGGTTAAAATGTATTTATTTAGGATTTGAATCAAATCAAAATAAGGGTCTTTCTTACACAACAGATAGAACCATATTAATTAGGAATTCAGAAATAGTTGAATCATTAAAAACATAAATTAGAAAAGGCATTTATGTTCGTTTATTGGCTTATTGTTTAATTAACGTACCACTACCTATATATCAAGATTCTTAAAATCTTTTTTAGCTTTTTTTATAAACTTCCCAAAGGCACGATCTTTCTCTCTTTTCTGAATATCACTCATTGTATGGTACTGGGTTTCTTTTTTAAGGGTAAGGTAGTTAAGATATTTTTCTTTATCTAACTCATGTAACCTCACCGCCTCAACAACCTTACAACCAGGTTCATGTGTATGAGTACAATCAGTATATCGACAGCCTTCAGCAATCGCTCTAATTTCATCAAAAAAGACATCAATTCCCTCAGACATATCAACAACACCCACTTCTCGTATCCCTGGATTATCAATAACAATTCCTCCATTCTCCAAGAAATACATCTGTCGTGTTGTAGTCGTATGTTTTCCTCGTCCAGAATAAGAGCTCACAGCACCAGTCTTTATATGCTCTTCCCCAAGAAGCTTGTTTATCAATGAAGATTTTCCAACCCCAGAGGAACCAAGAAAACAATATGTTTTTTTAGGAACGATGTATGTTCTTAACGTATCAAGACCCTCTTCATCTATTGTACTGGTGAGAATGACATCAATAGCAGGAAATCTCTTATGCAGTTGTGCTACTCGTGCATCTATTTCTTCTTTTAGAAGAAGGTCAATTTTATTTAATATTATTACTGGCTTTACTCCTCCACTCTGTGCAATAGCAAAATATCTTTCAAACCGATTCAAATTGTAATCCCTATCAACAGATTCAATAACAAAAGCGGTATCAATATTTGTTGCAATAATCTGAACATCATTTTTTTCACTCGATCTATTCTTGTCCCCATGAATTCTTTTAAGTATTGATACTCGTGGTAAGACAGTATGAATAACAACCTGTTCATCATCAGATTGAGTAATGATAACCCAGTCCCCTACCGCAGGATAATCTTCTCTGGATACAGCTTCAAACATCTGCTTTCCGGTAATCTTTGCTCGATACTCTCCTTGGTCATTTTTTACTCGATACTCCCCCTTGGACTCAGAAATAACACGAGCAACAAGAGCATCATCAGATGCATACTGTTTTCTCTGTTCTTCAAATATATTGTTGTATCCTAAATCTTCAAGAGTCATCTTCTAATTCTACAGTCAAATAAAATTAATACCAGGCATCTTTCCTAAAACACGATTTATACATTAGTAAAAAAAACAACACATATTGTTTACTAACCCCTTCTATATTGTATACAATCTAAAGATGCATCCGTGGGTGAAGGCATATAAAGAAAAGAAATTCTCAATACATACACTATCTCCAAGTATTGTTATTTCTAACAATATACATCTTCTAAAAAAGAATGGTGTTGCGTTAGATATTGGATGTGGGAATGGAAGAAATTCTATATTTCTTGCACAACACGAATATACTGTAGAGAGTATTGATGTTGCTGATCTAAACTGGAGAAAAGACATACCACCCACATTAAAAGAACATATAACATTTAAGAAAACATCTATAGAAGATTTTGTATGGAAAGAATCGTATTATGATGTAGTGGTTCTCACACGAGTAATTCAGTATATATCTCAAAAAGAAGTTGAAAAACTTATAAAGAATATTGTCCATTCCCTTACAAACGAAGGAGTCCTCTTGCTTAGTTACAATGAATCTGGAGGGATACATACCATACAGGATATAGCGGTACCTAAATTTTCTCATCCAATAAGTACAGTACAAAACATATTAGAAACATATTTTAACTACGTAGATATAACAAAAGGAAGCTCTATATCAAAACACGTAAATTATGTAAAAGAAATTGTATCATACGATATCGTAGCAAAAGATTTAAAATAAACCCTCAATACGACTTTTCTAAAAAATAAAAAGCCCTATAAAAGGGCTTTTAAAAAAAGATCAAAACTTATCTACATCTACTTCCATCTTTTGTTTTACCGTGCCAGGGGGTACATATATATGATGTTTGATAAAATCTATTCTAACAAAATCTTTCATACCACCCCAATCAGCAATCCATCGGATAAAATACCTAGGAAAGAAAAGAAGGTTTTGAATATCACTTACCTCACCGAAGACGTACTTATGCCCTCTCTTCACAATATACGGTGTCACTAGTGGCTCTTCATACAAGGTCACGTTATGCGCCTGGACCTTATCAAGTTGCTTTCCTCCATCCTCCGTTTTGTAATAAAAGAAATAATATGGAACATCCTTAATATCTCCCGAAAGAAGAAAGAAAGACCCGTTAATAGAAGAACCTCCAGAAAGAGCAACAATTTCTCTCTTGTCATAGTCAACCACCCCTACGGAATGGGTTCCTACATATGCAACAACAAGAAGATAAAAAGACACAATTGCACATGTTATAAAAAACCAGAAAGAAGTCGCAATTATACCATTGATTGCTGAGTATCTTTCCGGAGGGAAAAAAACCTTTCTGTTACGATACCCTAGGAACAATCCTAATAGTAGTACTATGGAAATAAATAACATCTCACACCTCTATTTTATTGTAAATGTTTAATTCTTGCCATATTATACATTATAAATAGATACAAGTCAATATATCCTATTATAATAGAAAGACCCACTATAGTGGGCCTTATGTAGTAGAGAACAATGAAAGTGTTCCCTCTACATGTGAATATCCTCCGTGAAGATCATACGTGACAATAATGCGTTGGAGCAATTCTTTCTTTACTCCAAAAATTTCAACATGCAGGGTTATCCCCTTTAATATCTTTTTTCGAAGAAAGGGATCAACACGTATCTGAATAGATACTGCATGACGCACATCACGTAAAAGATCTTTATATTCGTCAGTACTAGAAACAAAAAGAGCTGGCTCCTCTTGTTCTTGTTTCATAGAAAAAGGGGTAACTCCTTTTTGACAAATACTAGCCTGAGAAAAAAAATAAATTTTCTCAAGAACTTGCTCCATAGCCCCAGATGAAGAAATACCTCTCCATTGAGATGCTTTCAACGAAGAATGCATTGTTACATGTATCGATGGCATGTCTCCTCCTCTAATGTAAATAACTATATATAATATACATATTAAATACAGGTAAGTCAATCTCTCCTCCCCTCTACTCTGTGCTATGGTACGTACATGATTATTGATGATATTACCATCCATATCCATGCAGGAGACGGAGGAGCTGGAACTGTTGCGTTTGACAAGAATATGAATGCAAAAGGTCCTGCAGGGGGAAATGGAGGACGAGGAGGAAGTATCTACATCCAAGGTATATCAGACCTAGGAGCTTTGAGGCAGTTTCGCTTTAAAAAAGATGTTAAAGGAGAAGATGGAGGAGTTGGACGTTCTCAGTTTCGAGATGGAGCTGATGGAAAAGATATTACTATCAATGTTCCTGTAGGAACAGTTGTGCACAACCTTGATACCAATGAAACAATCGATATCACAGAGATTAACTCCCCTGTTCTTGTTGCCAAAGGAGGAAAGGGAGGAAAAGGAAATTTTCTTTTCAGATCATCAAAAAATACTACCCCAACACAACATCAAGAAGGAACACCAGGAGAAGCATTTACGCTTCGACTTGAATTAAAATTTATCGCAGATATTGGTCTTGTAGGGCTTCCTAACGTAGGAAAATCAACACTCCTCAATGCTCTTACCAATGCAAAAAGCAAAGTAGCTAACTATCACTTCACAACACTTGAACCACACCTTGGTGTATTTCATGGAAGTATTCTTGCAGATATTCCAGGACTCATTGAAGGAGCTTCAGAAGGAAAGGGTCTGGGGATAAAATTCCTCAAACATATTGAGCGTACTCGTATACTCTTTCATCTGATAAGCGCAGAGAGCCAAGACCCTCTTCATGACTATACTGTTATACGAAATGAACTTGCTGCACACAGTCCTGCGCTCGCAGAAAAAGAAGAATATGTCATTATCACAAAAAAGGACCTTGTAGACGAAACTGAATTAACAAAAAAAATACAACCCCTCTCAAAGAAAGTTTCTTTAAAAGAAGTTGTATCTCTTGAAGATGAAGATGATATTAAACGTATTGGATCTCTTATCTCTTCCCTTACCGGGTCACAATCTTAAAGACCACTACCTCAGCATCAGAGCCACTACGAAATGGAGGACCCCATCCCCCAACCCCACTACTGGTATATAAATATCCATCAGAAAACTGGTGAAGACCATAATCAAGTCCTTCATAGACAAGGGCAGTAATATAGTTAAATGGAAAGAGTTGTCCTTTATGGGTATGTCCTAAAAGAATAAGATCAGATCCATATGACGCTACCTTCTCAAGGACTGCCTTGTAAGGAGCATGGAATAATACAATAGAAGGATCAGAAACATTCACCTTTCCCTCAAAAACTGAAGCAACATCTCTATCTTGTTCAGAACCAGATGGATAAGCAAGACCAGCAATAGTAACACCATCTTGAACGACAACTCGATCATCTAAAATAATGGGGCTTCCTGGAGTCAGTGCGTCTAATGATTCTTCATATCCTGCATATCGTTCATGATTTCCACTTATCACATAGACTCCTCCTTCCACATCAAATGAACGAAGTGGTGCCACGAGATCTCTTCTGTCATGAGAGGCTCCATCAAATACGTCTCCAGTGATAAAAACAGCATAAGGATCCTGCTTCTTAATAACAGACAAAATTGTTTCAAGATGATCCTCATGAAACACTCCCCCTAGATGTGTATCGGTAATATGCACAATAGACCTCCCCTCCCATGAAGAAGGAAATGAAGGAAGAAAGAGATCATGCTTTACCACATCAATATCAAACGCATTCCATACACTATATCCAGAAAATAGAATAACCATCCCTATCCCTACTTTTCCAATCATTCTTCGTGTTGGCACAGAAAAAGGATTTTTAAACAGATATGAAAGTCCCCAAAGAAGCAAGAAGATAAGTGATGAGAAAAAGATATAGACAAACATCCCTACCCAAATACCAGACAGTTGATAGAAGAAATCAACATCGTATGTTTCAACGAGTGAATGAAATAGAAGAAAAGAGAGGGTAAAGAGTATAGGGACAAGAAGAAACACACGCACTGATCGTCTCCACGACACTGAGAAAAAATATCTATATGAAATCCATACAATCGTATGGAGTACAAGTGTTAGAGCTAATAATATAATCAAAAACATGGTCTCACTAGTATATACTAAAGAAGAGTTGATTTAAAATGGCCCATACGATACACTACCACCCATTGAAAGTAACTAAATACAATCGTACATGAAAACACGAAAAGAGCTCTTACAAGACTATCTTGATGATGCACACGAAGCACTTATAAAGATAGAAATCACTATGAAGTATCTTCAAAAGAGATATGCAAAAAATAGTGAAGAACAAATTCTTCAAGAACTTGCAAAGCTCCAATCAAATGAAAAGGAAACAAAAGACTGGGTATCATTTCTTGAGACAGAACTAAAAGGAAAAGACGAAGAGAAATAAAAAAAGGCTCCTATACAAGGAGCCTTTCTACAATTCTATACGCTAGAAAAAAATTTTGTACTACGTACCACACTCATCATTTATGCGATAATACTTCTTATCGCAGAAGCACCAATATATTTTCCAGACAACGAATTGTCATCTTTATAAAAGTGCATTTTCTTGTTCTGTACTCCCCCAACAATTGAGATAGTATTACTGTCCCAGCAAACGCATCGGGCTAAAGAATTCTTGTTTACTTGTTCTCCAAGAGAAGAGAGTAAAACATTCTTTGTGATTTCAACAAGAGGATGGGAAAATGAATATCCCTGAGGAATCTTTCTCTTTTGCCTATCAAGACACAATTGTGTCGAATCTGGAACAATATTGGCTCGAACGATGAATATTCCTTTCGGAGCCTGAAGAGAAGAAAATTCCTTTCCTACTTCTTGATATCCATACACATGATCATTATAGGAAAACTGGAACCCCATATCCTCAAAGAATTTGAGAGTAACCTTAGATCCATTAACTGACTCTGGAATGAAAAGCACATAAGAGTCATTAGCTTCAAGTTCCTCTTTGTTGTATTCAACACCGTTTTGAGGAAAGTTTTCAAAAAGGTATTCTTTTTGAATTTTTTCTGAAGGATATCCACCTTCTTCTAACAACACAAGCCATGCTGCTTTGCCGATTATTCTGTTGAAATAGTCTTCAATGGCTCTTTTTCTATAACCATTGATTTTTGACAGATACTTTTCTCGTGCTACCGACGACATGTTTTTAACTGTTGACGCAGGAATAGTAACTGGACTCATATAAATCCTCCTTTTTAAAAAAAATGAAATATATATTTCTAGCGTATATATTATGTAAATGTACTACAAGCCTTTATTATATACTTTATTTTAAAAAAGTAAACACCCTCCTATAGGGAAGGTGTTTGCATATACGATACACCGTAAGCCGGATTCTGTTTCTCATAGCAATTTATCTAGGGCCTTCAATTACTCTTAGGCTCTTGCGGCTCTCCTACACAAGGTAGGCACGGCCTTGCACTCTGGTAAGGATTTTGCCGTTGCACCTCTTCTGTTACCAGAAGAGCTATTCCCAAAGGGAATTCATAGTCCTTGCGGAATATGACGTCTCTGTTCGCACCTCTATCCTTTATAGACGACGGGTGTTACCCGCTACCATGCTCCGCATGCGGAGTGAGTGTCCGGACTTTCCTCACAAATACAATGATTGTATCTGTGTAGCTATGCGTGTACCACCATGATTATTGAAAAAAGAGTCCAAAAGGTCAAGCTAGTATTTTTATCTCCTATCCCCTATACTATCTATAATGGCTCAAACACTTACCATATATACCGATGGAGGAAGTAGAGGAAATCCAGGACCTTCCGCTATTGGAGTCTATTTCCCTCAACGAGATAAATCATATGGAGAATACATCGGAAAAGGAACAAACAATGCTGCAGAATATGAAGCAATGATTTTTGCCCTTAAAAAAGCAAAACATTTGGTAGGATCAAAAAAAGCACGAGAAACAACGGTAGAGATAAAATCAGACAGTAAACTGATTGTAAATCAATTAAATGGATTTTTTAAACTCAAAGAGCCTGAATTGTTTGAATACTTCATTCATCTCTGGAACCTCCAACAAGACTTTGAAAACGTTATCTTCACCTATATACCACGCGAAGAAAATAAACGAGCTGATGCTCTCGTCAATGAAACACTTGATGATCACGCACAAAAAGGATTGTTCTAATGTAAATACTATATATGAAGCCTAATTACGCATTTATAGATAGTCAAAATCTAAATCGCGGAATAAAAGCTTTGGGGTGGGAGCTCGATTTTAAACGATTCTATATTTATTTAAAAGAAAAATATAATATAAACACAGCCTATATATTTATAGGATATGTCCCAGGAAACCAAGAACTTTATTCTTCTCTCCAGAAGATAGGATATATCCTTATATTTAAGCCGACAATTCCAGATCAGAAAGGAAATATAAAAGGAAATGTAGATGCAGACCTTGTATTACAAGTTATGCTTGATTACGACAACTATACGAAAGCAATGATTGTATCAAGTGATGGAGATTTCCATTCTTTGGTAAAATATTTGTATAAGAAAGACAAGCTTCTATGCGTCATGAGCCCTTATATAAAAACATGTTCAAGTCTTCTTAAAAAATCAGCGAAAGAAAAGATTGTATTCATGGACAACCTAAAGAAAAAGCTTGGTATTATAAAAAATAAAGTATAAAAAAAGCACCGCTAAAAGACAGGACTTCTAGAGGTACTTTTCATATGTATGCTTGAAATATACCGTGTGAAAATATAAAAGTCAAGATCAAGATATAATACATAAATACCCCTCATCACTCTTCCCAAGGAAATGAATCTTTTCTCTGTACCCGAAATGCAGCTGCTTCTCTGTGTCCTCCTCCTCCATATTTTTCGGCAAGATCAGATACATCAACACTTCCATCAGAACGAAGTGATACACGTCTCTCATCTCCTGACTCATACCAGATAATAGCAACGGGGCTATACTCACAGAGTAAATGCCCTATTTCAGAAACAAATACAGGGCTGTTAACAATCTTTACCTCATGGCCCTCAAAGACCCCATCAATGGCTCGTGAAGCAATACGTTCAACAAGATAGTCTTGATATCCACCAAGCACTTCAGCTTTCTCATATATTTTTTCTCGAAGGGTAGGGTCTTCAAGTTGTAAAGAAAACTCACTCCACTTTTCAAAATCAAATCCCATCATATAAAGAAGAATATTTACCTCCTGTGTATGAGGAAGTGCAAACTTCCAAATATCAATATCTTCTATGTGTTTAAGTAGTAATGGAACTGGAGCATCAGGGAAAAAATACTTCCAAACAAGTACACATGCAGAATGATCTATATCAAAGACATGTTCCTTTACGCTCTCTATACCTTCTTGTGAGGTGATGTGATGATCGATCATCACTAAGCGTGTATTATCTTCTTCAAGTCGTTTAATATCCTCATCTGAAAAAGAAACATCAAAACAATACACAATATCTCTCCCAGAAATATTAGGAGCAGATGATTGAGGAGATACACCAATATAATCAGCAGATGAGCCATAGACACGCCACCCTACCCAGGCAGATCCAAAGCCATCAAGGCACTTTTCATGATACATAATAGCAACTGGTTTCATATTATGATGATAACACATCTAATGCTATAAGAGAGCCCTCTGAAAGATAGGCAAGGAGCGCTCCCCCACCCGTTGAAAGAAATATGGAATCAGACAATATCTTCCCCTCTATATAAGAAACTGTTTCTCCTCCTCCAATAATTCCTTCTATATCGGTATCATTTATTACAGATAAAATACTATCAGTCCCTTCAGTGTATCCTTTTTCAAGAAATCCAAGAGGACCATTCCACATAATATGTGAGGTTGAGCAGAGAAGAGCTTTATACCGTTCCTGTGTTTCAGGCCCAATATCAACAATCCGATCAGTATCCCAAACAACATCAGTGGGAATATATACCTTTGAAGAATTGACAAGCTCATTACTTCTCTCATATGTCTCACATAGAGACTCTCTTATATCCCATCCTTTCGCTTTCAAAAGAGTATTAGCTGGACCTCCTCCTATTATCACTCCTCTTAAAGAGGGAAGAAGTTTGTGGGCAACTGAAAGTTTTTGGGCAATCTTAGCCCCTCCTAAAATAAGAATGGTATCAGAGAGATATTGTTGCATTCCTTTAAGATGTGTAATCTCTTTCTCAAGACCATATCCTGCTATTAAAGGAAGGTGTCCTCCCACCCCTACCATCGATGCATGTATACGATGAGAGTTTGAGAAAGCATCATTAATATATACGTTAGCTAACGATGCTATTTTTTCTGAAAGCTCCTCTGAATTTTCATATTCTCCAGGGAAAAGGCGTATATTTTCAAGAAGATACACTCCCTTCCCTTCACTTTTTTTCTCTATCTCATTGAATGAGGTGGAGGGGATAAAAGTAAGAGAAACACCCCATGTCTCAGCAAGACCATCAGCCCATGAAGCTATTGAATCTCCCTTTTGAGGGTTTTGTGGATCGGGTCGTCCCTTGTGGGCAATAATGTAGACCTTCTCACATGATTGTGCTAAATATTGCACCGTTTTTTTCACATGTAATACACGACGTGATGATCGAATATCATTGGCGTCTTCATTAATATCAACTCTTACTGTCGCTGATGTGTAAGGAAATGAGTCTCTATAAGAAGAAAGATATGTCATGATAATAATAGTATATCAATAGCCTCTATTTTTAAATAGAGCCTATCTTTCCTCATTCTTTCTTTAAGAAAGTAATTATTCTTTTTTCATCTTCACGTTCTCTGTTAGATTTAATATATATCTGTATAAAAACAATATGATAGGTGAGCGGATAAAAAGCATAGATAATCCGGATTCCGCTTCTCACACCTCTCCCCTTCAACGATCTGCAAGCAAATTTTTTAAGTTTACATATCCGCACATCGTTTGAACACATATGAGATAATTCAAAGACAGCATTCGTATCAATTTTTTCTCTATGGAACAATTCTATGGCATTTTTCTTTGCTATCGCTAGATCATCATCAAGAGAAGGAAAACGTTTACTTAGTTTCTTTAGATCTCTAAGAAACGCTGGGGTTTCACTATACTCAATTTTCCTCTTCATATTCACGTACTGATGTTTCTTCTGAACGATAGAAAACAGATTCATACTCAAGCGCTGCCCCTTCATCAGCAACAATCCAAGGAACATCAGCGTGAGAAAGCTCAGAAAGTTCTGTTGCATTCTTACCAGAAAGCCTTGCAAGCTCCTGATCAATATGTTTTATCTCACATGCATTAAAAACAGAAAGGTCCGCTGATCGACGAGGGATATACTTCTTAAGCTCTCGGGTAAAATATTTACTCTTTACCTCAATAAGTTCTTTGTTATCAATAAGTGAATCGATGATCTTTCTCATCTCAACAGGAGTTGGTCCATAATGATTCTTTATATACGTAGCTCCCATAAGCTGTTCCTCGTATTTTTCAAAATAATCAAAATCAATAAAATAAAGCAGTTTATACAAAACAGTCATTCCCACATTAGGTTTATTACCAACCTTCTCTAGAATATACAACAGAGCCTCTCTCATCTTCTTTACATTCTTCACTGGAACACTAATTCGAATACTCTTTGTTTCCTCAATATCACTCGATTCGAATTCAACACCAACCCCTTGTTTCTCCCCAAGAATAAAATCAGTTACTCGCATATGAAAGATCCCTGCCAGTATTCCTGCTTGAGAGAGCGTAAGGTCTTTTTCTCCCCTCTCTATGGCTGCGTAGGAAGGCCGAGACAAAGAAAGTGCCTCGGCAACATACTCTTGAGAATATGTATTCTTCTCTCGAAGAGAGCGTATTTCTTTTCCTGTGATCATATGTGTATAGTATCACATGTAAAATATATTTGCACGTATATATGTGAATAACATTTACACACTACTATAGGCAATACCAGCCACTATAAAATGACTTATGAAGAATTTTTACATACGTTGGAGCGAGTGACGGGAATCGAACCCGCGCTATAACCTTGGGAAGGTCACGTACTGCCACTATACGACACTCGCCTATTCTCCTGGAATGACAATGATCATCTTTTCCCCAGCTTGCTTATAATTAAACTGTTCTCGAAGAATTTTTTCAACATTGTGAGGGTATGAAAGATACTCTAAATCTTTTTCAAGTTCCCTATTCTCCTCTTCAATGAGTGTTTGTTTTTCTTGAAGTTCCTCAAGAGATGCATGCAGTTCTCGTGTCTGAGACATAAGAGAAAGAAGGTGGATGGTAAGGACCACACACACTCCTCCAATGATGGCCAGTGCAACTCCTTGATGAATCTTCATACAGCAAGTATAGCAAAAAAGACATCTTGTATGAACTCCACAAAGACAGTATGCTTACCCCATGTCACGAATTAGAAATTTCTGCATTATCGCACATATTGATCATGGGAAAAGTACCCTGGCTGACAGGTTACTTGAACATACCCATACGGTAGAAAAAAGAAAAATGAAAGAACAGCTTCTTGATCAATTAGAACTCGAACGAGAACGAGGTATTACCATAAAAATGGCTCCCGTACAGATGCACTACACCTATAAGGGAGAAGAATATGTCTTTAACCTGATTGATACCCCTGGACATCCTGATTTTGGCTATGAAGTATCACGAGCCCTTGAAGCAGTTGAAGGAGCTATCTTACTTGTCGATGGAACCCAAGGAATACAGGCTCAAACACTTTCTAACTACTATGCGGCTCAAAAAGCTGGACTCTCTATTATTGGAGCAGTTAATAAAGTAGATCTTCATATCCCTAGTATTGAGACCAGTATTATCGAAGTTGCTGAACTCATTGGAGCAGACCCTAGTACTATTCATAAGATATCAGGAAAAACAGGAGAAGGAGTCCACGGACTGTTAGTTGATGTGATAGAACGATTTCCTTCCCCTCGTATTCCTCTTAAAGCAGAAAGTATAAAAGGACCTTCCCGTGCCCTTATCTTTGATTCTTTTTATGATGATCATCGAGGTATTATTGCTACCGTTCGAGTGTTTGATGGGGACCTGAGGGCAGACAGTCAAGGAATATTGATGGCACAACACACGAAAGTAAAAATAAAAGAAGTTGGTGTCTTTTCCCCAGGACTCGTGAAACGAGATGTTATTACAGAAGGAAATATTGGATACATTGTTACCGGCCTTAAAGATCCTCACCTTATAAAAATTGGAGATACATTCCTCGTCCCTAACAATACACATACCCACGCATCTTTTATTCTTCCCGGATATAAAGAACCAAACCCTGTGGTCTTTGTTTCATTTTTCCCTGACAATCAAGATGAATATGATGATCTTAAAAAATCTCTTGAACGATTAAAATTAAATGATTCTTCCTTTACCTATGAACCTGATACCAATGAAGTTCTAGGAAGAGGATTTAAAGGAGGATTTTTGGGAAAACTTCATTTTGAGATTATCTCTCAAAGACTTGAAAGAGAATTTAACGTGCAAACCACCACCTCATTTCCTTCAGTTGCATACAAGGTTAAAACAATTCAAAGAGGAAAAGAAAAAATTCTTCCTCACCTGACTCGTGACAGTGAAGGATATCTTATCCTTCACAATCCAAAAGATCTTCCTGATGAGTATGAACGTATTGAAGAACCAATGATTGATATGAGTGTTGTCTCCCCTCCTGATATGTTGGGAAGTATTCTTTCACTCCAAGAACAGTTTCGATGGGAAGGGGTGCATACTGAAACCCTTGGTGATCGTGTCATTCTTCATACTCGTATGCCACTTGCTGAACTCATCTCTGATTTTGATGACAAACTTAAATCTATCTCTCAAGGATTTGCATCCTTTAGCTATGAGCCCTCAGGATACAAACAATCTGAACTCGAACGACTTGATATTCTTGTTGCAGGAGAAGAGGTCCCTGGACTCACCCGTATTCTACCTCGCACAACGGTAGAGCGAGAAGCACGAGCGATGGTAAAGAAACTCAAAGAAACACTTCCTGCACAACAATTCCCTCAAGCTATTCAAGGAAAAGCTCTAGGGAGAATTGTGGCACGAGAAACAATTCCTGCGATGAAGAAAGATGTGACAGGACATCTGTATGGTGGGGATAGAACACGAAAGACAAAACTCTGGAAAAAACAAAAAGAAGGAAAGAAAAAACTGCTTTCTATGGCACGAGTGAAAATATCAGCTTCAGATTTCAAAAAACTACTTGAACGGTAATAATCCACAGATGAGATACATCTGAAGTATACGTTACTTGGTATTAGGAGATCGTTCTCCATTTATCATCCTCTCAAACGCCTCGAGATTTCCCATGGCATCATTAACCGGATTATGATCATGTGGAGTAATTCGCAATTTTTTCCATGAACTTGCGTTAGTAAAATCACTCACAAGACCGGCATAAAAATCACCTATTCTTCGTGCAGAATGGCCAAATGGGTTTCTTCCAAGAAAGTAATGAAAATAATAATTTATAAACTGCCAATCATACGCTGGATTATCACTTACAAACACTGGTCTGTGCCCTTTTTCTGTTACAGATAAAATCCACGTATCAAAATTTTCAAATGTTTCTTTACTTGCTCCACTACCATGGAATGTTTCCCGTGATGGATATGCAACCGCACCAAACTCAAATAATGTTGCATCGTTTAACATTGGCGCAGGCCCATGTCCTTCACAATCTACAAATATTAAATTTTTGATAGTAACATTCTGCAACATAGATTACAGAAGTAAGAAGTATTGAATTGGAATGCTCACAATGTTCTTCTCTTCATCAACCACAAGTGATCGCTCAGAAACAACCATTCCATATTTCGCATTAATACCAGATTTCTTCATTGTGCGCTCGACTTGCACAAAAGACTTATCCCCAAAACCAACCTCTACAACAAACATATCATTCCCTTGTCTCACTATAAAATCAGCTCCACCAGCGACACCATCATACGTAATAGCAACATCAGGCTTACCAGCAAATAATCTGTTTAAATATAAACCAACCGTATCCTCTAATAGTTTCCCCTTATAATTGTCTCTGACTTTTATATTCCCAATAAAGTTAAAATACATAGAACGAAAGGCTGGAGAAGTAAAAAGATACTTGGATGGCTTTCTGGCTTGCGCCATATGAGAACCGTGAGGATATACACGCCATACCGTCTCAGTGCGCTCCAAAATATCTAAAATATGAGCCAATACAGAACGACTCATCTCTATATTCTTAGAGAGACTACTCATGCTCAATTGTTCTGTTTCCGCGATTGCATACAAAACCATAGGAATTTTTGAAACCGTATCTGCTGAGAATTGAGCTATATGAGGAATATCTGAAGCAATGACACGTTCTAAGGTTTTCTTTATTTGGTCATATACAAGTGCTTCATTATTTAAAGCGATCATAAAAGGAAGCGTTCCATAACGCATATAACGCTCACTATCACGAGGATCAATATCACCCCAATACTCTTTAATTTTAGGTTCTAGGCGTGTTAGCTCTTTATACACCTTTTTTGCAGTAGCGGATTTAAAGATTGCATTATGAATTTGTTCACAGAGATTTTTTGTTTCTACTTTTTGATTTTTAATTTTAATAAATTCAGTGAAACTCATTGGGTAAAGTTTTTCAAAGACAGAACGACGAGCAACATCCGTACTAGCTTGTAATGACAACGCTGAGGATCCAGTAGCTAGTATAAACACCTTATCTGAACGATCATATATAGTCTTAAGAAGGACTCCCCATTTTTCGTCATACTGAACTTCATCTAAAAAAAGAAAGACTGGTTCTTGAAGTTGCTCAAACGATGATCCTAATATTTCTTCATATACTTCTAAAACATCCTTTAGGCTTACTCCAAAAACTCCAGTCACTTGATCAACTGATAAAAATAGACGGTGCTTGTTCTCAATCTTTGTATTTTCGTACAGCTGAGCAAGTAATGTTGTTTTACCAGCTCCTCTTAAACCGTACATCGTTACCCAACGAAGTGATCGTTTACCCGCCTGAAAGTTTTTAATATACATGGCAAGTTTAGTAAATGCGTTACGTTGCAAACGACGTACATTATTCTCATCAAACACGTATGCTTTGACTCGAAACTCGGCATTAGCGATTTGATCTTGGAGAAAAGTAAATATTTTCTTCTTTTGTTCGTGATTCATATATGTAATTTATATATTTATAGTATAATCCCAGTATACAAGAAACACCTGCTACTTGTAAAGTGTAGTTTACAAGAGCGCTATATGGTCATTTTCACCGCATTATTACTGGATTTAATCATTTATTACTTGCAACGATATTTTAAAGAAAATCATTTTCGCAACATGTTGCACACAATAAAACCAACACCTACAATAAAGAAATGTCACCGCTACTAGTTAGTCTAAACATACTATTATTCATAACTACTACACTGCAACGCCTTCCTTAATTTATTTTTCTTTTGTTTAAAACTCAAATTTGATACAATAGATAGAGTATTGATCATGGAATATATTCGACGACTGTTTTTATACCACAAAGGTTTTTCTCTTGCTGAGTTAGTTATCTATCTTGGTATTTTAGGACTCTCAGTAGGGGTCTTTACCAGCGTACTTGATACGGTAACCAAGACCCAGGTAGAACAATCAACACAGAATGAAATATCAGGGCAATTAACCTTTTCTATGCAGACCATTCAACGCTTGATTAAGACATCAAGCGTTATTGATTTAGAAGCTGGTGTAGCTACCTCTACGCTTGTATTACAGATGCCCCAACAAGCGGTCTCCCCTACTACGGTCTATCTTGAAAATGGAACTATCTATATTACGCAAGGAGAAAATGCTCCTGTGCAAGCTCTTACCTCAGGATCAGTTACCGTTGATTCTCTTGAGTTTCGAAAATCATCTCAACCAGGAGCAAAAGATGTGGTACAGATAGATATTGCGATATCTCAATTTGAACCATCTCAAGGAGACCTAGTAACTCGTTCACTTCGTTCTGCAGTATCTCGTGTCAGCGCTGTTACCTTTGACTCTCACCTTCTTCCTCCAACTGATGGACAGTATGATGTGGGATCAGCCACCTTGAGGTGGAGAGATGGATATTTTTCTGGAAAACTATCCCCTGGAGAAATATGTTTTGGAGGAGATTGTAAATCATCATGGGGAGCTATTACAGGAGTCAGTGGTACGGGTTCATCTAATTATTTAGCTAAATGGCAAACCTCAGGAACAATTACCTCTTCTATTATTACTGACAATGGAACAGATGTAGGTATTGGAGTTCTCAATCCTTCTGCAAAATTTCATGTAAGTAAAGGATCTTCTGGGACTGTTGCAATGTTTACCGCTGATAGCGGAAATTATCTTACACTAGGAAATGATACGAGTGGGCAATGGATTGAAGCTCGAGGAGTAGATACCGCTCATAGGAAAATGAGAATACAAGTTTTTGATGGTACTTCTTATTACCAACAGCTCTTCATAGATGCAGCAAACCAAAGAATCTATACCCCTAGTGGTATTGTTGGAATAGGAACAGCTTCTCCTGATACAAACTACAAACTCACCCTTACCGGAGGAGGAATAAAATCAGAAAATACCTCATCTCAACCAGCTGGATATTTTTCTAGCACAGGAGGAGGAAAAGCAATACAAACAGGATCAGGAAGTATTCTCTTTGGAAGTCTTGCAGGGTCAGGAACTAGATCTCTTGTTGTTGACGCAACAGGGCTTGTATCAGCTACATCTACTTCATCAGGAACAATATCAGGAAGTGGTGTTTCAGGATACCTTCCTATCTGGTCAGGGTCTACTTCCCTTGCAACATCAACTGTATATGAAACGGGAGGAAAGATAGGTATCGGAATAACAAGTCCCCAAAGTAATTTTCAAATTGGAGGTAATCCATTCACATCAGCCACATTCTCTGTAAAGAGTACTAGTGGATCAGGCGTTGTTAGTGAAACTAATTCAAACTGGGCAGGAGTTTTTAAGCACACAACTTCTGGACACGAAATTGATATAGGAGGAAGTACATATGGCTTGATCGTTAAAACAGGAAACGTAGGAATTGGAACGACGGGTCCAAGTTATGATTTAGATGTTGTAAGTTTAAGCGATGATAACGTTATCCGCTCAAGATCTAATAGTGGTCTCGGTGGAGTATATGTAGAAGGAACGGCTCGAGCAGAAATTTTACTAGCAGATAATGGAGCAGGAGTAGATCAAAAAAGAAAACTTATAGCCTCAGACGATGGTAGCTTGCGCCTAGGAAAAACAAATGATGCGTGGTCAACTAATACATGGCAATTAACAATTGCTAATGATGGAAAAGTAGGTATCGGAAATATCTCTCCTGCATACACCCTTGACGTCACAGGAGATGCCCGTTTTACCCAACCTGTCGTAGTAGGCACCCCTACTCTTGATACTCATGCAACAACAAAGAGTTATGTTGATAGTGCTGTATCTTCCGGAGTTGGGAGTGGAGTATCTGGAACAACAAATTATATATCTAAATTTACTAGTTCTAATGTAGTTGGGAATTCTAGTATTTATGAAACTGGAGGAAATATAGGGATTGGAACCACTGGGGCAACAAATAAATTAACAGTAAGTGGAGATACTGGACTAAGAATTATTAGAACATCAAATTCAGATCAGGTTTTAACTCTAACAGGAGGAGATGGGAGTGGTAACGCAGGAATTGTTGCTTCATATAGTCTTCTTTTAAACGCAAACAAGGATGCAGGACTAGGAGGAAATATAAACTTCCAATCAGCTGGATCCAGTAAAATGTATATTGCTAGTTCTGGTAATGTTGGTATTGGAACAACAGCGCCAGCGCAATTATTACATGTAGCTGGAACTGCAAGAATAGATAGTACATTGTATTTAAACAACAATGCTCATTATATCAATGCGGGAGAATTTTATGTAAACAGGACAACAGCACAGGGAGGCTTTACTTTTAATAATGTAGGAGTAGGAGAATTAATTTTTAAAACAAGTAACACAGAAAGAGCTAGGATTAATTCTGTAGGAAATGTAGGAATTGGAACAACAAATCCTGGGTATAAGCTCGACGTCAGTGGTACAGGAAATTTTACTCAACCAGTTATTGTAGGAACGCCAACAGCAAATGATCATGCAGCTACAAAATCATACGTAGATAGTGCTGCTGTAGGACAAAGTGGATGGACTGATGGAGGAAGTAATGTGTACCTTACAACAACATCTGACAATGTCGGTATTGGAACAAGTAGTCCAGGAAGTAAGCTACAGATTGTAGGAGGAGGAAATAATGGTAGTGGGATCCTATCTATAAATTCATCAGATGCAGGCTCGGATGGAACCCTTATAAGACTTTCTTCTTATTCATTTATTAACCAAGATTCTTCGGGAAATAGTTATTGGAGCTGGGGTCATCGTTATGACGGTACTAATAACACTTGGGTCAGAACATATTCTGGCGCAGGATTAACACAGGCAAAATTAGGATATGGAGCATCACAGGGATTCGAAATATTAACAGACACATCAACAACCTCCGACCCCCCTGCCCTTACGAGTAGATTTATTGTGAGAAATGATGGAAATGTTGGAATTGGGACAACAAGTCCAGTAGAGAAATTAGATATAAATGGGAATATTAAAGTTGGATCAGGAAATATATATTCTGGAAGCACATTAAATCTTTACCCAAGCACTGGAGGAGTTGCATTACAAGCACAATCGGACAACGTTAGAATTTCTACAGGACATAATTTCTATGTAGTAGATGGAGTTGTTGGAATTGGGACAACATCTCCCCTTTACACTCTTCATGTATCTGGAACGGGATCATTTTCTCAACCTGTGATCGTTGGTACACCAACAGCTGCTACTCATGCAACAACAAAAAGTTATGTTGATAGTGCTGTATCTTCTGGAGTATCTGGAGGTATTAGTGGAACACAGAACTATATAGCTAAGTTTACTGGAACAAACACGGTGGGAAACTCTGTTATTTATGAAAATAGTGGCGTTATAGGGATTAATACAACAAGCCCTTATACAATTAATAGTACACGCTTCGATGTACGAGGATCGTTGTTTGCTGGTGGTCCTATTATATTCTCTCAGGCAGATGAAAATAGTAATGTTGATCATATATGGTACAACGACAATGCAACAGCATATGGAGGAAGCGCTGGGGTATATCACTTTGAAGCTGACGCAGCGTATCAATCAGGAGTAGCAAATGGAACTGTTAATATAGGAAATGTTTGGGCAACAAATTCAGGATATACTAACTATTTTGCAGGAAATGTCGGTATAGCAACATCAACACCTCAAACAAAACTTCATATCTATAACAGCACAACGGGAAATTCAAATGGAACCGGTATTTATCTGGATAGAGCGGGAACAAACACAGAAGTAGCATTAAACTGGCTGACAGCAGGAACTAAAAAATGGTTTCTTGGACTAGATAATGATTTATCAGATAACTTAACTCTATACAAATGGGATGGAACTGGCTCAGGGTTTGTACAAACATGGAAAGATGGAAATGTTGGAATTGGAACCCAGTCTCCTTCATATAAACTAGATGTATCAGGGACGGGACAATTCACTCAACCCGTTATCGTAGGTACTCCAACAGCGAATAATCATGCTGCAACGAAATCATATGTAGACAGTGCCACTGTTGGCCAAACAGGATGGACTGATGGAGGAAGTAATGTCTATCTTACAACATCAACTGATAGTGTAGGAATTGGGACAAATAGTCCTACAGCAAGACTAGATATTAATAACTCTAGCACTAACACTGCCCTAAATATAAATATGTCTGGTTCTACAGGTGCAGTAACTGATACCACTTATGGAACATACGTAATTAATAACCGTGGAGGTGGGAATAATGGCCCTTACCGCTACGGTGGCTATTTTGAAGCACAATCTTATACCTCAAGTGCTAATTACAATTATGGTATAACTGGAGTTGGAAATAAGGTTGGTGGATATGGATATAGCGCCACAGGTGTTCTGGGTATAGGAAGACACACCTATCTATCATACAGCTCGGGATCAACTAATTTGATTGGTGTACAAGGTCAAGTTGATTTTAATGATGATGGAATTGCTTTTTCTGATAGCGGTTATGGTGCTAGCCTGTACACAAGTGCCCACATACCCGCTAACAAAACCCTAACAACCTATTACGGACTTTATATGAGTCCTCCAACTGGATCAGGTACCATAACTAATAGATATGGAATTTATCAAAATGACTCAAGTGGTATCAACTATTTCTCGGGCAATGTAGGGATTGGAACTACAAACCCTGTGTCAAAATTAACTGTAGCTGGAGGCTCTGCCAATTGGAACGAAACTAATCCAGGAGTAAGCGTTGGATCAATCCATCTAAATCCACAAAATAGTACTGATCATTACGGTAGCGCAATAACTTTCGGGGCATCAGACACGGGATCTGGTCAAACCGCCCAAGCAGGAATCTATGTACGAAGTGATGGCTCTTATGGAACAAAAATGTATTTCGGAACTACAAGTAGTTACTCAAGTGGATCATATACAAGATTATTAATTGATTGGAATGGAAATATTGGAGTTAATACTATATCTCCATCGTATAAATTTACCGTAAATGGAACGGGTTCTTTCACTCAACCTGTTATAGTAGGTACTCCAACAGCAAATGATCATGCTGCTACAAAATCATATGTTGATAGTGCCATAACAACAGGAACAGGAAGTTATGTTCTTAAGGCTGGAGACACAATGACAGGGACATTGGCTTTTGCAGCAGGATCAGCCGACAGACTCAATTTAAATGGAAATAATATTGTTGGTGTTAATAAACTGACCGTAACCACTATCGACCCTGTATATGAAATCAATAATAAGAAGTATGCTACCTATGTATCTGATACCATAGGTCTTAAGATGGAACACTATGGAAAAATCACGACTCGCACAAAAGAACGAAGTTCCTATGTATCTATAATTGATTTTTCAAAAGAAAAAGAAGGTTCTGATCTCTGGCTCTTCTGGCAGACCATTGATGAAGGAGATAACATGAAAGATATTATCCTTACCATGACCCCAGAAAGTAATGTAGACAGTTGGTATAACATCATCCCAGAAAAGAAACAAATAAAGATATTTACCTCCTCCCCTACCACTCTTTCATATCACCTTGTAGCTCCTCGACATGATTCTGATACCTGGCCAACACATCTTCCTGCAGATCACAAAGAAAAAGGAACACGTCTTGAAATAAAATAATTCACTTTTTCTTTCTCTCTTGGTATAATAAACATATAAAGTAATAACACATATAAAAAACATATATGAACAAAAAAGCATTGTACGGATGGATCATCGCAGGTGTTATTGTCGCTGTTGCAATCGGAGTCTATATTGCTCTTGATCAGCAATCAACACAAGAACCATCTGGTGAACCACAAGGAACACCTGTAGCAACAGGAACAAGTATTATCAATGAAGAAGGACGAGTTGTTAATAATGAAGGGATTGAGGTAAGAAACGATGCTCAACCAGCATCTCCAGAAGCACCTCAGCAATCAGACCCTATTGAAGATGAAGCTGCAGTACCTGCAACAGCAATTAAGCTCACAGTGAGTGCACAAGGATTTTCACCTTCATCATTTGAAGTTGATGCAGGAGAAGCAGTAACACTTTCAGTAACATCAGTAGATGAATTTACTCACGTCTTTGCATTTAAAGATACATCACTTTCAGCTGTTGCAGTCGGACTTGCTCCTGGAGAAACACGCGCTATCACCTTTAACGCTCCAGATCAAGAGGGAGAATATACCTTCTTCTGTAACGTACCAGGACATGAAGGACGAGGTGAAGTTGGAACAATGATTGTAAACTAGTGTACAATCACAAAAGATAGTAAAAAGACCACATATGTGGTCTTTTTTTATACAAGATATCATGATATTTTTCGTATGTTGACCACTATAACAACTGTACTGGTCAAAATGAGGTATTTTTGACCAGTATACTGGGCGTTTTCCCGTATTTAGGCTCTACAAAATCCCTTTATTCCAATATATGTTAAAAAACACATAAAACAGAATTATTATTCAGTCCAATAATCAAATTGAATCTTGTCAAAGAAGAATGGTCTTTGAGGGGTAAGCTCTACCTTCCAAAAAAGGTGTGATGATGAAAGTGGAATGATTTCTCTTTGATTTATCCTCTTCCACTCTCTTTGGTCTGTTGCTATCGATACAGTGTAGTCACGCTCTCCTTGTATCACACTATCCTGTAATACAACGTAGACAATCGGATCAAAAGAAACATTAATATTTTCTGAAATGATCTCTACATCTTCAAGAGAAAATCCTTGATCAACAAATTCCCACATCTCATTGGTATAAGAAGAAAAGAAAATAAAAGAAGAATCATTAAAAGAAACCAAAGAAACCTTTCGTATATTTTCAGTAAAGAGAAGTGGAGAAAAATCAATAACACCGTAGGGGATATCCTCACCAAATAGTTTTATTAATTTTGGGTTAAGATCATCTTCACTGATAATATACCATCCTCTCTCCCCTTTATAGACATGGGGGATAAATCCTCCATTCATGACACGAAATGAAAGAAGGTGTGAGATATCAGTAACAGAGGTACCGGAAACATACCATCCCTTTCCCTCATAGGCACCATACACTACCACATAGGTATTCCCCTCTCCCCCTATCCCCAACACTCCTTCATACTGAGAAGAAAAAGAAAAAACTTCTTGAAGATCACCCTGTGGAGATAACGTATATATGTATCCTCTATATGCACTCCCTTCAGAGACAACCTGTCCAACAACAAACATATCTGAGATACCAGCAGATGATACTGAGAGTGTAGATGATGACAACGGAAGAGTAATACGTTCACCGTTCAAAAGAATATTTGTCCCCTCTTGCTCTACACATACCGTACCAATACAAGAAGTTGATGTTTTTGTGTCTTTAGATCCTGTCTGTCTCCACTCATAGACAGGAGGAGACATAAATGCTGTCTCATTGCTCCCCCAATACACTCCTGAGCTTTTTTCAAGAGACACTCTCCCCTCTCCAGAAAATAAATCAGAAAAACTGTTAAAGGTATATCCTAAAGGAACCTCATAAGATACTTCTCTGTGAGGATACTCAGGAACACGTGTCTGTATAATATGAATCCATACCAGTACAATACGGATGCCAAAATAAAAAAGTGTGAGTAGCCCAATAACAAAGACAGTACTAAAAAATGCAATACCTGTTCCTAGTAAAATCTTCCGTAGTGGTCGAGATATACGTACCTTATTCTTCTGAAATGAAATCCACTGCTTCATAGAAAAAAGTATATCATAGTTTTCCCTTATATTTGTTTATATTTTTTGGTACAATATATACATTCATATGAGACAGAACTTACGTTATATTCTTGTTGGGGGTATCGTCGCTTTTTGTATACTTGGTACTATTTTTACATACCAAGCACTTGCTCAATCCCTTAACCAGCTTCAATTCCAAGCTGGAAGTGGATATGAGATAACAACAGGAAATGCTTCACAAAACCTTGATATTAGCACCAAAGCTACTGATGGAGGTGCTATTAGTATAGGGACACGACAAGGAACAGGTATTTATTTAAACACAAGTAATTATGTCGGCATCGGGACGACGAGTCCGGGATTTAAATTAACTGTGGCACAAGATAATACTCCAGCGGCCAATTGGAATAATGCACAGTTAGTAATAGCAGGGACAACAGACAGTAATAAACGGCTAGCAATAGGATTTGATACAACTTCGAATGTTGGAGTTATTCAAGCTGGTATTTCTGGTACATCGTATAACTCATTGTTGTTGAATCCAGCAGCCGGCAACGTCGGCATCGGGACGACTGCTCCAGGGTACAAACTTGATGTGAGTGGTACAGGTAGGTTCACCCAACCAGTATTGGTAGGAACACCAACGGCTGATTCTCATGCTGCAACAAAGAGCTACGTAGATAGTGCCGCTGTAGGACAAAGTGGATGGACAGATGGGGGTAGTAACGTATACCTTACTACATCAACTGATAACGTCGGCATCGGGACGACGAGTCCGGGGACTGCTTTAGATGTAGACGGGTATATAAGAACAGCTAATGGAATAGCCGGACCAAGTAGTTTAGGTAAATTATATCTTTACGGAGATATGGAAGGTA
>DYGB01000009.1 GCA_020724905.1 Candidatus Paceibacter sp. | reverse complement strand
CTTTTATGTCCCACTTATCCGAAGTATATAGTTCTGTAAGGCTGGCGTCATATTCAATGTAATAGAATCCATCTACGGCGCTATCCTTTGTTGCTCGTATTGATATGTTGGCGGAGGTTACTTTTTCAAATCTAATATCAATCAGATGGCTTCTTATCGTAGTATTGGCGGGGATGTCTGTTCCTATTGCACAATATGGACGTGTAAGAGGTGTAGGATATATATGCGCTGCTGTTCTTAATCTTCCATCAGGATTAGAGAAAACGGGCTTAGAGCTGTATCCGTCAAATGAATATATATGGGAAATTGTTCGTTGAAAAAAGTTGTTAGTAAACAACTCTCCAGGAATTTCTGGTTCTGTCTTTATTTCTGTAAATAGGCTTCTATCAAGTATTTTTTGCTCTACTATTGGAAATTCTTTTTCTGGCATTATTGGTATTTCCTTATTTTGTTTCCACTGGTGTATATACGTATGCCCCGTAAACGTTTGTAGCGCTTGCTCCGCATCTTAGTCCTACAATTATCTTTTCTCCTACTGGTATCTCTGTATCAAAATCAATATATGTTTGCTTAACCGTGCTGTACATGGTGCTGGTTGTCCCTGTGTTAGCTATAGTGTCAAGAAGTTTGTCGTATATCGATGCAATTCTTTCTTTTCCCATCCATACTTCTATTGTGTTATCTTGATACCCTGTAACTGTTATCAATATGCCTAATAAAGTCTTAGGTTCTTTCTTCGAGGATATTAAATCATCTCCCCACACTATATCATCTGTTGCACCTGCAATTTTAAAACTTTTATAACATTTTCTCATGGTTTATTTTGTCCTCCTTACATTTAGGATTAGGCAGATTTCTGTTGCGCCTTTAATGATTGTTGTGGGCGTTCCTGTTGCTTCGGTAGTTAGGTATATGTTTAGTTCTGCTCCTGCTGTGAATGTGATAGGTGTTGGAGGAATGAAGGGCGGTGTTCCGTCTGCCGATGAGTAGTTTCCGATACATCCGCTACCTACTCCTATGTTAGGGAGGTTACCTACTCCTACGTCTACGCCTCCTTGGTGTAATATTCCTCTTCTATCGGGATCAAAAAGACATTTTCTTTCGTGCATTAATCTTAAGTATTTTGTCCTCGTATAGTTTGCTGGGGTTGAGGTTCCTGGAGAGTAGTTTGAGGCTGCTATCCCCATCAGGTCTATCTCGTAGTTTGCTGGTACTACCGCATCAAACGGGAAGTTTGGAAATTCGTTCGGTGAGTTGGATACGGTATACTTAAAGTCTCCTGCTGATGCTATGTCTGCTGATACTGTTCCGTAGTTAAAAAATAAGTATTCTGTTCCGTCTGTTCCGTTTGGCATTGTTGCCGATATGTCTTCAGGGTCATATATTTCGTATTCTACAGCCTGTATTGCTCCGTTACCTCCGGCTTTTTCTAATAGAAACTTTTGCCCTGGTGCTACTGGTATACCTTTCCAAATTCCTAATTTTTCAAGATACTTTATCAGCGTTGCTGGTGGGGTGTTTTGATACGCTTGTTTTTGTACTATCCCCTTGTATCTTGTGTTGATTGCTAATCCACCAATCATCTTTGAGGCTATTTCGACACCTCCAGCATTCTCTACTCCTGCGAAAGACGTTTGGTCTGCTAGTGCCGACCCTGATGTTTTAAGGTCATGTGTATGCTGACTTGGATTCCTTGGAAACGAAATATGTGAGCCTAGTCCTCCACCACATCTAAATACTCCTACGGTGGTTTGTTCTACTTTTGCTATGGCGTAGTCAGTTGCTGGGTTCTCTACTAGTATGTTTTTTATTAGGATACTTTCATCTGGCTTTGCTATTATCTCTAAGTTTCCAGCTCCTAAGTGTACTTTTTTCATGTATGCTTCTCTTAGTGCCATTTTTCCTTACCTCCAGTTTTAAATTATGTCTACTTTTTTCCTAATTTCATCGCTCTTAGGGCGGTGGTTATTGCTACTACTCGCTCAATGTTCCTGGGGTCTCCTTTCGGGTATCGTGGAGGTAGTTTTACTTTTGCGATAGTGTCTACTACTTTTGTCATTCCTGCGGCATAGTTGTCGGATGCCATTCCGATCCCTTGTTGCCACCTTGCTGTACCTACTCCGCTGGCTTTAGCTTGCCACTTTGCCGTTGGGGTAGCGGCTACTCCTCTCTCGTAAGATTTGTCTGCTATTGCCTGTTGTATTCCATTTTGCCATCTTTCAGCTGCTGCTACTGTTTCAGTGTGCCAATCTTTCTTTGGATTTGTTACCCCTGCTTTGTAATCTTCCGTTCTACCCGGTGCTACTCTTACCCATTTCTGTACTATTGAGTTGACGTCTCTAATTATTGCCATAATTGTTTACCTCCTTTACTTTTTGTAATTTTTGGCAATGTGTAATATCCTTATAATATTAGAGTAACACATAATATTATATTTGTCAAGGGGTTTTAAAAAAAATTTACTATAAAAATGTATTTTTTTTTATTTTTTTGCTTGACATTTTTCTATTTTTGTGGTATAATTTATTTAATAAAGAAAATATATTGTAAATATAGCCGGAAGGTGGCTGGGGGGGAGCTACTTTTTTGTTATGTTTAAGTGGTTTTTTTTGTTGTTTTACTTATAAGGGGTTGGTTATATGCATATTTCTAGAGTTAGAGAGTGTGGAGGTAGTCGAGTGATTACTTTTCCAAAACAATATCTGAACTATCATAAACTTAACGTTGGGGACTATGTCGTTTTGGTAATGGATGGGGATGGAATTAAGGTTAAAAAACTCAATGAAAATGATTACATAGTGACAAAGATGGAGGGGACAGAAAGATGATAACGATTCCGATAGATAAGCTGGTTGCTCCTGTAGAGATGGCAAGACGCTTTACACATCAGCAAGGTTTGGACGAGCTGGCTAACTCAATTAGACTTGCTGGCATTATTCATCCTCTCGTTGTTCGGAAAGTTGGTAGTGAATACGAAATAGTTTGTGGACATCGGAGGTATTTGGCGGCTAAGGTAGTTGGTTTGGTGGAAGTTCCTTGTATTGTTATTGATGGAGATGATACGAGGACAAATTTTGTTAAACTTCATGAAAATTTACACAGATTAGATATGAATGTCATGGAGGAGGCATACTTTTTTGAAAGAATGAAAGTATCTGGTGGTATGTCTTCTGAGCAAATCGCAAGATCTATTGGTCGATCTCATGATTATGTTGATGATAGATTAGCATTGTTGAAGTATCCTGCAGATATCCAAAAAGAATTAGCTTCTAACTCTGTTACAATTAGCCAAGCTAAAGAGTTAGCAAGAATTAAAGATAGGAGGGTGATGATGACTATGATGGACGTAGTAAAAAACAAAGGAATGACTGTAGCTACATTGTCGAAATGGGTTCAGGATTATCATAACACTGTAGACCAAACGCATGTTGTAGAAGGTGCTACACTTCCTCCAATTCCTGATACATCGCCTCATGTTGTCATGTCAAAGTGTACTGTTTGCACTCAGTTGGTAGATGTTGTATCATCTAATCTTATCTCTGTTTGTAATCAGTGTCTTACTGCTTTACGGGACGTTCAGGGTGTTGCGGACGTCCAGTCGGTAGGGTAATTTTTTTTAGGAGTGGTGGAGAGCATGAAGTATCCACATATGAGTGCAAGGGACGGGGAAATATGGGAGAAATATGTACAAGAAAACCCCGATATTATTGATAAAGTTACGTATGCGGTGAGAGTAGGCAACGGTATGCCTCTTGAAAAAAACTGGGAGCCAAACATTCAGAAGATGGCGAAGGAATTATCCCAGAAAAGAATTGACGCTGTTGTTGAGCATGCCGATCATATAGAAATAATCGAAGTCAAACCGCGCGCTTCGTTTTCGGCACTGGGTCAATTGCTTGGGTATAGACAACTTTACGTTGAGTATTACAAGACAGGTAAGCCGATACGCTTGACTGTTGTCTGTGAGTATGTATCACCTGACGATCTTAAATTATTTCAAGAACACGGAATCTTAGTAAGGGAGGTATAGAAATGGGAGGGGAAGATAAATATATTTTTGGATCTAAATTTGATAGGTGGTTTGAAGGATTTAGTTACGGGGTGATGTGTGTAGCAACTGTTTACATTATTTGGCTTTTTGTGAGGTGAAAAGTAATGAAGGTAGTAAGAATGTTGGATAAAATAAAAAGGGTGAAGGATAAGATAGACGACGGGACAGGAAAGGTTATTGAAGTGCTGGAGGAAGTAAGCACTACACATGACGATGCAAAGGACATTATAGAAGGCGTGAAAGAAGGAAAAGGAGGGAAAAGAGTAGTAAAAAAAGGATATCTCTTTGAAATACGATGCAGGAAACAACTGGAGAAAGATGGTTATTTGGTAATTCGATCAGCCGGCTCAAAAGGAGTTGCTGATCTTGTTGCTGTTGGAAATGAGAGGATAGTATTTGTGGACATTAAGCGCAAGGAAGGAGTATCGGCACGTGAAAGAGAACCACTGGAGAAATTTGTGAAAAGTGCTAAGGGTTTTAAAGTGGCTGGAGAGTTCTGGAGGTTGAAAGGTGAGGACATTGCAATTTATCCGGTTTCTTGTTCATAAGTAAAAAAGGGCTCTCTGGGTTTTTCTTATTGCCGGGACTTTAGAGATCCACCTTCTCCAAAGTCCCGGCGATTAAGTATTTTTCTGTAATTAGTTGTTTTATTTTTTGCCTTTTTTACTTTGGTGGATCTTCCTCTGTGCGGCTAATTTCTCGATTAAAGCGCTCGCGTCGCCTGAGGTTATTAGTTTGTCGGAGTCAACGTCTATATTCAGTTCTCTTGCCATCACGGCGATGTAGTTTAGTTGTTTTTGAGTTGGTGGATTGTTTCCATTAGGATGGGGAACAGTTTCTGAAGAAGTTCCTTCAGTTTCTTTAGTTGAATTAAGAGAAGACTCCTCCGGATAGCATCTAATTTGATCCTCTACGGCATGTCTGGCACTTTCGAATAACTCGATAGCTTTATCGTAAGATTGGTCTTGAGGAATATCGGCAAAACATTCTATAGAAACGACATATCTGACGGACCCTACTTTTCTGTCATAAGTGATCGACACTTTCATTTTTATAACCTCCTTCTTGAATATAAGATTGAGAAAAGAGAGGAAGGCCATTACTATTATTTGTGTCATCAATCATCTCTTTTCTCTTTCTTAGTTTTCTTCCGTAACTTTCATTCTCTATATCTGCTTGTTCTTCTTCATCATAAATGTTGATTTTTCCTTCATCATCGTCTGTGTACATTGTTTATCTCACCTCCCGAAGGACATTTTCAATTTCACTTAGAAATTTCCCTTCTACAAGGGACTTTTCTATTGCTAATATTTTAGCA
>DYGB01000001.1 GCA_020724905.1 Candidatus Paceibacter sp. | reverse complement strand
AAATACTCATACTCTCATTATATGAAAAACCGCCATATGTGTGTGCACATTACCACAGAATATTGACGTTTTCAATTTTATGGGTTATTCTTTTTTTAGTACGTTGTTACACTGTTACTAAATAAAAGAGGAGGTTGTATGCGCAAGAAGAACCGCGCCACCATACCCGTTTCCTTACATGACTTACCACAACATGTACAGGAAAAATTAATTATTCAACAGAACAAGATACAAAAAGATTTTTTACGATCCAGGCCTTGTAATCTTATTTTCTTACTTGGGTCAGTCGGAAAAATACCCTCCCTTTCTTGATTTAAACAACAAAAAGCCACCGTTAGGTGGCTTTTATATACCAAAGATAGCTTTTGTGTTATCTCTTACTCTCTCTTTTACCTTCTCATATGATTCATCGTATATATCTGCAAGGGCCTGAATAGTTTCGGTTATATATGAGGGTTCATTTCGTTTTCCCCTCTGCCCTGCAGGAGCAACATAAGGAGCATCTGTTTCAACAAGCACTCTATCTTTTGGAATAAATCTAATAACATCATCAAATGATCTATTGTGAGTGATAAGGCCTCCAAAAGTGAAATAAAAACCAAGATCTAAAAATCGCTGTGCTTCTTCTTTTCCTCCAGTAAAGAAGTGAGCAATACCTCGTAGAGAGTTTTTTTGCGCCTGTTCTTCTAATACAGAGAGTGTTTCCTCAAATGCGTCACGCGTATGAATTACGAGTGGTTTTTTAAACGCTACACTCAAAGCTATCTGCTCTTTGAATAGTGGTTGCTGTGTCTCTCTGGCGCTATGTCTTTCTTCTTGAGACATGTTATAGAAATCAAACCCACACTCCCCAACACCAACCACAACATCTTGAGAAAGAAGATTCTTCATTTCCTCAAGGGGAAATTTATTCATGTCCGCCGCTCCATGAGGATGTATTCCGACAGTTGCCCACATACCATCATGTTGCGAAGCAAGCTCACATGCTTTTTGAGACATTACTAGATCAGTCCCCACTTGAACCATACCAATTCCTTTCTCCTTTGCTCGAGCAATAACCTCATCTCTATCTTCATCAAACTGAGGAAACTGAACGTGCGTATGTGCGTCGATAATATCCATATTAGATAGTCTTAAATGCTTTAAATACTTTCTGCGCAGCTTCTTTTCGAGGACCAATAGCAGCAACAGCAAGTTTTTCTTTTTTAAGATATTTTCTTGCAATGCGCATTATATCCTTCTCATGATACGTATATATTTCTTTTACAATGTCACGAGGTTTTCGTATTTCTTTTTGAGCACATGCCTGTTCACCAAGAAAGAATGCAATATCACTTGAAGACTCAACAGAAAGCAAGAATGTACCTGCGGTATAGTCACGTACTCGTTTCAATTCCTCAGAAGAGACGCCCTCCTTTTTTATCTTTTTAAGTTCTTGTGCGATAAGGGTATAGACCTCATCGGACTTCTTGTGATTGAGTCCTCCAAAGATTTTAAGATACCCATGGGTAGTGAAGAAGTCATTCCCTGCTGCAATATAATACGCAGCACCTTTATCTTCTCGTACCACTTGAAATAGTCGAGATGCCATTCCTCCTCCAAGGATATTAGCAAGAAGTACCAAGGGGATCCTATCCTTATGTGCGAGAGGAATCGTTTGAAATCCCAATGAGAAATGTGTCTGATCCAGCTTTCGATATTCCATATGTCCCTTTGGAGTATGTTTTTTCACCTTTGCTGGTTCTGTCCGTTTCTTTGTACTGATGTGAGAAAAATATCGCTCAGTTTCTTTGAATACATCCTGAGCACGAACTGGTCCTGCAACAACGACAACTGTATTGTGAGGAATATAGTGTTTCTCTTTGTATGCAACAACATCGTCTCTACTGATGCCTTGCACTGTCTTTTCTGGACCAATAATGGTCCATCCTGCTGGTTGATCTCCATAGAGCTGTTGCTCCATAAGTTCTCCTACTTTCCAACGAGGAAAATCTTCATACATCCTCATCTCTTCAATAATAACTCCCTTTTCCTTTTCAAATTCATGTTCTGGAAATGTACTATTCAAATAGATATCTGCAATTACATCAAATGCCTTTGAAAAGAAACGAGGAGCAACTTTTGCATAATATCCTGTCATGTCACGAGAGGTGAATGCATTGTATTGTGCCCCCATTCCTTCTAGTTCTTCTGTAATATCACGAGGACGAGGACGTTTAGAGGTACCTTTAAAACAGAGGTGTTCAAGAAAATGTGATATTCCGTTATGCTCCTTTTTTTCATAGGCACTTCCTGTTTTTACAAATACCCCCATAGTGACCGAAGGAGAGTCTTTAATAGATGACACGATAACCGAAAGGCCATTAGGGAATGTCTTTTGTGATATGTTCATAGGTATATATAGTTACTGTGTAGTGGTACGAATGTAAGAATCAAGATCTTGTATCGCAATTCTCTCCTGCTTCATTGTGTTTCTCTCTCGTACAGTGACAGCGCTATCTTCAAGTGATTCAAAATCTATGGTAACACAGAGCGGTGTTCCAATTTCATCTTGTCTTCGATATCGTTTTCCAATATTTCCTCCTTTATCAAATATTGCTGGAATATTTTTGTTCTGAAGCATCACATAGACTTCCTTTGCTTTCTCAATTAGTTCTGGCTTATTAGAAAGCAGTGGAAATACCGCTACTCTGTAGGGAGCTACTGCAGGAGGAAGGTCAAGATATACTCGCTCTTCTCCCTTTTCATCAACATCCTTTTTATATGCAGAGAAAAGAAGTGCAAGAATTGTTCTTTCTACCCCCAGACTTGGTTCAATTACATGAGGAAGGAATGTTTCCTTTGATGCTTCATCATAGTATCCCAAACTCTTTTTACTTCCTTTTTCATGATTTGAGAGGTCAAAATCTCCTCTGTATGCCAACCCATACAGCTCCTTTCTTCCAAAAGGGAAATCAAATTCTACATCAATTGTTTTTTTAGAATAGTGAGCTCGTTCAGTCTCAGGAACTTCAACAAAATGAACTTTTCCCATGTCTATTCCTACTAGCTCTATCCATCGTTTTAATTCTTCTTCCCAGTGATTAAAATGCATCTCCCATTCTTCAGGACGAATGAAATATTCTATCTCCATCTGTTCAAATTCACGTGTTCGAAAGATAAAGTTCCCCGGTGTTATTTCATTTCGAAATGCCTTTCCTATTTGAGCAATACCAAATGGAAGCTTTGGAGCAAGTGTATCAACAATATTTTTAAAATGAATAAAAATACCTTGTGCAGTTTCTGGACGAAGAAATGCTTCATTTGCTGATTCTTCTGAAGCCCCTAGAAATGTCTTAAACATGAGGTTAAAGGATGCAGGAGAAGTCATGTTTCCTTTCGTCCCACATGAGGGACACTGAAATGTTTTTACTACATCTTCATTCCATGTCCCCTCATCACCTATAAATCCTTCTATATCATCTGCACGGAATCGTTTATGACATGTTCTACACTCGATAAGTGGATCTGAAAATTCTTTTGTGTGTCCACTTGCCTCCCACACCTGTGGATGAAGAATAATTGATGAGTCTAGGCCAACTACATCTTCTCGTTTGGTCACAAATTCTCTCCACCATAGTTGTTTTATGTTGTTTTTAAGCAGTACTCCAAGTGGTCCCCAATCCCATCCATTCGCAAGTCCTCCATAGATATCGGAGTTTTGAAATATAAATCCTCGGCGTTTCGTTAATGAAACAATTTCATCAAATAGAGTCATGTGATTAGGCTACGGTAATACTTTGTAATAATCAAGCTGAAACTCTCCGGCATCACTAATGGTTCGTGTTGTTATCGGTTTTAGGGTTTCTCGCTTTGTTTGTTGTGTAAATGAGTCTATTCCTCGTATTTCTATGTTTTTAATAAGATCAACTGCTCCTCCAGCCATTGATTGTGAAGGTGTTAATGCTATTTGGAACATAATTCTTGGGGTTTCTCCTATACTAAGACGTTCACTGCTCCAGGTAATTCTCTTTGTCTGTGGATTATATGAAGGAGCTCTTTGGGTTCCCTCCACAACAACTTTTCCTGTCCACACAACTCCTGCAGACAGATCTGCTTGAACTGATACTCCTTGAAATGCTGTTCCTTGTGTATGTGGTTCAAGAACAACAACGTATGTTGTTTCTTTCCCTACCTGTGGTGGGATAGGGCCACTGTTTTGTATATCTGTATGAGGTGATAGTGCATAGGTATTTGCCTTTAGGGCAAGTGCCCCTCCAATAGAGTGTTGAATTGTATCACGTCCCTCTATCTGTCTTCCTATTACTCCAAAAGGAACGGTAGGAGATGTGACGACTACTTCTACATCAGCTGTTTTGTTTGTGTATTGCTCTTCAAATGTATTCTGCAGAATAAGATCAAATGCTAGTGTCTGAGATGATCCTGGAGAAAGATGTCTCAACCATGACACATCAGAACCTCTCCAGGTGATTGTTCTTTGAGCATCATCAACATATCCTTCTCCATCATATGCCCCAAGGTTAAATACATCACTCTGCAATACTGCCTGAAGGACAACATCGTAGACATCCTCACGGCTTGTATTACTCACAATAGCACTGTATCTGATACGTGCCCCAGGGGACAGTGCAACAGTTTCATCGGGCTCAGCTTCAATAAATACCTGTAGAGGAGATTGTGCGATGGTAACAAATTGATTCTTCTGAGCCACAAGAACTCGTGCAGCCCCCATTCGTCTCCACACACGTATTCCTATCTCTACATCTGTTCCTCCAACCTCACTCAAAAAACCAGAAGCAACTGCTGCTTCTTCTTGTGACCCATTGAGGGTAGTAATAAACTGTGTTCCACTAGTAAGTACAGGATCTGATCCTTGTAGTGTAAATGATCGAGGTAATACATATTCCACCTCAATATTTGGAATCTGTTCATTTCCCCTGTTGTAATATTCTGCATGGATTTCAAATTCTTCTCCTTCAATAACACTTTCTGGAAGTGTTACATCAAGTCCAATAACACTATCTTTAAGAGCAATAGATGTTGTTTCCCGACGCTCAAACGCGTTTGAAAACACTGATTCACCGTATTGATATGAGATTCCTCCCCCAAGCTCTATGGTGCTATATGGCTCTCCTTGAGCAACAAGTTCTATCTCTTTTTTAATAAGAGAACCTTTGAGAAAATCCTCTTTTGGGAATGTAACAACCTTCTTGTTTGGATGCTCTATGGAAATAATTCCTCCAGGAAGTGTAAAAAATGCCTGTGCATCAAATAAGTCTCTATCTGATTTGTTATCAATAAGGAGTGTTGCAAGAAACGGATCGCCAACCTCTACTTCTCTTGGGACAGAAAGGGTTACGCTGATATCATATCCTGAGAAATACTGGAACAAATAGTATCCTGCAAACCCAAGACCGATACATAATATAGCGATAAGGATAAAGAGCGCCTTTTTTCCAACATGTTCTATTGTTGTTGTCTGTGAGGACCCTGCTTTTAGAAATGGCCGTTTGATTGGCTCTGCTTGGGCCCATGGAGAAGAATCCTTTGTATCATCGTCCTTTTCTTCCCTTTGAGAGGAAGTCTTTCTCTGTTTTTTACTTTTGCTATAGAGCATTCGCTCAACATCTTCAAGTGACATATATCCTATCTTACCTCATCAGGGGAATTAAAAAAAGAAAGCGGAATAACTTCACGTGTATCATACCCCTTTGCACACACATGACAGAGTACATTTTTTTGTGATGCGACAAATACCTCTGATTGTCTCTTTTGACAGACCTGGCATCGATGAGGAAATGAAATATTCCCTCCCTCTATCTTCCAAAGGGCTCGAGCCATTTCTTCTATGTTAAATGTATGAGAAAAAATACTTTGAAGGAAAAACCACATCTGACCATCTTGATGTGCATCAAATGTGATATAGTCTACACACTGAAGCATGGGGAGAAGATCTTTCCTGTTATAGGTGTGTAGTTCATGAAATGATACATCAAGGGCTGCATCAACCAGTTTATGTATTGTCCCTGGAGTTTGTATATATCGTACCTGAACAAATCGAAGAGGTTGGAGGATACCCCCAAGACGAGCCTCTTGTTTAAGGATACCTTGTGCCCTGAGACGAATCTTTCCATGTTGTTTGGTAAACAGAGAAAAAAGAGCATCATGCTCTCCTGTTGCTGTTCTTTCTAGTATACATCCCTTGTCTAATACCTCTTCCATGAGAATATTGTATCCTCTTACCCCTTAAATACAACCACTTGACTTTTAATTTTATGCGTGTATACTTATGCAAAAGTTCCCGTAGTGGGACTTTTTTGTTTGCTATACAACATCAGTATAGATACGAACCCGCTCTGTGCGTGCATATCGCAGACACCTGGTACAGAGCCCATTACAACTAACATTATTGTATGGGTAAACGTAGCATTGTATTTGGTAGCGTAATACTATTATTCTTATTCGCTACTCAAACGACCTCGAACCTTATAGAAGCATCACAAACTGGAAATGGGGATGATCTTGCATCAGTTTCTCTTTCTCAGTCTGTAGCCATAGAAGGCGTTGTGAGCGAAAAGCCACTCGTTACACATGCTCCCCCTATCGCTCAAGACTCACATGTCATGAGTGTATGGGCAACCGCATATACCAGTCACCCCGATGAAACAGACGATACACCATTTATCACTGCATCAGGGTCACATGTACGAGATGGTGTTGCAGCGGCAAACTTTCTTCCAATGGGAACGGAATTTAAACTTCCTGAACTCTTTGGAGAACAAGTCTTCGTTGTTGAAGACAGAATGAATGCCCGTTACAACAATGTTCACATCGTTGATATCTGGTTCGATAACAAAATTCAAGCAATTGATTTTGGAAAACGAAAAACAACAATCGAAATTCTATAAGACAAAAAAAACAGCCCTCATGATGAGGGCTGTTTTTTATTTCTCAAGAGCTTTTATAGAAAGGCTAATCTTCCCACTCGACTCATCAACTTTGATGACTTTTGCTTTCACGTGATCCCCTAGCTTTACCACATCTTCAACCTGCTTTACATACCCATCTTTCAATTCTGAAACGTGAATCATGCCATCCCTTCCTCCCCCAAGAGCAACAATGGCTCCAAAGTCTAATGTTTTTATAATATCTCCTTCAACAATATCTCCTACATGAAATACATGTGTCATTCCTTCTATTTCTCTTAGTACTTTCTCTACATCTTCTATATTTGTTCCTGAGATAAATACTTTTCCATCATCATCAATATCAATTGATTCAATATCATACTTTTCTATCAATCCATTTATTGTTTTCCCTCCAGGGCCAATGACCAGTCCAATCTGTTCTGGAAGTACTGAGGTAATCTTTATTACTGGCGCATACTGAGATATACGTTCTCGAGGAGCAGGAAGGGCACTGGTGATGTTTTCAAGTATCTTCATACGAGCTTCTTTTGCTTTCCCGAGGGCTTGCATGAATACATCCTTATCAATCCCCTCTATTTTTACATCCATCTGCATAGCGGTAATACCATCTCTTGTTCCTGCCACCTTAAAGTCCATATCTCCATAATGATCTTCTGGACCCTGAATATCTGTAAGGACAACATAGTCTTTCTCTGTTGTCTGAGAGTTATATCCTTGATGCGTCATAACACCAAGCGCTATTCCTGCAACAGGTTTTTTAATTGGCACCCCTGCATCCATAAGAGACAGTGAACCTGCACATACTGTTGCCATTGATGAAGATCCATTTGATGAAACAATTTCAGATACTAAACGAATGGTGTATGGGAATACCTCTTGGCTTGGAATTACTGCCTTGAGGGCTTTTTGAGCAAGAGCACCATGCCCTATCTCCCGTCTTCCTGGAGATCCTATTCTTCCCGTTTCTCCTACAGAGTAAGGAGGGAAGTTATAGTGAAGAAGAAATCGTTTCTTTGAAGTTGCTTCAATTGTTTCAACAAGCTGGTGTGATCCTGGGGGAGCGAGTGTTGTTACTGCAAGTGCATGGGTAAGTCCTCTTTTAAAGAGACTTGATCCATGTACTCGAGGAATGATACCTACTGTACTCTCAAGAGGTCTAATCTCATCCATTCCTCTTCCATCAACACGAATACCTTCATTAAGGGCTTTTTTGTGTACAATTTCATTTATAAATTCATCACAAATGAGAGGAAAATGTTCAAGGTCTTCTTCTGTGTATGATTTTTCTACAAGCATATCTCGTAGTTTTCCCATTGCGTCAGAAAGGGCTTCATCTCGTTCCTGTTTTCCTTTTTTAAGAACTGCTTCTGTAAGAAGGGCTTCTCCTTGTGTACGAATATCTGCAACAAGCTGTTCGTTAAATACAATACCTGAAACAGTTGCCTTTTCTTTTCCGTGTTTTTTAATTATATCGTTCTGTAATGATATAAGTTTTTTTAATTCTTCTTGAGACTTCAGGAACATTGTTTCAAGTGTTGTCTCTTGAATTTCATTTCCTTCAAGCTCAATCATATTCACCTTCTCATCAGTGCCTGCAAAAAGAATCTCTCCTCCTCCTGTTTTTTGCAATACTGTTTCTACGTCTTGAGCGGGTCTGTTGTATGACACCTCTCCTGTCTCTGGATCAAAAAGAGCTCGCACTCCTGCAACTGGCCCATTCCATGGAATCTCTGAGAGTCCAAGTGCTAATGACGCAGAAAGAAGCGCAATGATATCTGGATCATTTTTCTCATCATACGAAAGAATAGTGATAATAACCTGTATATCTCTTCGTAATTTATCGTTAAAGAGTGGACGAATTGTTCTATCAATAAGACGTCCTGAAAGGATTGCGTCTTGTGAAGGACGCCCCTCACGACGAACAAATCTACTTCCTAGTATTTTTCCTGCTGCATAAAAACGTTCTTCGTAGTCAACGGTGAGGGGAAAAAATCCCATATTCTTATCCTCTTTCCCCATAACGACTGTTGCCAGAACACTCGTCTCTCCGTGTGTTCCAATCACTGCCGCACCTGCTTGTGGCGCAACATCTGAGAGTGTAAATGATATCGTCTGATCTCCTATTGTTGTACTAAATTGTTCTTGTTTCATATATCTTATTTCTTTTTCTTTTTTATTGGAATGAGAAGTTTCGCGTTCCCATCAAGATCAACGTGTCTATCACATGCATCTCGAAGTTGTGATGATGTTGATCGTTTAAATGATACTACTTCGACAAATCGTCCTCGTGCTGATTGTAAGTATTCAACGAGTGGGACAAAGTCTCCATCCCCAGTAACTAGCACAATCACATCAAACATATCAGCCATACGGATAGCATCAACACACATTCCAACATCCCAGTCAGCTTTTTTCTCACCATCAGTATAAATAAGGAGATCTTTTACTCGGAGCTCTATTCCAAGATTTTCAAGCATATCAAAAAAAGAACTTTCTCCAAGAGACGTATCGCTTTTTACCACATATCCAACTGCTCGTACTAAATCTCGTTTACCTACGGCAAGCGAGAGAAGGTTTTCAAAGTTAACACGTGCGTTATATACATTCTTTGCAGAATGATACAAATTTTGTATATCGATAAAGACTCCTACACGCTGATTTTTTCGAATCATGCTTATTTCTTCAATCCCAATTTCTTCACAACGCTGTTGTATGATTTCTCATCGTTCTTTGAGAGAAAATCAAGAAGTTTTCTACGACGAGAGACCATTTTCAAAAGACCTCGTCGTGACGCATTATCTTTTGCGTTGTCTTTGAGATGTTTTGTGAGTTCATCAATGCGACGAGAAAGAATGCTCACCTGAGCCTGCGCAGAACCTGTGTCATTCTCGTGTTTTTGTGTTTCTTTGATAGCGTTTAGCTTTTTTCTTTTAGTCAACATAACGGTGCCAGTATACTTCTTTCCATATACAAAGTCAACGAATTATGTCGCACAATATTTTATGGTATACTCACCTATATGAAGCTCTCAGAAGCAATTCGCCACTATTTGGAACATCTTGAGATAGAAAAGGACAGATCTCCAAAAACCGTCGAAAATTATCGACGCTACTTAGAAGCATTTCAAGAATATCTAGGACATGACGTATTAGATGATATTTCACTTGAAACGATTCGTTCATTTCGTCTCTTTCTTGCACGAAAAAAGACACCACAGGGGAATTATCTCTCAAAAAAGACACAAAGCTTCTATGCTATTGCCCTAAGAAATCTTTTAAAGTATCTCATACGCCAGGATAGTACTGTTCCTGTGCTCCCAGAACAGATAGAGCTTCCAAAACTATCTCAACATCAAATCGATATCATTGAATACGCTGATTTGGAACGATTCCTAAATGCTCCACAGGGGGATAGTATCGTTGCACTTCGAGATCGAGCACTCCTTGAAACCCTCTTTTCTACCGGCCTTCGTATCTCTGAACTCTGTAATCTTTCTCGCTATATTGATATTAAGAGAGGAGAATTTACCGTCAGAGGAAAAGGAGGGAAATTACGTGTGGTATTTCTTTCTTCACGGGCTCAGAAAGCTCTTGCTGCGTACCTTGAAAAACGAGGAGATGCTGATGAAGCTCTCTTTGTGAGTTTTAGTAAGGCAAAAAAACCCTCTGTTCTTGGAAGAATACAACCTCGCACCGTACAGAGAATGGTACAACGATACGCAAAGAAAAGCGGTATTATGGGAAAGGTAACTCCTCACCAAATTCGTCACCAGTATGCGACTGACCTTTTAATGAATGGTGCTGACCTTCGTGCTGTACAAGAACTTTTAGGACATTCCAATATATCTACTACACAGATGTATACGCATCTGACCAACAAACAACTTAAAGATGTTCACAAGAGTTTTCATGGGACACGGAGAAGATAAAAAAAGCCACAGAACTCTGTGGCTTTTTTCTATCTCATAGGTTTTTCTTACATAAGGAATGGGACGATGAGGAGAGCAACAATCATAATAACCTTAATCAATGGATTGATTGCAGGTCCTGCAGTATCTTTGTATGGATCTCCTACGGTGTCCCCGGTAACAGCAGCTTTGTGAGCTTCTGATCCTTTTCCTCCAAAGTTTCCATCTTCAATATATTTCTTTGCGTTGTCCCATGCAGCTCCTCCTGATGTCATAGAAAGAGCAACAAAGAGTCCAGAGATAATTGTTCCGATGAGAAGTCCTCCAAGCGCCTGAAATGCTGCAACTGATCCTGATTCTGGAGTAAGGATAGCACCAATAACAACCTTAAATCCAAACCCAACCAGAAGTACTGCAACGATAGGGAGAAGTGCGGGAACAACCATTTCTTTGAGCGCTGATCGAGTCACAATATCAACTGCTTTGTCATACTCAGGCTTTCCTGTTCCTTCCATAATTCCTGGAATCTCTCTAAACTGTCTTCGAATTTCAGTAACAATGGCACCTGCTGCAACTCCAACAGATTTCATTGCAATAGAACTAAATAGATATGGAATAGCTGCTCCAATCAAGAGCCCTACAAGAACAAAGGGGCTGGTGATATCAAACATCCCCACCAATGCGAATGAACTTGGAAGTTCATAGAGTTTTGTAATTTCTTCTGTGTACCCAGCAAAGAGAGCAAGCGCAGCAAGCCCTGCTGAAGCAATCGCATATCCTTTTGTTACCGCCTTTGTTGTGTTTCCAACTGCATCAAGTGCATCGGTAATGTCTCGTACTTCCTCAGAAGCTCCTGACATTTCAGCGATACCTCCTGCATTATCTGTTACAGGGCCAAATGAATCAATCGCAACGATAATACCAGCTACAGAAAGCATTGCTGTTGCTGCAATCGCAACACCAAATACTCCTGAAAGAAAGTATGAAACAAGAATTCCTGCTGCAATCACAAGAACAGGAAGGAAGGTAGCTTTCATTCCAACAGAAAGTCCCATGATAATGTTTGTTCCATGTCCTGATTCTGAGGCTTCGGCAATACTTCGTACTGGTCTAAACTTTGTTGCAGTGTAGTAATCGGTAATGATCACCATAAGTACTGTTACAATCAATCCGATAAGTGCTGGAATGAATACATCCCATACCTGATCTGGAAAGATATATGCTGATGCAAAATAAAAGAGGACAGCAGAAACGACGAGTGACACTCCAAGTCCTTTGTAGAGCGCATTCATAATTCCTTCCTTTTTGTTTGTACGAACGAAAAGTGTTCCCACAATAGAAGAAATAATAGCAAGGCCACCAAGAATTAGAGGGAAGATAATCTGTGATGTTTCTCCTGCGTAATAGACAGACCCAAGGAGAATTGCTGCAGTTAGTGTAACTGCGTATGTCTCAAACAAGTCTGCTGCCATACCAGCGCAATCTCCTACGTTGTCTCCTACGTTATCTGCGATAACACCAGGGTTACGAGGATCATCTTCTGGGATACCTGCTTCAACTTTTCCAACCATATCTGTTCCCACGTCAGCTGCTTTGGTAAAGATTCCTCCTCCAAGTCGTGCAAATACAGAAATAAGGCTGGCTCCAAATCCTAACCCTATCAATGCGTTGATATTAAAATCACTAAGAATAAAAAATCCAGCAACAGCAAGAAGTCCAAGTGATACCACCAAAAGACCGGTCACCGCTCCTGCTCGAAATGCAATAGAAAGAGCACTAGAAAGTCCTGTTTTTGCTCCCTCTGCTGTTTTACTATTTGAACGAACTGCAATGTTCATTCCAATATAGCCTGCAAGCGCTGATGCCGCTGCTCCGATAATAAACCCAAGAGCACTTATCCATCCTAGAAAGCCCCATATCAATGCTCCAAGTACGACAGCAACAATACCGACTGTTTTGTACTGTCTATTTAAATATGCCTTTGATCCTTCCTGAATTGCCTTTGAAATGGCAATCATTTGTTCATTTCCTGATGGTTTCTTTTTGAGCCACCCTATAAGGTATACCGTATAGAGGATAGCAAGTCCCACAGGAATAAATATGAGATAATATTCCATATAGTTTATTTACTTACATTACTAACTATCGGTTATCATAGCACCGATACAAAGAATATCGCAAGAAATTATGTGGGCAGAGAGGGACTCGAACCCTCACGTCGCGAGGACACTAGGTCCTAAACCTAGCGCGTCTACCAATTCCGCCACCTGCCCGCTAAACCTCACTTATCATACACAAAATACCTCATTCTCAACAGATTGACAATATGCTATAAAAATGCTAATATATAGCCACGAACATTTATAATTTAAAAACAATATAAGGAGAAATACAATGGAACTCAGTACGATTTTTTTCTATCTTGCTCTGATCTTTGTTGTTGTTGCCATTTTGTCTGACACTTTTTTTCTTGTAAGAACAAACCATGTGGCAATGATTACTTGTTTCGGGAAAAGAGTCCGCTCAAGAGGAGAAGGACTTCACTTAAAAATTCCTTTCCTTGAAAAAGCTTCTGTTTTTTCTAGGGCGATAAAATCAAGGAAGATACTCATCGACGATATCTTTGCCCCAGATGATACGGCAAAAAAAGAAAATTCATTTGGTGTAAGTACTGATGTCAAAATAGAAATAGAAGTAGCCATCGTTCCTGGTGACACATTCGATGAAATTCTTAATTTCATGAATTTTGAAAGTATTGATGATATCTACACTCAGTTTAGTGCAGACCTAGATCATATCATAAGAAATTTTGCAGCAGACCCATATGAGGAACCTAAGAACTGGCAACAGGCTCTTGGAATGGGTGATAAATTTCTTGAAATGGTCGTTGCAGCAATACTAGGTCACAGGATACCCAAATATACAGAGGAAAGACTCCGTATGTTGAAAAAAAAAATAGGAACAGAGGACGGCATAACTCAAGAAGAGTTTGATAATATTGTCCTTGGATCCCATGTTAAAAAGATACACATGTCTCCTGAGGAAAAAGAAAGGAAAGAGGAAACGAAAAATGTCGCTATGGGATTAGGATCCTCTGGTGAAGACGAAGTAAGATTAAAACGTTTTGGCTCTAGAATTCATCTATTAAAAGTCTCGTCCGTAAAACCAAATGATGAAATGATAGAAGCTATTGCGAGCAAATCAAAAGAAGAGATAGAAAGAACAAAAGAGGTGACAGAGAGTATTACACGAGGACTTGCTGTTGCGAACTATGTTTTTAGTTCCTTCCTTCCCCCTGATTTTGAAAGTCTTCCAGAGGATGAAAAAGTTGCTGCTAAAAAAGAAGCAACGAAAAAATCCTTTGAAGTTCTATCAGATCCTCAGGAAAGAGAGAGGGTTATCAGAAGAATGCAGATAGAATCTGGAAAGATAAAATCTGCCTCTATCCAAGAAAATGTATTCGATGGAGGTCTTGATGGAGCCCTCGCAACCTTTCTTGTAAATTCGAAGAAAAATTAGGAGAGAACACATGGAAAGCGTAAAAAAACTCAAGTTATTACAAGAAAAGAGGGGTATTTTTATCATCATCGCAGCTTTTTTTCTTTTTCTTTTTATCATATTCCTTCTTTTTGAAAATCAGAGAGATGACTCGCCACCTAAATTTACTGGTAATCCAAAAGTAGAGCAGTTAGATGTATCACAAACTGTTTTACTTGTAACTCCGAGATTTGTAAAAAGATCTGGTGGAAACATCATCCTAGACAATCCCCATACAACCTACATCATTAATGTGAAGGATATGGGCGAATGGAGGCTCGATTATATTGAGCCAAATCCCAAGATCATTGATCTGAAAATTGATACAGAGTATGGAGTCTATACCGAAATTCCTCAACATCTTGAAAGGGTACACCCTCGTACCCTTGTATTGAAAATTAATACAAAAACTCCTTTAGTCTTTTGGGTACTATAAACCCACTAATCAAAAACCCCGCACATAGCGGGGTTTCTTTTTTATTCAATAAAGAAAGATTTATTAAAATCCTCCTGATCCTGAATCGATAACTGTATTTCTGACGAAGGTTACAATACCGTATGAGAGTAATGCAACTGCAACACCGATAACAGCATACATCAACTGCTTCTTTGCTGTGCCTGTCTTTTCTTCATCTCCACCGCTGGTAATAAAGTTATATGCAGCGAGAAGAATAAAGAGAACAGCAACAACAAATACAATTGTGTAGAACCATTGTACAACTGTTATTACAACTTCAACCCATGTTGTAACGTTCTGTGGTCCATACTGATCAATACCGATATCGCCAGCTCCAGGAAACTGACCTGGTGACTGAGCAAACGCAACTCCTGCTACCATAGGCAACACGAGAAGTGAGAGAACTAATACACGTGTAATTTTCATACTAAATAATTTTTACAAACAAACGACCTTTGTTCTTACTAAAAAGTGTATCAGGAAAGTACATTCTGAGCAACAGTTGTATCCTGCAATGTTATGGGAAGACCTGTGGGTGTAGGCGTTGTTGTTCCCCCTCCACCACCCCCTGAAGATTCAAGGAAGTTTTTAACAACCAGTGAAAGGCTACTTGCGATAAGTGCAATAACAATTGCTATAACTGCATATTTAATTTGGTTCTTTGCAAGTTCTATCTTTTTTTCATCAGAACCTCCAACGATAAAGTTATATGCAGCGATAAGGATAAAGAGAACTGCGACAATGAAGAATATGGTATAGACCCACTGCACAATTGTGATAAACACATTCTTCCCATCATCAACGCTCTGGATAGGAGACTGCATATCCCCTTGGTTAAGAGGATCGATAATTCCCTGTGCCATGACTGTTCCCGACATACATATAAACCCAAGTATGATTGCTACAAATAGTTTTTTCATAAATAAAGTGATCAATTATTTCTCAAAAATTCATCAATAATAGTTGCTGCTCCTGTAGAAATAAGGGCGATAACAATTGCGATGACTGCATTTTTCAATGACACCTTTGCTTTATCTACCTTTGATGCATCATCACCAGCTGTTAGATAGGTATATGCAGCAAAGAGAATGAAAAGAACTGCAATAATAAAGAACACCTGAAATGCTAGTTCAGCAATATTGGTAATAATATCAATAACGTCTTGTGTACTTTGAATTGGAGAATCACTTCCATTCGATCCATCTTCGCCACCCCCCAGTTGAGCAAACACCGGTGCTGTCATACTAAAAACGACAAGAAGAGTTCCCATTCCGTATACTATTTTTTTCATACTTATGATACCTCTAATATTTCTTTAATAATTAAAATAATTCCATCAGCAACAAGAATAACAATGGCACCAATAACTGCATACTGAACGGTTTTCTTTCCTTCTGTATACTTGTTCTCATTCCCTTGAGCGGTAAGCATCTTAAATGCTCCTATCAAAATAACAATCACAAGGATAGGTCCAAGAACAAGATTAAAAAAGTCAATAACAGAATCTAAAAGGTCCTGAATATTTGTCAGTCCTGAAGGGTTTGCAAGGTGGTTCACTCCATCTGGAGGATCTTGTGCATATGCAATAGAAGATACCCCCATAACAAGGAAAAGAAGAAGAAATCCTAATACTCTGTATTTCATATATGTATTATGCTATCACTCGCTGTATCTAAAATCAATCAAGGTTTTAATAGAGAACCTGCAATATCGTTTCAACAATGAGCCATGCCCCAAATGCCATCGCAAGACCAATCGCAGCAGCCTGGATCATCGTTCTTCCTGTCTTTACCTTATCCTCACTTCCAGCAGAGGTAAGAATATTAAATCCTCCAATAATAATAACAATGACTGCAGCAGGAATTGCAATATAGAGTAGTGCTGATTCTACAACTCGATTAACTGTCTCAACAAGGTCCTGGTAGGTACAGATATCACTTGGATCATCTGTATTCCCACATCGAACAATTCCTTCATCTTGTGCAAATGCAATTGGCACAACCAGGAAGGAAAGAATGAGTATGCTATAAAACCATTTCATATATATAGTATATCAATATTACCGAAAGAGTGCATTTATTTTCTCCTCAGCTGCTCTGAGTGCACGATTTGTATCAAGTCCTCTTTCTCGGATATCAATGAATAGTTGCTTGAGTATTGGAAGTATATTACCCTGTGCTGGCTTATGCCATGAACGAGCCCCAAGAAATGAAGTAACAATATTTTTATATGTTCCACTATACGCATCGATTCTCTCTCTTAAGGCTGGATAAGTGTTTGTTTTTTCTCTGTAAAGATCATTGAGTGGTGTCATAGTAAGTGCCCGTACAAGATGCCATGCCGTTGCTGGATAGGTAGTTTGTCGAGACACACCAAGGAATGTATATACACCTGTTGTTCTAAATGAACCAGGGTCACTGGCTACTTGGGGAAGTGGACTCATTCCAACACGAAGAAATGGATTTTTCTCTTGAATGTCTTTAAGGGAATCGAGTGTTCCGACAATCATTGCAGTTGACCCATCACTAAATGCTTCAATATCCTGTTTTATCGATTCATTCCAGGTGTAGTAAGGGTGAAGAGGGTTTGAAAATTGTGTATAAAACTCTATTGCCTGTCGTGACTGATCATCAAAGCGTACCTCTTGTTTTGCTTGATCGAAAAATTGTGATTTGTTTTGGAAAAAGAGCGCATAAAGAAGAGAATCAAGATAAGATACATTGCTCACACCCCCTAGTGATATTCCTGCCCGCAAAATTTCTCCCTGACTTCCTGTTTCCTTTAGTTGATTTGATATCGTAACAACATCCTCCCATGTTGTTGGAGGAAATGCGATTCCTGCTCCATCAAACATGTCTTTGTTGTATATCAATCCAAGAACATCAAGGTGAAGAGGGGCCATGTATACAACCGAAATGTCTCCAGAAGAAAATACCCCATCATCAAAAACCACCTGTGGGAAATATTCTAAAAATACCTGGGGAGAGATGAAGGTTTCTGGTGCTGGATAGAGGGTAGGAGCTTTTTGGTATGCATTTGGACTCTGAACCATGAATATATCAGGACCTCGTCCTTCAGCAAGTGCTTGTAAAAGCTCCTGTTCATAGGTAGCTTTGTCGCTAAACTCTTGGTATGTAATCTTTACGTTTTTCGCGAGAGGCTCAGACTGCTGATAGGCTGAAATAACATCATTCATCGCAACACCTGAAATATCATACCCCCATAGTGACAGTGTTATCTGGCTTGTGGGAAGGTAGGGGTTTTGAGAAACATTGTCTTTTTTAAAGACTCCAAGAATAGCAAGGACCACAAATATAACAATCGCAAGAACGACCGCAATAATAATAAGTTGGTATTTCGATAACTTCATATACTTGTAGTGTAGCGTACTTTATATACGACACTCAAGATAGTTAGAGACACGTCATAGAGACAATCTTGTCTCCACTGTCAACGCGCATAACTTTTACTCCACTTGTTGCACGTGAACTTTTGCGTATATCGCTGAGTGCTGTTTTTATCACCTGTCCTTTTTGAGAGAGCACCATAAGTTCTGTATCTTCAATGATAAGAGAAAGTGCAGCGACATTTCCTGTCTTATCGGTTACCTTTGCTGTTTTAATTCCTTTACCTCCTCGAGACTGTGCTCGATATTCTTTGAGTGGTGTTTGTTTTGCAAATCCTTTCTCCATAACCACAAGAATGTGTGATTGTTTATCATCAGCTTTCTCTTTTGAAAAGACGCTTAGTCCAACCACCTCATCATCTTTCCCAAGAGTAATTCCTTTTACTCCTGTAGCATTTCGTCCCATGGCACGGAGATCCTTGAGAGGGAATTGAATTGCTTGTCCTTTCTTTGTTGCAAGCATCACAAATCCTTTTTCAACTGCAGGACGGACCCAACGGAGATAATCTCCTTTCTTTAGTTTCACGGCGATAATGCCATTTCGTCGTACATTTGCAAATTCATCCAATGACGTCTTTTTGATAACTCCTTTATTGGTAGCCATTACCAGATATTTATATTCTGAGTTTTTCTCACTGTATGCAACGATAGCACGTACTGTTTCTTGGGAAGGAATATCGAGAAACTGTTGTACTACTTTTCCTTTAGCAATACGAGATCCTTCAGGAACCTCATATACTTTCGTTTGAAATACTTTTCCTGTATCAGTGAAAAAGAGGATATTATCGTGTGTTTCTGCGCTGATAATATGGGTGAGGAAATCATCTTCCTTTACCGTTGAGCCTGAAAGGCCTTTTCCTCCTCTGTGCTGTGTTCGAAAGATATCAGGTCGTGATCGTTTAATATATCCTCCTGAGGAAAGGGTGATGATAACTTCTTCGTTGGTAACAAAATCTTCTTCTTGGAATTCTCCAAGACCAGATTTTACCACGCGTGTTCGACGATCATCTCCATATGCTTCTTTCATTTCCTCAAGCTCTGTTTCAATAACGTTGAGGATATTTTTTTCTGAAGAAAGAATAGTTTCTAATTCTTTAATAAGTTTTTTCTTTTCATCAAGCTCATCTTCAATTTTCTTTCGTTCAAGAGAAGCGAGTGTCTGAAGTCTCATTTCAAGGATGGCAGTTGCTTGTACATCAGTTAATTTAAACTTCTTCATCAAGTTTACATGTGCTTCTTCTTTATCTTTTGATTTCTTTATCGTCGCAATAACCTCATCGATATGATCAAGAGCAACCACTAATCCTTCCAGGATATGTGCTCGTTCTTTTGCTTTTCCAAGGTCAAATTCTGTTCGTCGTCGTACTACAATTTGTCTATGCTCAACATACTGTTCAAGTATGTCTTTAAGGGAGAGTTGTTGTGGTTGAATACCTTCAACAAGACCAATCATGTTAAGGTGAGAATCTTTTTGAAGTTCTGTGTATTTATATAGTTGATTGAGTACTTTTTGAGGAACTGCATCATTTTTCAAATCGATAACAATAGAAAGTCCTTCTTTATCACTTTCGTCTCGTATGTCTTTTATTCCTGTGATCTTTTTGTCATTGACGAGCTGTGCAATTTTAAGAATGAGTTGAGATTTATTCACGCGGTACGGAATCTCTGATATTGCAATACTAAAAGTGCCTGCTTTTCTTTCAATAATGTCTGCTTTTGCACGACAGGTAATTGCACCTTGTCCCGTTTCATATGCTTTTATAATAGACTTCCTGTCATAGATAATTCCTCCGGTAGGGAAATCAGGCCCTTGCACATACTCCATGAGATCAGCTGTGGTAACGCTATCATTACGAATCACATGAAGTGTCGCATCAATAATCTCAGTTAAGTTGTGAGGAGGGATATCTGTTGCCATTCCCACCGCAATTCCCACACCTCCATTAATAAGCATGTGTGGAATTTTTGCAGGAAGTACGAGTGGCTCTATCTTTGAATCATCGTAGTTAGGAGCAAAATCAACTGTACCTTTCTCTATATCAGTTAAGAGTTCTTGAGCAATTTTGGTAAGACGACATTCTGTATATCGCATTGCAGCAGCATTGTCTCCATCGATAGATCCCCAGTTTCCTTGTCCATCGATAAGGGGGTAACGAAGTGAAAAGTCTTGTGCCATACGCACAATTGCATCATATACAGAAGAATCCCCATGGGGATGGTATTTTCCAAGCACCTCACCAACAACGTTTGCTGATTTTCTGTACTTTGCTGTATGGGTAAGGCCTGAATCCCACATAGCCCACAAAATACGTCTATGTACTGGCTTGAGACCATCTCTAACATCAGGAAGAGCTCGAGCGACAATAACTGACATCGCATAATCTATGTAGGATCGTTCAAGTTCACTGGTAATTTCAGCGTCTTCGATAACACCACTCTTATCTTCTATTTTCTTCTTTGATGATTCTTGTGCCATATATGGATAGTATATGAGATGAGATTACTCCTCAAGAGATGCCTCTCCTCCCAAAATAATAGAAAGTTCCTGTATCGACTGTTTTACCCCTCCAAATGCTTCTTCAACTTTTTCCCATTGAAACGATGATTGTTCTGATGTTTCTCTTTGCTGTGGTTGCTGCGTGAAAAGAAAGATAACCCATCCTACCACAACAACAAGAAATATGATTCCTACAAGACTGATAAACAGTATTTTTTTTCTTTTTGGTAGGGACATAGAGCACTATACACTAAGAACAACAACCTGCGTCTTTTTTATATCAATCAAATCTTTCTTTTTAAACGTAAACTTATCTTTTGCATCCCCTGATGCGTCAAATGCTGTATATATATCCTTTGGATCTGCTGTTTTTCTCTTAAGTCCTTTAAATGGAATAAAAGAAGGGATATAGATTTTAGGGTTAAGCTGTTTTACCAACTTAATTGTTTGTGCTTGTTCAAGAAATGGATCTCCTCCTCCAGGAGCGATAAGGACATCAACTTCATTCATATGTTCTTGTATAGAAGGAGGAAGTGGTTGGGAAATATGTCCTAATAACCCAATAATAATATCGTCCCATGTGATCTGGTATGTTGTTTTGATCACTGTTTTTTCAGAATCGTTTTCTAATTGAAACCCTTTTATTCGTATCCCATCAGAATCATATTCACCCCCTCCATAGATATGAGTGTTTGCCTCAAGAGGACTTGTAATCTGTGGGCCCTTTTCATCCCACTTTGTTATCGTTTGAAGGTATACATTCACCTTCCCTCGAGGAATTGATGCTCCAGATGATGTGAGAGGAATATCACATAACAGTGACGTTTCTCCATTTTGAAAACGAAATGAACCTTCTCCGTACCAGGAAATTACCATGTATTAATGTCTTACTAACCCGTCTATTATCTCACACCTCTCCCTTGATTTGCAACCCGCTTTTTGATAGGGTTTGTGGTAACGGTAGAACCGTTCTTTATTTTTTTATGGAACACACACAAACACAGGACGATGTACAGAAAGGAGGGCACCCGCTCTCTCGGATGCTCAAAACACATGGACACCTTATCTCTTCATTAAAAGAAGGGGATGTTGTTGATGTAACACTTCTTCACAAAGACAAAAAGAAGGCATATTTTGATATTCCAAATTATGGTGCAACGGGTATTGTATTTGGGATAGAGTTTTTAAGCGCACAGCATATTATAAAAAAGATGACTGAGGAAACATCTCTTCCTGCCACAGTTATTTTGCCAGAGAATGAAGACGGCTATGTTGAATTGTCTCTGGTACGAGCTCTTAGACAACAGAGCTGGAGAGAGATAAAGAAGTTGAAAGATGAGGGAGAAATTTGTTCAGTTGTTATTAAGGCGGCAAACACTGGTGGTCTTATCACTGAACTCTTTGGAGTAAAGGCATTTATTCCTGTTTCTCAACTTAGTACTGAAAACTATCCTCATGTTGAAGATGGAAACAAGAATAAAATTCTTGAAGAGTTGAAGAAGTTTGTTGGACAAGACATGAAAGCAAAGGTGTTAGACTTTAACCAGAAAAATGACAAACTCATTCTCTCAGAAAAAGAAGTGCTTGGAGAACAAGTAAAAAAGACACTCTCTTCATATAGTGAGGGTGATCTCGTTGATGTTACTGTTTCTGGTATTGCAGACTTTGGAGTCTTTGTTCGATTTGTTGATGATCCTAATGTTGAAGGACTCGTTCATATTTCAGAACTTGATCACAAACTTATTGAATCTCCAAAAGAAATCGTTGATGTTGGTGATTCGGTAAAAGCAAAGATTATAGAAATAAAAGAAGGAAAAGTTTCCCTTTCACTAAAATCATTAAAACCAAATCCTTGGGATGAAGCAGAAAAACACTTTGCTGCTGACCAAGAAGTACAGGGACAGGTTTCTGCATTCAATCAGTTTGGAGCTCTTATTGCTCTTGATCATGATCTTCAAGGACTTATTCATGTTTCAGAATTTGAAAGTCCTGAGAATATGAAAGAGGTTCTTAAAGAAGGTGAAACCTATACCTTTATCATCAATCAATTAAAGCCTGATGAGAAACGAGCAATACTTACCCTGAAAAAATAGAGCTTATTGCTCCTCAGATAAATCCGCCACTTGGCGGATTTATTTTTTCCGCTACAATAGGAGAGTACTAACTACATTTAACTATATTCATGAATAAACAATTACTACGCTATTTCTCTATTACTATCCTGGTATTTATCAGTATCGTTTTTCTTTTCTCTTCTTTCCCTCCTACGTCTTCCCCACAGGAAGTTTCTCTTGGATCTATCGTAGAACGCATTGAACAAGGAGATGTCACTGAACTTGTTGTAGAGGGAGATACTATCCGAGCAACACTTTCTGATGATTCAATTCTTGAAACACGGAAGGATTCTCAATCTGGTATCTTTGAATCTCTTGCTCAACTTGGGGTAACACAGGAAACACTTCGCTCTATCCCTATCACCATACAGGATGAATCTGGATTCTCATACTGGGCAGGTATTTTACTCCCTTCTCTTATCCCCCTTCTTATTATCGGAGGACTTCTATGGTTTATGATGCGACGAGCTCAATCTGGTGCATCACAAGCGCTCACCTTTGGAAAATCAACGATGAAGCTGTTCAATTCATTTAAGAATAAAATAACCTTTAGTGATGTTGCAGGACTTGCGGAAGAAAAACAGGAACTCATGGAGATTGTAGACTTCCTTAAAAATCCTCAGAAGTATGAAGGACTCGGAGCACAAAGTCCTCGAGGAGTTCTTCTTCTTGGGCCTCCAGGAACAGGAAAAACACTTCTTGCTCGTGCTGTTGCCGGTGAAGCAGGCGTTCCTTTCTTTCATATGTCTGCATCTGAATTTGTTGAGATGTTTGTGGGAGTAGGAGCATCACGTACTCGTGATGCATTTGCTACTGCAAAAAAAGCAGCTCCTTCAATTTTATTTATTGATGAGATTGATGCTATTGGAAGAGAACGTGGCGCTGGGCTTGGAGGAGGACACGATGAGAGAGAACAGACCCTTAACCAGATTCTTGTTGAGATGGATGGGTTTGACAAAGATTCTCGTGTTGTGGTTATCGCTGCAACAAACAGACCAGATGTTCTTGATAAAGCACTTCTTCGTCCAGGACGATTTGATCGGCATGTACTTTTGGACCTTCCTGATATTAATGACCGTGAAGCAATACTTCGCATCCATGCTCGAAACAAAGCACTAGCAAAGGATATAGATTTTCGTCCTATTGCTGTACGAACACCTGGATTTTCTGGAGCTGACCTTGAAAACCTTATGAATGAAGCTGCGATCTTTGCTGCGCGAAAGAATAAAAAACAAGTTGAACAATCAGATCTTTTAGAATCTATCGAGAAAGTTCTTTTGGGTCCTGAGAAAAGAAACCGAGCATTTAGTAAGATGGAACGAGAGGTAACTGCGTATCATGAAGCAGGACACGCGCTTGTAGCAGCAAGCCTCAAGCACGCAGACCCTGTTCACAAGGTTTCAATTATTTCTCGAGGACATGCTGGTGGATATACGCTTAAACTTCCTACTGAGGATCGATACTTAAAAACGCGAAAACAATTTATTGCAGATCTCGCTGTTATGTTTGGTGGCTATGCAACCGAAGAGCTCATCTTTAATGATTTGAGTACCGGTGCTTCAAACGATCTCTCTGTTGCTTCTGATATTGCACGAAAAATGGTTACCAAATATGGTATGGGAAAATTTGGTCCTATGACATTTGGGAAGACACAAGAAATGGTATTCCTTGGAAAGGAAATGACCACCGAGAAAAACTACTCAGATGTTATTGCTCATGAAATAGATACTGAAGTTTCTCGATTTATACACCTTGGGTATTCTCTCGCAAAAGATATTCTCAAGAAAAGGAAAAAGCTCCTTGAAATTATTGCCCAAGAGCTTATGAAAAAAGAGACTCTGGAAAAGGAAGAGTTCGATGCACTTATAGAGAAGTCTAAGTTAAAACAACTTGAAGTAACGTTGTAGATAAAACATTAAAAAAAGACACCACTAATATATGGTGTCTTTTTTTATGTGCGCCTGGATGGAATCGAACCATCTACCCACGCTTTATAAGAACGTTGCTCTAACCAATGAGCTACAGGCGCAGAACGCATAACTATGGGTATTGTAATCATATTGAGAAAAAGTTCAATAGAGACCTTTTCCCTTTGATTTTTCTCCATTTCATTCTACACTATGTAGCATGGATTGGTTTATAGCTTTTAATGATGCTCACCCGTATCTTTTCTACCTTGTTGCCTTTGTAGGAATGTTTATTGAAGGTGACATCATGCTCCTTATTCTTGGAGCATTAAGTAAAGAGAAGTATGTAAGCTTTACGGGGATGTTCCTTGTCGCACTCGTTGCAACAATGGTACATGATATTATCTTCTGGAAGATTGGAAAAAAACTAGGAAAACTGAAACGAAAAAAGTACCTATACTTCAATATCACGAATTTCACCTCATTCCTTGAGAGAATGAGTAAACACGCTGGTCTCTTTATTATCTTCTCTAAGTTTGCCTGGAACTTTAATAGAATTGTTATTGTTGCCTTTGGATATATAGCTCTCCCCCTTAAAAAACTTCTCCGCTACTCAATTGTATCTTCTATTCTTTGGCCCTTTTCGTATATGTCTATTGGATATATATTCGCTGAAGAGACAGATATATTTAAGCAACGAATAGAAGTGGTTGGTCTCCTCATTTTTGGAATCATTCTTCTTATTATTCTCTTTGAGATATATATAAAGAAAATTGTGTTTCGGTTTTTCGGTAGTAACAAGGGTATTGGAGATACACTCTCTGGGGATTGCAAAGAGGAATAAAAGTCTATATACTAGCAGAACAATTTAGGGACGATTAGCTCAGTTGGCTAGAGCGCCTCGTTTACACCGAGGAGGTCATAGGTTCGAGCCCTATATCGTCCACAGAATAAAAAACACACTTTTTAAGTAAGGTGTGTTTTTTTACATCCTCTCTTCTATAAACGATTGAGCCGACATTGCATGGGAATCAATCATGTACAGTTCATACATTCTTTTTTTCTGAGCACACCCCAGGATGAATGACACGCTATCAATGAGCCCTATCTCTTCATGGTCCTTTCTTACATGTACCTGTAATACACTAATACATTCTTTTCTTTTCTTTATGTGTATCTTTTCTATCCTTTTGTATGGAACTCTATCTCGTATCTTACCTGTTATTCCACAGTGTATTGTTAAGGTTTCTTCTCCAAAAGAAAAACAGAAAAAATGTATTCTGAGAAATTTGTAGATCACAAACAGTATAACAATTCCATATAAACATACGTTTAGAAAAAAACTATCAATTTCAAGAAGGACTAGTGGTATTTTAATTACAAGAAAAAATATCGTCGCCTTAAAAAGAACGATTATTCCTGCTCGTCTCTTTTCACAGAAAGGAATGTTATATATATGATTTATTAAAATCATTTTAGTGTTTTTATTATACCTTATACCTACTAGATTCGATAATACACTTATAATTTATGAAAACATTGTTAAAGAAAAAATCTTTGCATACTTTATAATTTTTGCCAGACTCGTTTATATTCCGGCAAAAAGTCATCTACCGCTTAAAATAAAGCTATTTTAGGTGTGAAACATAGTGTGAAACATTTTCGTGTTCTTTTTTCCGGCAAAGTCTGGCAATAATTCACATATAGCCCTATTTTAAGCCATTTCGTGTTTTGCCGGACTTTTTCATTTTAAACAAAATGTTTCACGTGAAACATTTTGTCTCATATTTCGATGTTAAAGTGGGTGAAAATGTTTCACGTGAAACATTTTCACCCAGAATGAAGATAAAAAAATAAACTGTAATCAAAAAATAACCTTCTGTGGATATCCTGGGTGATATATATCCGGCAATACTATCTATTATGCATACGATCAATCCTGTAGGATTAAAATACATAGCTAAATAGACGTTTAAATAGGTATCTACACCTTATGCACAGATACATAATGCGGCAATCTCTTATCCACACTTTTCCGGAAATTTCCGGAAAAAATATATGATGATTTTTATGTACTATGTCACTATACATATATAAGAACGATTATATGTATTTTTGTCAATATTGAATGTTCTTATATTCCCTTGTAGAGTTCTAGTATATTTAACATCCATTTCTATATATCATGTCTGGACACAGTAAGTGGTCTCAAATAAAACACAAAAAAGCAGCGAACGATCAAAAGAGGAGTGCTGTGTTTTCTAAACTTCTAAAACTTATCTCCGTAGCAGCGCGGCAAGAAAGTGATCCTCAATTTAATCCTGCCCTAAGAGCTGCTATTGAAAAAGCAAAAGAAGCAAATGTTCCTTCTGATAATATTGAGCGTGCTATTAAAAAATCGAGTGAACAATCTAATGTAGATGAACTACTTATAGAAGCGTACGGACCTCATAGTATTGCGGTTCTTATCGCTGCCCTTACCGACAATAGGAATCGTACTGTTGCTGAGTTAAAAAAAATAATCACTGACAAGGGAGGGAAGTGGGCTGACCCAGGAAGTGTTACGTGGGCATTTGAAAAATCTGGAGCTGAATGGAAAGCACAATTTCCTCAAGATGTTTCAGATGAACAAGAAGATAGCATTATTTCATTTCTTGAGGCATTAGATGATCATCCTGATGTCTCTGAGGTGTATACCAATACATCTCTTACTACTTCATGACTATTATAGGAATTGATCCTGGTTCAATACGAGCAGGATATGGAATTATTTCATTTGATAAACGAACTCCTTCTTTTATAGACGGTGGAATTTTACACATCTCTACAACCAAACGCCCTGATGTATTTGTAGATCTCTATGCCTCTCTTAATACCCTTATACAAACACATAAACCCATGTGTGCTGGAATTGAAACATTGTATGTTTCCAAGAACAAGAAAACTGCTATTGAAGTTTCTCAAGCCCAAGGAGTCTTTCTTCTTGCTTTTGCTCAACACAATATACCGGTATACAACTTCACCCCAAATCAAATAAAACAATCCCTTACCGGACACGGATCATCTCCAAAGAAAGATGTACAACGTGCTGTAGAAACCACATTAAAGCTTAAAGATTTCTCAGGTGTTGATGATGCATTTGATGCTTTAGCTGTCGCAATTACGACTGGTTTTTTTGCAACATCAAAATTATCCCAGCACTAGAAAACTTATTCACAGAACCCCTTATTGACAAAAGTATTCCCTGCGATATAGTGTCTGTGCATAAAGTGTTGGTCGCACTTTATAAATGGAAAATTTTATATGACACAAACAGACATTCGTCTTTCTTCATTACTTGTGTTGAACCAATACGAGGATGAAGATGATGACATCGTTGATGACTCAGAGATCGATGAAGATTTCTCTGATGATGAACTTGATGCGGATGATGATTTCGAAGTTGATGGAGATGATGAGGATGAAGATGAATAGATGTTCTTGAAAAACCCTTCTTTATGGAGGGTTTTTCTTTTTTTACATTTTTCGTTTATAGTAAGAGGATATGAAAAAAGAAACAAAGAAACGAGTACGCAACGGAATACTCATTGGCCTTGTTTTATTACTTGTCGCTGCAATTGTATTTGTCTTTTACCTTATCGACCTTGTGCGTGAATTGCCTCGTCCTGAAAAAATAACCTCATTCCAACCATCACAAGCAACAAAGATATATGACAGAACAGGAGATGTGCTTCTGTATGAAATTCATGGAGATCAGAATAGAACGCTTGTTTCATCTGAGGAGATACCTGACCATGTGAAGCAGGCAACAATAGCAATAGAAGACCAAACATTCTACACACATGCTGCTCTTGATTGGAAAGGAATTATACGAGCCCTTGTTACTAACATACAACGTGGAGAATTTACCTACTCAGGAGGATCAACAATCACCCAGCAGTTGGTAAAGAATGTATTTCTTACCCCAGAAAAAACAATAAAAAGAAAAATAAAAGAATTAATTCTTTCATATTGGATTGAGGGACAGTATACGAAAGATGAAATTCTTACCCTCTATTTAAATCAGATTAGTTATGGATCGAATAGTTATGGGGTAGAGTCTGCAAGCCAACTTTACTTTGGAAAATCAGTTAGAGACCTTACCATTGCTGAAAGCGCTTTTCTTGCTTCTCTTATACAGGTACCAAGTTATTACTCTCCATGGGGACCCCATCTTGATGAGGCGCTTGAAAGAAAAGACTACACACTTTCTCAGATGCTTAAGAATGGATATATCGATGAAGATCAGTATGCTCAGGCAAAAAACCAAACACTCAAGTTTCAAAAACAAAACCTTGGTTCTATTAAAGCTCCTCATTTTGTTCTTGGGGTAAAAGATTATCTTGTTAATCGTTATGGACTTGAGTTTGTTGAAAATGGTGGACTCCGTGTTATTACAACACTTGATTGGAATTTCCAACAATTAGCAGAGGAGTCGGTAGCCGAAGGGGTTCAGAGAAACTCAGAGCTCTACGATGGTCACAATGGTGCACTTGTTATGCAAGATGCACAAAATGGACACATTCTTGCTCTTGTTGGTTCTGCTGATTACTTTGACGAAACTATTGATGGAAACTTTAACGTTGCGACTCAAGGATTACGACAGCCTGGATCAACCTTCAAACCCCTTGTGTATCTTACCGCCTTTATGAGAGGGTATACCCCCGATACTATTGTATTTGATGTAGAGACAGATTTTAATGCATCTTCGAATCCCTATGCCTCATATACTCCTGAGAACTTCGATGGAATATTTAGAGGACCAGTATCTCTTCGACAAGCACTCGCACAATCTATTAACGTACCTGCGGTAAAGACACTGTACCTTACTGGTATGCCAAATGTTCTTGAGACTGCTCAGCGTATGGGCATTACGACCCTTACTAATCCCTCTCAATATGGTCTTTCTCTTGTTCTTGGAGGAGGTGAGGTAAAATTAATTGACCTTATTCGTGCTTATTCAGTATTTGCTCAAGACGGCGTTCTTCACTCTCAAACATCAGTACTTCGTGTTGAGGATAGTAATGGTACTGTTCTTGAAGAATATGCCGATACCCCTGTTCAAGTTGTTGATTCTACCTATATCCGACATATCAATGATATCCTCACTGACACCCATCTCCGTGCTGGTTTGTTCTCATCAAGTCTTCCTCTTACTCTTTTTGAAGGATACGATGTTGCTCTAAAGACTGGAACAACAAATAGTTACAAAGATGCATGGACTATTGGATACACTCCTTCATTTGTTGTTGGTGTGTGGGCAGGGAATAGTAACAACACACCCATGAGACAACAAGGAGGAAGTATTCTTGCAGCCCTTCCTATGTGGAGTTCTTTTATGAATAAAGTTGTCCATGAATTTCCTACTACACAGTTCCCAGAACCAGAACCTCTCACTTCTGAGGTCCCTATGTTGAATGGAAACTATGTATATACAGTTAATGACGTCCAAGATTCTGAAACAGTATCATTCCCACTCGTGCACTCAATACTCTACTATATTGATAAAAATAATCCTCAATCTGAACTGTCTCCTGGATTTAATCCTGCTACTGATTCTCAGTTTTATAACTGGGAAATACCTGTTCTTGAATGGGCACGAAAAAACATCCCTTCATTTGAAGAGATGTATAATAAACGAAGTTTGTATCAGACTGGACTCTAGGTAATTGGATAGATAACTACCCTCCTGTGTTTTCCTTCTCCTTCACTTTCTGTTCGTAGATCAGGGTGAATGGCTAGTTCTGTATGAATAATTCTCCTCTCATATGCATTCATAGGAGGGAGTTCTATTGTACTCCCTGTAGTTGCTGCTTTCTTTGCTGCAGCTTTTGCCAACTTTGCAATCAACTCTTCTCTTTTTTTCTTGTGGCTGTTGATATCAACAAATACGAATTCAGCGTTTCTCTTCTTTAGAATAAGTTTTAAAATAAAATCCATGTCCTGTACAAATGAGGGGAGGTGCTTTTCAAGAAATGGACCATCGTTAATGAAGATAGATACACGTCGTGTCTCTTCATGATGAGAAACTGAAAAATCTCGAAATCCCATTCGAGCAATTAAATCTTCTACTACCTGTTCTATATTATGCGTGTTGTTCATTTCTTTCTATCTTCTTATTTATAACAACTTGTTGGACAACTGAAAAGAGGGATGTCGTTAACCAGTAGAGAGCAACAGCTGAAGGAAGGTTCCAAAGAATAATCCCTGTGACAAATGGCATGATAAATATGAGCTTTCTAGAGATGTTTTGTGCTTTTTGTGCAACGTCTAGTGTCGTATCCTTTTTATTGTCTTTTTTCATCTTATCCTTCCTTTGTTTCTGGATGTGCATAATCAGACGTGTATTGAGATACTGAAGCACCACTGCGACAAGAACAAGTACTACGTGAGGGTTACTAAGATTAATTACCCCAAGAAACATATTGTGAATGTTCTCTGGTTGAGGGACCCATGAGTAGAGAAGATCCATAACACCTTGGTCAAATCCATTCAAAAAGACTCGATACACCGCAAAGAGGATAGGGAGTTGCAAGAAGAGAAGTCCAAAACTAGAGAATGGATTTACTTTGTGTTCTTTATACACAGCCATAATCTCCTGTACCTGTTGTTCCTTGTTCTCTTTGTGTTTCTTTTGAATTTCTTGGATTTGAGGGGCTATTCTTTGAAGAATTGTTTGATCTTTTGCGCTCTTATAAAAAATAGGAAGGAGTACAAATCGAATTACCATTGTCATGATAATAATTGCGATACCTAAATCAGATATAACAAAGTCATAAATAATAAACAGGAGGTTTAATAGTGGTTTGTATAAAAATTCGTTAAAGAGATAGCTCATAATAATGTGGTAAGGGTGTTGGTTATATCCTGCAGTGTCTTTTCTGTTGGTTCTTTAATAATAACGACAATATCTTTTCCTGTAATTTGTGTGTGTAACTTTTTTTCTTGTATAAGCGAAAAAAAAGACCTTTTGAACCGGTTTTTGGAAACGTGCGAAGAGAAGAGTTGTTTCTTCAGCACACATGCATATCTGCTATAGTTGTTATCTGATGGAAAGAAAAAAATATGTGCTCCAGGAAGTACTATTTTGTCTTTGTGTTGTGTATATACTTTTTGTGATGTAAAAAAACGTGCACCGAGACGGTACTTTTTTTCAATCATAGTTACACACTAAGTTTTTTTCTTCCTTTTAAGCGTCGTCTCTGAATTACATTCCTTCCAGGCTTCTTCTTCATACGGACCAAAAAACCGTGAGATTTCTTTCTTTTTCTCTGTTTTGGATTATATGTTGTTGACATACCCAAGCAGTGTAGCAAAGCGATTTTGAAAAAGCAATGAATAGTGTTATACACATGTTATACACATTTGTGTATTTCTCAACACTTTCATTTTGAATTACTTTCTATACAATACTATCTACATATGGACGATCTTAAAACACTCTGGCAACAAGCACTCGCTGATATAGAACTGCATATATCAAAAGCAAATTTTTTAACATGGTTTAAGAATAGTAAATTAGTTGAAAAGAATGATGATACTGGTGCTGTCGTTATCGGAGTAAGTAGTCACTTTGCAAAGGAATGGATCCAAGGAAAATATAATAAAGTGCTTTTGGACATCCTTCAAAACATCGATGATACCATTACTCGTATTGAATATATTGTTCTAAGTAGTAAAGAAGTTGAAAAGAAGTTATTTGAAAAAACTAAAAAAGTAAAAGAACAACCTTCTGGAAATCAGGTTGGTTTTATAGAATTCTCAGCTGATCCTGAGACAAATCTTCATCCTCGTTATGTTTTTGATTCGTTTGTTGTTGGATCTTCAAACGAACTTGCTTACGCAGCATCAAGTGCTGTATCTCGTGAAGTAGGGAAGCGCTACAATCCTCTTTTTGTATACGGAAGTACGGGACTCGGGAAAACACATCTTATCCAAGCTATTGGAAATGAGATTGTTCGCGTACATAAAAAAAGAAAAAAAGTGAAGTATGTTCCTTCAGAACGTTTTGTAAATGATGTGGTCTGGGCTATTCGATCTCGACGCATGGATGATATTAAAAGTAAGTATCGTAATATCGATGTTCTTATTATCGATGATATTCAATTTATTGGTGGTAAAGAACGAAGCGAAGAGGAGTTTTTTCATACCTTTAATATCCTCTATCAGAACAATAAACAGATTATTATCTCATCAGATAGGCCCCCTGCTGCTATCCCAACCCTTGAAGAACGCCTCCGTTCTCGATTTGAGGGGGGAATGATTGTTGATATCACCTATCCTGATTATGAAATGAAGTTAGCGATTATAAAAAATAAACTTCAAGAGAAAGGATTTTCACTTTCTGATGAAGTGTGTGGTCTTATCGCCTCTAAAATACAGAGAAATGTACGAGAAATTGAGGGAGTATTGAATAAACTCTATTTTTATAAAGAATTAAAAAACAGTGATATTGATATTCGTACTGCAGAGGATATTATCACCAACACTCTGCAACAAAATACTGTTCATATCCAACCACAACAAATTATTCAGACTGTTGAAGACTTTTTTGAAGTATCACATGCCGATCTTATTAATAAATCACGTCGAAAAGAAATTGTTCTTCCTCGTCAAATTGCCATGTTTTTGATGCGGGATATGTTGGGGATGTCCTATCCAGATATTGGGGACAAGATGGGTAAAAGAGATCATACAACTGCTATCCATTCCTATGATAAGATTTCTAAAGAAATCATGAAGAATAAAAGCTTAAATCAGAAAGTTATTCTTATTAAAGAACAGATACAGAAAAACCCTTCCTAATTCATCCACTCCTCGTTCAGGAGTTGTGAGTCTTTTATCCACACCGCCAACACTGCATTGAGCCGATAAAATAGACCTGTTTCACTGTTATACACATAACACACACCACTAACTACTACTACAAGCTATAATATATATATATATGAATGTTATTATTTTAAAAAACAATTTAAAGGAAGGTCTCTCTATACTTTCTGGTATTAAAAAGGAATCATCTCAACTCCCTGTTCTTAAAAATATTCTTCTTGAGGCTCGAGATGATAAGGTGTATGTCACTGCAACAGATCTTGAGATTGCGGTAGTACATGGAATACCTGCAAAGATTCTTGAAAAAGGATCAGTTGCAATTCCGTTCTCTGTATTTCTTCAAATTATTCAAAATGTTTCATCTGAAAGAATACATTTAGAAAAAGAAGGAAATGTATTACGTGTGTATACCGACAACTATACTGCAAAGATAGCAACTACACCTCCTGATGATTTCCCTATTATCCCTTCTATCGAAGAATCAAAGAAACAACATGTTGTATTTGATATTAATACACTTCTTGATGGTTTTTCTTCTGTGATGAATGCGTCTCAGATGTCTGATTTTAGACCTGAGTTAAGTGGTGTACTTCTTCACATGCTCCATTCTACATTTCGGTTTGTTGCAACTGATAGTTTTCGATTAGCAAAAAAAGAATACATTGGAAAGAAAATAGATACATCATTTCAAGATGATGATTCATTTATTATTCCTTTAAAAACAGTACAAGAAGTTGTTCGTATATTTTCTAATGAGAAAGGTACACTTCGTATTGATTGTGATATGCGTCAGGTTTTATTTGAAACAGAATCAACAACACTTATCTCACGCCTTATCGAAGGAAACTTTCCTGATTATGAACTTGTTATACCAAAAGAATTTGATACAAAGGTAACGTGTAACAAAGATGAATTTGTTTCGGCACTAAAAGTAGTGAGTTCTCTTTCAAATAGACTTCATGAAGTGAAGTTAGAAATTGATGAAGATCTTAAGCATATGAAACTTCTTTCTTCATCACATGAGGTTGGTGAAAGTGAACACCTTCTTACGGTAAAAGTTGAAGGGAAACCTCTTTCCCTTTCATTTAACTGGAAATTCTTATTTGATGGTTTAAAACATGTATCTTCTGATACGGTGTTTTTTGGATTTAATAGTGAACAAAAACCAAGTCTTATACAATCTCCTCAAGATGAGACATATCTGTATGTTATTACCTCGATAAAATCAGGATAGATTTAACTCATCTCTCCCCACGAGTCTCCTAGTTTCACATCTACATGGAGTGGTATATCAAGAGGCATGTTAGTACACATAGCCTCTATACTATCTTTGATAATAGAACTCTCTTTTCCTGTATCTATATTTTTTTTATCAACTTCTAGAAGAAGTTCGTCATGTACTGAAAGTACGATACGAGCAGAATCTGTATACTTCTTTTTTAAAACATCGTTAACTCGTTTCATTGCTATTTTTATAATATCTGCTGCCATACTTTGTATAGGCATATTAATCGCTTCTCTCTCTGCTGCAGCAGCTCTATGTTGTTGAGGAGAGTGTATATCTGGAAGAAACCGAATACGTCCATGTGGGTTGGTAACTTTTTGTTCTTTACGTACGGTATTAATTATTTCTTCATGCCAGGATTTAATAGAAGAAAATTCTTTAAAGTATGTTTTTATAAATCGTTTTGCTTCTTTTGTTGAAAGTCCACTCTGTTGTGCAAATGCTCGTGCTCCCATTCCATATACCATTCCAAAATTTAATGTTTTTGCGAGACGTCTCATAGAAGGATCTATTGTATCTGTATTAAATATTTTCTGAGCAGTGAGTGTGTGAATATCTTTTCCTTCTTTAAATGCACTCACAAGACCAGGATCTTTTGTTATTGATGCAAGAACACGAAGTTCTATTTGAGAATAGTCAAAAGAAATAAATGTATATGAAGGAGAAGGAATAAATATATTACGTATTTCTTGTGACCATGATGATTCTTGAGGAATATTTTGAAGGTTTGGATTTTGATATGAGAACCGTCCTGTTGCTGCTCCAATCTGATGAATAATAGGGAATACTTTTTCATTTAGAATATCTTTTTCTATACCTTGTATGTATGTAGTGTAGAGTTTAAATACCTCTCTATACTCAAGGAGTGTGTTAATGAAAGGGATATCATTTCTATATGCTTCAAGTGCACCTGCTGCAGTTGATTTGAGTGGAATATCATACTGTGAGGTGATAAATTCTTTTACTTGTTTTGGAGAATTTGGGTTTATTGTTCTGTTTGTAATAGTATCGATCTTTTCATGAAGGAGTGTTACTTCTTTTTTTATTTTTTTCTTTACTGTTTTGAGTTTTTTTATATCAACACACATTCCCTTCTCTTCCATGTGAGCGATGATGGGAACGATAGGGAGTTCTATATCGTTATATACATATTCGAGTCCTTGTTGTGCAAGTGTATGTGAAAGTTTTTTATATGCTTGTTGAAGGAACTCTTCATGTGAATGAGATGAAGAGGTGAATATTGCTCTTAGGACTGTGTATGAGGTGTCTGTATACCCCAGAAGTCGTGTAGCAAGTGATATATCAAATGGATTATCAGGAATAGTATGTTCTTTTTTTATGTCTTCTTTGAGGGAGTGAGTTATATATACATTCTCATACAGAATTCCCTTTTGAGGAGTTATAGGTTCAGAAGGTGTTGTATCTTTTTGTACACTTTCGAGTCGTGGAATAAGAGAGGTAAATTTCTTTTCTTGAAAATAAGAATGTACTCGTTCTTTATCAAACGAAAGAGCAGTATCTTCTTGTGGTATGTGTATATCTACTGAGGTATCTATTGTTGCGAGTTTTTTTGAAAGAACAAGTTGTTCTTTTTGGGATACAATATCTTTATATTCCTCTGGATTTTTTTTGATAAGAGTTTCTATTGATTGATAGGTAGTAAGTATTTTTGCTGCTGTTTTTGGTCCTATTCCTTGAATTCCTGGGATATTATCAGAGCTATCTCCTACTAGCGCTTTATAATCAGGGAGTTGTTTTGGGGTGATTGAGAAACGCTCCTTTACCGCTTTACTATCGTATACTACAACATCTCCAACTCCTCGTTTAAATGTTTCCACCACAACTCCAGGTTCAACAAGTTGAAGCGCATCAAGATCTCCGGTAAGAATACGGATAGTATGATCTTTTTTAAATTGTGAAACACATGTTCCAATAAGGTCATCTCCTTCAAACCCTACTTTACTCATACATGTAATTCCAAATGTTTCAAAAAGATGCGGTGCTTCTTGTAATTGGTGAATAAGTTCATCATCAGCTTTTTTTCTATGAGCTTTATATTCTGTATAGAGTTTTTTTCGAAATGTTTCCTCAGGTCTATCAAATAACGCAATAACATGCGTTGGTTGTTTTGTTGAAAGTATTTTTATCAGTACCGATGCAACTCCATAGAGTGCTCCTGATGGATTGCCTGCTGTATCGGTTAGAGGAGGGAGCGCATGGTATGCTCGATGGATCAATGAGTGCGCATCGATAAGAAGCAATTCGTCCTTTTTCTTCATATCTATAGTGTATCATAGAGCTCGTATTTTGTTTTCAATTGTATGTATGTGATATACTAATTACACACAAGTAATTAAAGGTTATTTTTCGTATGGATCAACAATACAACACTAATCCACAACCTCAAGGAGGAAGTGTACCACCACCTCCTTCACCTGATGAACAGGTTGGGGTACGTAGTATGGAATCAGATACTGAGTCAATGAATCAGTCGGGAGGAGGAGCACCTCAGTCACAAGTTTTTAGTGCTTCGGAAGCAGTTGGATCAGGTTCACCTCAAGGTCAACAAGAACAGAATCCATTTGCATCTGGATCATCAAGTCCTTCTGATGGAGAGTTCTCTCCAGGGGAATTTTTTGGAGGAGGAGATACACCACCCCCAGCTACAGGAGGTAATATGCAAGAAGAACCACCACAGAAAGGGGGTTCACCACTCAAAACAATTCTTATTGTTATTGGGATTATTATTGTTGCTGCAGCGGTAGGGTTTGGAGTTTACTATCTTGTTACTTCATTATCTTCACAGGACGTTCCTGGTGAACCAACACTTCCTGAACCAAGCCTTCCGGTTGGAGAGACACCAGAGCCAACATCAACACCATTTAGTGAAGAAGTGCTTGAAACACCAGAGCCAACACCAACACCAGAACCTCTTATACACACTTCTCTCATCCTAAGCCCTGATGAACAAGAAGCGATTGTTGTTGAAAATACAACTCGTGATGGATTTGAAACAGCACTTGCTGATACAGCTGATACCCCTCTTATTTTTGGAGCGGTAAAAGATATTTCATTCCAAACTAATGATGGATTATTTGTTTCTTCTGATGCGTTTTTAGGAGCATACTTTCCATCAGTAGCAGGGACACTTTCTTCATACCTTGAAGATGACTTTACTACATGGGTGTTTGGAGACAGGACAGGAGGAAATAAGATTGGTACAGTGTTTACATTAAAGGCAGATGCTTCTGCTGATGATGTGAAACTTGCTATGGCATCACTTGAAAGCTCAACAGATGCTATCGCATCATTCTTCCTTCAAGATGTTTCAGGTGGAGGAGATGCGGTGTTTGAAGAGGCACCTATCGAAGGAATTACTGTACGATATTTCCCATTTTCTGTTCCTAATCAGTACGTCTTTGAATATGCACTCTTTGCTTCAGGTGGAGAAAGACACCTTGTCTTTACAACATCATATAGACAGATGGTAGATATTCTAGAAAGACTTTCCGCACAAGATGTAAGTACTATTTCAGCTCAAGTTGTTGAACCAACACCAACTGGTATTGAAGAAATTGGAGGTGGAGATACGTCAACCTCAACAGAAGAATAAGAAATATATAAGAGTATAAAAAACACCTCCTTTAAGGGAGGTGTTTTTCTTTGTAGGAGGTAATTTTTGTATATCGCGATTGTAATGATGAAGAGAGGTCTGGACGAAGAGAAAGTTCTGATACGAGATAGGAGAGGATATCTTCATGGACAGCGCTATTATATTGATATCCAGAAAATAAAAGGATATCAACTCCTGCTTGAAGGGCTTTTAAGCTTCTTTCTTTTGGTGAGAATAATGAAAGAGCATTCATTTCAAGATCATCTGTCACCGTTATTCCTGTATAGAGAAGTTCATGAGTGAGGTATGAAAGTGCTGTTTTTGAAAGTGTTGCGGGGAGCTCATCTGTTTCTGATGTCGTGTGACTTATCATAACGGCTGGTACGTATGTTTGAGCAAAGAGGGATGAGAAGTGTTGTGTATATTCTGTTTTAAGTGGGAATGAATCAGTAATGTATTGGTGAGTATCACGTGACTCATTATTGTGTCCTGGGAAATGTTTAAGGACAGGGGTAATATGTGCATCTTTGTATCCCTTTATCATCTGTACTGCAAGCGATATTCTTTTTTCTAATGGTGTGTGAAATACACGATCCCAAAGAAATGATTCTTCTATAGTGATTGGATCGATAACAGGGGAAAAATTCATCGTGATGCCAAGTTTCTTTAGGTGTGTTCCTCGTGTGTATGCAGTAGTGTATGCGGTATCTGGTGTGGTGATCTTTGATTGTGGTATATCGTATGTAGGGTCTGTTTTGATACGTGAAACAGCTCCTCCTTCTTGGTCTATCGCGATAAAAAGAGGGGGTATGTTTTCTTTTTGTGCGATTGCTTGTATATCAGATATAAGAGAGGTAAGTTGTTCTTCTGATACTATATTTTTTTCTAACAACATAACCCCTCCAATTCCATAGGTACGTAGTAGGTTTTTTTCTTCTTCTGTAAGTGTTGTACCCTGTATGCCAATCATTATCGATTGCCCAAGGAGATGTTGAAGTGAAAGAGATGGTTCCTCTTGTGGAGTATAGATCGTTGCTGTCTGCGAGCGTAAGGGTGTATTAAAGGAGGTATAAAAGAGAACACCTGCAAGTATAAGGATGATAAAGAATGGAAAAAAGAGATATCTTGTTGTTGAATGGTTTTTCATGTATGGTGAGATGGTATTAAGTATTATATATACCTATCTATGCTTAGCAAACAAGAGCTTGAAACATATAAAGAGAAACTCCTTGTAGAAAAAGAGGAGCTTGTAAAACAAATTGCAGAACTTGAAACGCCAAGTGATTTTGGTGATGAGCCTGGTGAGAGTGATGAAACACAAGAAGCTGGAGAAGATATTAATAATACATCTTCTGCAGCTATACTTCGAGAAGGTCTTGATGATATTGATCGTGCACTTGAAAAAATAGAAAATGGAACCTATGGAGTTGATGAAAACACAGGAGAAGAAATTCCAAAAGAAGCACTTGATGTGAATCCAAAACTTCGTTTTCACCCACAACACATAAAAGAGAAGCGTAGTGAATAAGTAATACTATAGAGATATAAAAAAGGGGGGCGTTGTGTGCTCCCTTTTTATTTTGTATCGTTGATATGTATGGATGAGATGTTAGAACAACTAAATATAAAACAGAGAGAAGCAGTGAAGGCAGATGAGAAGCCACTTCTTATTGTTGCAGGGGCTGGTTCTGGGAAGACAAAGACCCTTACCACACGAATTGCTTATATGATAGGGAAGGGAATCGTAAAACCGTCATCTGTGCTTGCTCTTACGTTTACTAATAAAGCTGCAACTGAGATGAAAAAAAGAATTGGAGAAATTCTTTCATCTCAGAAGATTGATGCATCAAAACTATTCGCAGGAACATTTCATTCGTTTGGAGCATTTGTGTTGAGACGATTTGCTCAGAAACAGGGACGCACCTCTGGATTTTCTATCTATGATCGAGATGATTCTTTAAAAGTTGCTAAGGCTGTTTGCAAGGACAGTTCATTTGCTATAAAACCAGCTCAGCTTCTTTCTCTTCTTGCTCGTGCTAAAAATACTGTTATTTATCCTGAGAAATATGAAGAAGAATTTGGTGAAAAAGCAGCACTCCTTCATGCGTATGAGGCAACACTCAAGAAGAATAATGCATTTGATTTTGATGATCTTATTTATAAAACATTATTGTTATTTGAAGCACACCCTGCTGTTGTAAAAGAATATCAACATCGCTTTACTCATGTATTTGTTGATGAGTATCAAGATATTAATCGAGCACAGTATGTGTTACTTAGAGCTCTTGTGGGAAAGAAAGGAAGTGTGAGTGTTGTGGGGGATGATGCACAATCTATTTATGGATTTCGTCATGCTGATTTTACAACCTTCCTTTCTTTTGAAAAGGAGTGGGAAGGGGCGCAGGTTATTATGCTTGAACAGAATTATCGTTCTTCTCAGCGTATCATTGAAGCCTCCTCCTCTCTGATTGAAAAAAATGTTCTTCAAAAGAAGAAGGTACTTTGGACTGATAATCATGAGGGAGAAAAAATAGAGGTCGTTGAATATCCCGATGCCTACAGCGAAGCTGATGGAGTTATTGAGGCTGCTCGTGCGCAGATGGAAGAAGGGAAGTGTGTTGGAATACTATTTCGAACAAATGCACAATCACGTCCACTTGAACATGTACTTCGTTCTTACGGGGTTTCCTATCAACTCTTTGGGGCGTTAAGTTTCTATGATCGAAAAGAAGTAAAGGATGTATTGGCATTTTTACGAGTCGTATCAAATCCTGCTGATGTAGTATCTTTAGGGCGTGTTGAGAGTCTTTTTACTAAAAAACAGATGGAAGAGTATAACTCTCTATTCTCTCGGTGTAGCGGGTCTTCTCCTGCGAATGCTATTAATGTCTTTTTAAAAGAGACGGCGTATATAGAACGTGTTGCTCGTGTCCATGAAAATATTGATGAGAGAATTGAAAACATTCAGGAATTAATTCGATTTGCATCTGAATTTGATTCTCTTGAAGCATTTTTAGAACAAGCGACATTATCTGATGCACTACAATCAGGGTCTGATACAAAAGGAAAGAAATCTCATTTCTCTGGGGAAGCAGGAATATATCTTATGACGATTCATATTGCCAAAGGTCTTGAGTTTGACGGCGTACATGTTGTTGGAGTTAATGAGGGACTATTACCCCATGAACGATCATTGTTTAAAGGAGATGACCTTGAAGAGGAACGACGATTACTCTATGTAGCTATGACACGTGCACGAAAAGATCTTTCCCTTTCGTTCTATGATTTTCCTTCCCGGTTTCTCTATGAGATAGCTCCACAACATATTTCGTTTCGTGGGGAGCGGGATCTTGATGATGATGAACGATATATAGAGTATAGTTAATATATGGGATCTCGACTTGGACAACATTTTCTTACCTCTGAACGTTATCAACGTCGTATTGCTTCACTCGTTTCTTCTGATCAGGTAATTGAGATTGGTCCGGGGAAAGGTGCTCTGACACGACATTTAGTAACTGAGAAAAGAGGCATTGTTGGAATAGAGAAGGATAGTCGTTTTATCCCATATCTTAAGGAAACATTTCCTTCTTTAAGAGTTGTTGAGGGTGATGTGCGAGAGGTGCTCTCTGAAGTTGTTTCATCTTTTTCTTCTCCGTATGAAATTGTGGGAAATATTCCCTACTACCTGAGTGGGTTTTTGTTTCGAATGATTGGAGAGCTTGAAGTGAAACCTGAAAGGTGTGTTTTTTTAATACAGAAAGAGGTTGCTGAGAAATTAACTGATACGTCTCATATGAATATGCTTCGTGCGTTTGTATTGTTGTGGGGAGATCCGGTATATGAGTTTGGGGTTTCTGCTCGGTATTTTTCTCCTCCTCCTCGTGTTGATTCTGCTGTTGTTTCAATTACTAAAACAGAGAAAGGATACAGTGGGAATGAATCTGTCTATACACAATTAGTAAAGACACTCTTTGCGCATCCTCGAAAGACACTACGAAAGAATATCATGTTGGGGACGTATAATAACAAGGAGATAGAGACAATTGAGGCGAGTGGTGTTGATATGAATCTTCGTCCTGGAGATCTTACATTTGATATATTGTGTCGTATTGCGTTGTTGCTTGAGAATAAGTGATGTATACTATTGATAATGAATAAGCAAGTCTTATTTGGTATATTTGCTGGTATTTCTTTTGTATTTTTGGGATATTTTTTACTATCTCAATCTAATACCGCCTCTAGTAGTTCTACTATTGGACCTAAAGAATATCTATCAGTTAATAATCAACTTCTCTACGATTCTAGTATCAAGGATTCAGCGCTAAAATCTTCTTCGCCAGATTTCTTTGGTAATATTACCGATATTATTTCTCAAGGAATTAGTAGTGAACTTTTATCTAGTACAGATATTTCAACTCAGGGAGATGTAGATGATATTATGCGAAAGATAGAGAATAAGAGTATTGATACAGACACTATTGCCGAGAATCTTTCTCCAGAGAGTGCTGGATTTATAAATATAGATACTATTCCTGATGCATATATTACCACTTCACTTTCCTCTCTCCCTTCTGATAAACAGAGATATTTAGATTCTATTTTTTCGATACTTTCAGAAATTGATTTCGAGAATAATACAAAAACCCTAGAACAGGCACTCTCAGAACTCACTAGTAAAGGAGATGAATCAAAAATCTCTTTAATTATTAACACATATAATGAGGCAATTTCTGATATACAGTCTGTTCCAGTTCCTGGTACATATATTGATTTTCATAAAAGTATGATTGTTCCATTGTGGAATTTTTCACTTTTTCTTGATGCTATGGTTAATATGGATACCGATCCGTTTCGCGCTGTTGTTGCAGCTGAATACTATCAAAAAATTCAAGAACAATGGTCAGATTTTGTACTACAATTAAACGTGATAGAATAAATACATGAAGAAAGCTTTCATCGGTTTCTTATTAGGAGTTTTCATGTCCAGTGCAATACTCTTTGTAGGCAATACTTTTTTACCATCTAATGCTCATGCTCAGGTTGATGGTTCTGGGTGGGCGATCTTAGCCAATGATATAGCTGAATGGGGTGCAACGGCAGCGAAATGGGTTAATGATGCATTGATTCCGATTCTTCGTGACCAAGTTGTGAAGAGAATAATTGATGATATGACTGATGACCTCGTAAATGCTATCGCTACAGGAGAGACACCTCTTTTTGTCGAGGACTGGCAGGGATTTTTAGGAAAGTCTGCTGATATTGCGTTTGATGAACTTAATACATATCTCAGTGATGAAACTGGGATAGACTTATGTTCTCCTATACGTCCACAACTCCAAGTATATCTTTCATTTTTAGGTAATAAAAATCGATTAGGAGTTCCAGTGAGATGTTCTATATCTGATTTCCAGAGGAATGTTCAGTATTCGTATAAATACTTGATTGAGAGGAATGGGTGGATAAGTTTCAGGCAGATGTATAATGATCCGGCGAATAATTTCTTTGGAGCAACACTTCTTATTGATGACGCGTTTACGAGAAATACTGCTAATAGAGCTCAGGCGAGGCAGAGTGAAGCGATTGCTTCACAAGGATTCTTGTCACAGAGAGTGTGTGATGAGTCTTATGTTAATCCAGAAACAGGAGAAGAAATGTGCTTAAAGGAGAGAATTGTTACACCTGGTGATGTTGCTGCTTCTGCTGCCACAAAGGCTACACTAAAAGACTTTCCATATATCGAGAATGTACAAAGCGTTATTTCTGCTGTGGTAAATAAAATTATTGCAAGTGTGTTTTCTCCAAGTCCTGGTGGAGGACTTGCTGCCGCTGGAAGTGGTTCTAGTATATCTTTTAATACTGGAGACAGAGATGATCAAAGAGATCGTTTGGAGGAAATCGTTGATAAATGGGGGGCAATTACTATCTATTTCCAAGAGCTAAGAGATAGAGGGGCAGCGGCTCTTTTCACTTCCAAGTACGTTTCTGGTTATCCTCTTGGTGACCAATATTGGTTTAAGTTTCCTCGTAATGTTATAGGAGAATATCCTGTTCCGGGATCTGATATCACGCGAGACCAGGAAGAAGATTTGTATGAAGCTTGTGCTCTTGGAGCTCAAGCAACATCTTCTACTGACTCGGTTTCAATTGTTGATCTTGCTCGATGCGTGTGTCTCGCTGATGATCAGAATAAAAATCGAGAAGTTGTTCCAGTTACCGGAGAGCAATTTGGTTGGCTTGCATATGCAAATGAATATGGTACACGATCTCACGTAAGACTTGGTATTTCCGATTTTTCAGGCGTCGATTACATAAAAGATTACTTTAGAGAAATTTATGAAGGGGTTTATGAAGGTATTCCTATCGCTGAGGAAGCGTTAGTGCGTGTTCAGGGTATTCTTGAGGCATATGACAGAGGTGAATTTGATGACGAACCTTCTCCTACCGGAAACACTGAACAGAAACGGGTCTTAGATGGTGATGCTATAGAGACCGAGGACAAGGGGATTGATTTCCTTAAGATTCTCCGGGATGAGGTTGCGGCTCTTAGTGATTTTGCCTCTAAGTATCGATACGCAAATGAAGTAACGATTCCATACGCTGGAGGAGGTCCAGGATCTCACGGTGGGACTGTACAAAAAAAGACGATCTATGCCGCCGAGAGTATTTTAAGATCATTAGTGTTTCCTGACACAGGAACTCCTATCCCTAATCAGCCCGACGACAATTTTTATTATTGTGAATTTAGAACGTAAGACTACTCCCTTTGGATACTACATATGAAGCTACTTTCGGTATATAAATATTTACTCTTCATCAGCATATTTATTGCGTTTTTTGCATTTCATGGAGATGTTTCTGCTCAAATATATTATGATCCTTATGCTCCTGAGACTATTGAGATGCAAGTGGATGTTGCTGAAACAGTTACAAATGCTGTTGGGGGTTTTACTATTGAAGCGGTATCTTTCCTCTTAAAGGGAATTCTTTATGTTATTATTTCGATAGTTTCTGGACTTATATATCTTCTGGGATATCTTATTTCTGCTGCCCTTGACCTTAACATCTCGATTCTTGATTTTGATCCTCCGTTTATTGTTACTGGATGGCAAATATTTAGGGATATTGCAAATCTAGGCTTTGTTTTGGGTATTATTGTTATTGGTGTCGCCACTATTCTTAGAATCAAAAACTATAGAGCTCAAGAGATTCTTTGGAAACTTATCGTTGCTGCTCTCATTGTTAATTTCAGTCTTGTTATAGCAGGATCATTTATACAGGTCTCGAACTCATTTTCATCTTATGTCGTTTCATATATTGGTGCGGGTGGATCTGATGAGATAGGAACCGGTGTTGCCCGTATAGGAGATTCATTTAAGTTTTTTGAATTACAAGACACGATTGGAAAATGGGGTCTTGATGAAAATAGCTCTCATTTTAACATGCAGTCTGCGGGCACTCAACTTCTTTCTGCTGTAAATATGGGTGTGTTTCTCGTATTCTCTATCATGGTTTTTATTTCTTTGCTTGCTTTCTGTATTCTTCTTTTTTTGCGTTACTTTTATCTTTCATTTCTTTTAATTATTTCTCCTATTGTATGGTTGCTTTGGATATTTCCAGATACGAAAAAACATTGGGGAAAGTGGTGGTCATCATTCTTAAATTGGGTGTTGTATGCTCCGCTTGTCTTATTCTTTGTGTACCTATCTCTCGCTGTGAATGAAAGATATACGGAATATGCGTCAGAAAAATATAGTTCAGGAGAAGGATTAGATATTGGTGTCATTGTATCAAGCCTTGTTTCCCTAGCACTCCTTATCGGGGGAATGAAAATTGCGAAAAAGATGGGAGAAGAAGGAGCTGGACTTGCATTTTCTTTTGCTGATAAGGCAAAAAGTTGGACTACTGGTAAGGCAAAGAATATTGCTCGAAGAGGGGCAGCTCGTACTGGAAGAAAAATTCTTAACAGTACTGCGGGGACTACTACTCAAAGAAAGCTTGCTTCATGGGGGAAGTTTAAGAGTGTTGATGATTTAAGAAAAGAAAAAGAAGCCGCAAAGAAAAAGGGTGGTTTTGCAGGAGCTACTGCGGGTGCTATGTATGGAACTAAGATGGTCGGGAAAACCCTTTCCAAGGTTACAGGTATTGGTATTGCGAAACGAGCCGTAATGGGACAAGCCGGTATCGGATTAAAGTCTGCGCAAAAAGCAACGGAAAAGGTATCCCAGGAATCGTCAAGTGCCTTTGAGAAGAAGATTAAAGATTATTCACACAGTGATATTAAGGACATTCTGCCAGCTCTTAATACAGAGGATACTCTGGTTGCTCTTAAGAAACTTTCTGACATGGATAAGGTTGGAATAGAAACAATTTCAACACTTGGTCCTGAAAAACTACTTAAAGTTCTTGAACATGGAAAGAATCTAGGAAAAGGAAAAGATGTTTCTGCTATAGAGAAGAAGATAGCGATGAACACTGATATGTTGGAGGCAGCATCTAATATTAATTCAGCAAAGAATCCAACTGAAAAAACAAAAGCAGAGAACAATCTTGCTGAAGCAGCGAAGAAGTTCCACGGTGGCTTTTCTAAAGATGATCTCGGTAATATCGATAAAGACATTATTAAAGCAGCGATGGTAGGTGATCTAAAAGATTTTCCTGGAGGTGAAACTGTAGGAAGAGCTCTTAAAGACAGTATTGAAGATCTTTCTGGTGAAATAATGAAAGGAGCGTTGCACGGAGTATCTTCTCGACTTGAAAATGGCAAAGACTTAATGAAGTACTATAAGAATGTTATCTATAGTGTTGTAGATAAGAACGATCCTGGAATAAAAGAAAGCGTTAAGAGGCTTCTTGAAGCTGGAGATGATATTAGTGTTACTAACTTTGATGCTGTGATGGATATATTGAAATCTAGTAACGCTGTTAGGGTTTCAAACTTTGCAAAGAAGTTTAAGAAAGTCATAGGCACAAGAATAGGACTTATTGATGACGATGATGATAAAAAGAGCAAAGACAAGAAAGATGATAAAGACAAAGATAAAGATGAAAATAAAGAAGAAAAGACATTTAAGATGAAACCTGGATTTGATCCAAACAAATAATCCATGATAAAAGTAGCACAAAAAGACATAAATAATCGTTGGAACTCTCTTCCTGATGTATTGAGATGGGAGGTGTTTTCTGTTGATAATGATGCTCTTCTTGAAGCTGCTGCAGAGCAGTATTCTTTAAATGATGATCAATACAATACCGTGTCTAATCTTGTTCTCTATGTTCTTTTAGGATTTTTACAACCAAAAGAAATGATAAGAGAGCTTCAAAATTCTGTACCGCTCTCTCCTCAGCAGGCACTTGATGTTTTTCGAGTTCTTGACGAAAAAATATTTTCTCGCGTTGCTCAAGAGCTTCGTTCATTTTCTGTGTCTTTTAAAACACAAGAATATGTCGAAGATGTTGAAGAGCCTCAAACACAAGAAACCGTTTCATTAAAACAGAAGTCTCAGGAAGTTAGGCAGAGAGAAGAATATACTCCAGCTTCATTTTCTCAGGTACAAACATCTCCTCAAGAAGAAGTGCCTCAGAAAGAAGAGGTGGCTACTCCTCAAAAGGAGGATAATCAGGTTGTTTCTGATGAACCATTTATGATTCACAGTAGTGATGAGGTCACCTCTTCTCAGTCAGTACAAAAACCTCGTATTCGACGGTCACTTGGTGGTGTGAGTGGTGTGTTTGGATCTTCGGTATCTTCCAGGGATACATCATCGTCTCTTTCTCAGGCACAAGTTGAAATTCCTCAGGGTGGGGAAGAGGTAAAAACTGTACATTACAGTGATTACGAGTCTTCATAAAGTACTGCAGAGAGCATTAATTTATAGTATACTGCCTCTATGGCACGATTTTCCGTTCCACAATTCATAGATATTGAAAGCAAGATTGTTGGTCCGCTCACTATCAAACAATTTGCTTTTATTGCCATTCCTTCGTTGGTATCGTTTTTGTTATTCTTTGTTTTAAACTTTGTTGTATGGATTGTTGTCGCTATTGTCTTAGTATCTGGAGGAATTGCATTTGCTTTTGTGAAGGTGGGAGGACGACCACTCTGGGTTATCTTATTTAAAGGACTTGCATTCTTTTGGGACCCAAAGCTCTTTTTGTGGAAACAAGCTATTGTTGAGAAGAAAATTGAAGTTCCTGACATTCAAAAGAAGCGTCATGATCTTGATAGGATTGCAAAGGAAGTGTCTCGTCTTGGTGCATTGTGGCGAGATATGAATACAAAGAAAAACCCTATTCCAAAACGTGAGAAAAGTGTTCCTAAAAAATCCCTTACTGAGATACAAGAACAGTATCAAGTTATTCAAAAGCTTTCTGGAGAGAAAGCTGTTGCTCGTCGAATTGATTATCGTTAAGGGTGTTATCTGTTATACTATACCTATATGAGTGATGTAACCTATCCACCAAATGCTACACAACAACTTGTTGATATTGATGATATCAAAGACGGTGTTGTGTATCTAAAGAACGGTTCTGTGAGAGCTATTATCATGGTGAGTGGTATTAACTTTGAATTGAAATCAGAACAAGAGCAGGATGCTATTGTTGGTGCGTATCAAAGTTTTTTAAATGCACTTGATTTTAGTCTTCAGTTAATCATTCATTCTCGAAAACTTAATATTCAAAACTATCTTGATAAGATGGTTGCGATACAGCAACAGGAGAGCAATGAATTATTGAAAAATCAGGCATCAGAATATATCGAGTTTATCAAAGGATTTGTGAAGAAGAATGACATTATGACAAAAAATTTCTTTGCCATCGTTCCCTATGATGGGAATGGAGTAAAAGAAATACAAAGAGGAATTTCCCGGTTTATTCCTTTTTTAAAAAAGAAGAAACAGACAGTTGATGAGTCTCGAGAACAGAAAGTAGGACAACTTCGTCAAAGAATTGATGAGGTTGTTGGAGGAATTGAACAGATTGGACTACGAGCTATTCAACTTAATGATGATGAGATTTTAGAGCTGTATTACAACCTCTATAATCCTCAAGATGTATCTAAAGATCTTTCGTCGAAACAGTCACCTACTACATCATAACTATGTCAGATTCTATTCGCGTTCCACAACCATTTGATGAGGGTTCTTCTAAAAAGAGGAAGATGAAGAATCTTGTCGCTCCTTCAGCACTCGAGGTAAGTCAGAATCATGTGAAGATTGGAGATAAATACGCCAAGACATTTTTTGTGTTTTCTTACCCTCGCTATCTTTCAAGTGGATGGTTTTCTCAGATTATTAACCTTTCTGAGTTATTTGATATCTCTATTTTTGTACACCCTGTTGATACTTCACTTGCACTTCGAGATCTTCGAAAAAAAGCAGCTCAGATTGAATCTGAAATTATCGAACGTCAAGATAAGGGATATGTTCGTGACCCAATGCTTGAAACAGCATTTCAAGACATAGAATCACTTCGTGACAATTTACAACAGTCACAAGAAAAGTTATTTGATACGTCTGTGTATATTACTATCTATGGTGATTCTACTGAGAAGTTAGCTCAACTTGAAGATACAATTATTAACTTATTTGAAAGCAAGTTGATTTATATCAAACCTGCTATCTTTCAACAGGCTGATGGTCTTTTTTCAACATTTCCTTTAGGAAGAGATAAGTTAGGTATTCATACCCCGCTTAACTCTGGGCCTGTTTCTTCATTCTTTCCTTTTGTTTCAATGGACCTTACCTCTGATGAGGGAATTATGTATGGGGTAAATTTGCACAATAGTACGTTAGTTATCTTTGATCGGTTCTCACTTGAGAATGCAAACCAGGTTGTATTTGCAAAATCTGGAGCTGGAAAATCATATGCAACGAAACTGGAAATACTGCGTACACTTATGATGGGTACTGATGTTATTGTCATTGACCCGGAGGATGAGTACAAGAACCTTTCTGATTCTGTAGGGGGAACATACTTTAAAATCTCTCTTACCTCAGATCAGCATATTAATCCTTTTGATATTCCTATCGTTCCTGATGATGAAGAGCCTGCCGATGTGTTTAAGTCTCATATTCTTAGCCTCACGGGACTGTTAAAGATTATGCTTGGGGATATTACTGTTGAGGAGGAGGCACTTTTAGATCGTGCACTTATTGAAACATATGCGTCATTTGACATTACTCCAGAGAATCCTGATTTCATGAGTATTGATCCTCCACTTCTTTCTGATTTTGAGGCAGTGGTAAAGAACATGGAAGGAGGGAAATCTATCGCTGATCGATTATATAAATATACACAGGGAAGCTATGCAGGGTTTGTGAATCAAAAAACAAATATCGATATTACCAATCGGTTAATTGTTTTTTCTATTCGAGACCTTGAAGATGAGCTTCGTCCTATTGCCATGTATGTTATTTTGAACTTTATCTGGAATCTTGTACGGGCACAACTTAAAAAGAGACTTCTTATTATCGATGAGGCATGGGTGATGATGAAATACCCTGAGGGTGCTGCATTCTTGTATGGTATGGCAAAGAGAGGACGAAAGTATTATCTGGGGCTTTCTACGATTACTCAAGAAGTTGATGACTTCATGAATTCTCCATATGGAAAACCTATTATTACCAACTCGTCCCTACAACTTCTTCTAAAACAGTCTCCTGCAACTATTGATACTGTTGCAAAGACATTTAACCTTACTGAGGCTGAGAAAAACTTACTTCTTCAAGCTGGAGTGGGACAGGGACTTTTCTTTGCTGGGCTTCAGCATGTTGCTATGCAAGTTGTTGCTTCCTATTTTGAAGACAAAATTATTACTACAAATCCTCGAGATTTATTACGTAAGGATGGTGAGCAGGTATAATACGCTATGGACAATGAAGAAAAGGCTATAGAATCCAATATTCCCGTTATTCAAGATAACCATAGGTTTGGTTTTGTTGAGAGTTTTTTTCTTATTTCATTCAATCTTATAGGAGATGCTCTCGAAATTCTTGATATAACGGGTGTTGGTGCAATCGTTGGTTTTTTGGTTGATTTTCTTATTGGACTACCGACGCTTTTGTACCTGTATCTTAAAGGAACTCCACGCGTTGTGAGTAGGAATGCTATAGCAAATGGAATAGAGCTTATACCGTTTTTAGATATCTCTCCAACAAGGACTATTGTTATTATTCTCACTATCTTAGCTACTAATAATCCTGAAAAATGGGGAAAATATATGGGTCTTGCTAATGCTATAACCCCAAGGGGAGGAGTTCATGGAAAATAGACAGTTTATCTTATTTTTTTGAGATGATATACTAGATATAATGAAGTTTTTTCTACTACTGGTGGGTTCTATATTTCTAATGTCTTCTGGCTCTGTTTTTGCGAAAGAACCAGAAATCATTTTCTCTTGGCAGGCACAGACAATAACACCATCATGGTATGAAGGGAAGGCGTTTCCATCATATGATAGTGACATAGATATTTCTTTTGAAGTTGTTGAACAAAATGGAGCATTAAAAGGAAGTCTTATTGATATCTCTAATAAAGAGGTGCGATGGTATATTAACGATGACTTTGTTAAGAAAGAGAATGGACTGCAGAGTGTTCGTGTTAGGAATAAAGATTATCCTGACAAAACTCTTTCTGTACGAGTTAGTATTGTTGATTACTATGACTCTGAACTGGGTCGTTCCTATAATATAAATCACCATGAATCTATTCCTATTGTTGCTCCTCGTGTTGTAGTGGACTATCATAAATTTGTCCCTGATGTACTTCCTAGTGAAAAGCTTTTTCTTTCTGTGTATCCTTTTTTCTTTAACATTGATCCCAATGCACTTAGGGTGTCATGGAAAGTAAATGGTAAAGAAGTTCCGGTGGAGGCTGATTCGAAATATACCCTTAATGTCTCTATTCCAGAAGAAGGGGTAAGGGGTCGTATCTTCCCTATTGAAATTTCGGTAAATCAAGAAGGGGGATTATTTTCCTCTGCTACGTTTTATGAGCAATTTAGAATAAAATAATTATGTCACTTTTTTATTTATTAGTTGCATCACTTTTCTCTATCAAAAATGCTTTTGCAGATGAGTATCGTTTAGAGCTTCCTTCGTTTACTCAATCAGGAGATCCTGCAAGCCTTGTGAACAATTTTTATCTGTACATCTTAGGAATAGCAGGAACCCTTGCTGTTATTATGATTGTTTTTGGTGGTATTAAATATGTTGTTACTGCTGGAAATGTATCAGCCCAAGGAGACGCCAAGGACATTATAAAGAGTGCTGTGTGGGGGCTTGTTCTTCTCGCTGGGGCGTTTCTCATTCTTAATACAATAAATCCAAATCTTGTCGAGTTGAGAAATCCTGCACTTACTCAACAAGAGTTACCTGAGGGAGCAGCTCCACCAAATTCTTCAGAGATTTCTTGTGAATGGGAAAATAAAAATGAGAATGCTATCCAGTTAGCAACGTCACTCCGTGCCTCAGGAGTTGATTTATCTGGAACTGATCAATGTTTCGCTGGTGCGACTCCACAGTCAAATCTTAGAGACATGGAAAATGGCGAACTTCCTTTTGTGTGCGCTCGTGGATGTACGACTGACGAAAATTTGTGTACTTCTGGTGGTCTTAATATTGTTTCTGGGACAGAAGAGGGTTCATATAGTTGTGAAGGAACACCCGTGTATGTGACCGAAGGCATATTAGCCACATTACTAAATGTAAAAAATAAACAGAAACAACTATCTCAGGAAGAAGGAGTTGTTGTTATTAATCTTGAAGGATCCTCTTTTTCCCTTGAAAAGAGTAAAATTCCTAATTTTAGGATAACGAGTCTTACAGGAGATAATCATGCCGAATCATCGTATCACTATTTAGGTAGAGCCGCTGATGTTGTTCCAGTATCTACCGCGTCAAACTTAACAAGAGAAGAAAAGAAAGCTATTTGGCAGTGGTATAAAGATGCATTTTACAATGAAGCTAGGAATCAAGGAGGGAGCAATCCAAGTGTTTTCTTTGATAAGGGAGGTAAGGCGTTTCCAGTCAACGATGTGTTTACCTCTGATGGAAGGGTGATTGGTGGATTTCACATTCATATGCATTTCTAGAATATGAATAAAAAATTTCTCACAATATTTATCATTATCGTAATCCTTCTTGCTATTGCTGTAGGGGTTTATTTCGGCCTTCAGAATGTTTCTGTCATTTTATCTCCTCAACCAACTCAGACTGGCTTTCCTACGGCACCGATAGGAGATGTTTCGGGCGGTGGTTCCAATATCGATTCTGAATATAAAGCGGTTCCCTTTTCTAACGTAGATACAGAAGATGATTTTACTCAAGAACAGGGAGTTCTTAGTATTGTGTCTGACAAACAGGCTGATTATTTTTGGATATACAGTGAGAACGAGGAAGAAAATATTTTCTTTATTTCTCAGAATAGTTTAGTGAAACATACTCAGGAAGATGGAGTTGTGGTTGAAAATCTTCCAAGGTTAAATCCGTACAAAGTTGTTGTTAGTAAACTTGGTTCGTTTGCACTTGTCTGGTTTGATAGCGGAATATTTTTATTTGATTCTGAAAAAGAGGCTTGGACAAGTATTCCATATTCTTTTTCGTCAGCATCTTTTTCACCAGATGAAAGCTCGATTGTTTTTTCTAATAGGTCAGAAGGAATATATACCGTCTCTATTTTTGATGTGGATGATATTGATGATGTTCAGGTAGAGGCTCAATTTAAGTTTACTGATATGAATGTTGTATGGATTAAAAATACATCTCTTTTACTCTATCCGTCCACATCTTACAACTTCTATGGTACTGCATGGATTTTTAACACTTCTACACATAGAATGACGAAGTTATTTTCTGGAAAGGGGTTAGATGTATTAACTGATAATCAGAACTATCTAGCAAGATTCTCTAGCTTAAATCCATTAACTATACGGATAGATGTATTTGATATTGATGGATCGGCCAGCCCATCAACACTATCCCTTTCAACCATTTCTTCAAAGTGTGTCTTTGATGGAGATAATTCTATGATTTGCGGAGTCCCATATATTCTAAGCAAAGATTCTGGAATACAATTACCTGATAGTTATATGCAGAGGAATTTATATACAAAAGATGAAATATATATGTTTAATCTTCAAGACTCTTCTTCAGAACTTATTTTTGGAGGCAAAAATATTTCATTAGATATAACCAGTCCAGTTACACGAAATGGTTTCTTTTACTTTATTAATCGACTTGATAGTAAATTGTATAGACTAGATATTTCTCATGAATAGCATATTTGCATACAGTGGAGGAATTTTATCAATTCTCCTTATTGGAGCTTCTTTTTTTATTCCTTCTCCTTGGAATGCTGTTAGTATTATTCTTGGAGCACTTATAGCGCTTGGTATTATTATTGAAAGAACTCTGTTTGCTTCACGTGTTGGAGAGATGTCTTCTATAGGAGAATCATTGAGTAGGGTTATCTTGGAACATGCTCCTGTGGGGGTGCTTGTATATGATTCATCATTCCGTGTCTTTAAGGCAAACAAAGAACTTGAAGATATGTTTGGACTTTCTTCATCTGATATGCCAAAGAAACTTGATGCCTCACAGGCTTCTGATACAAAGATGCAACGATTTATTCAGTGTGTATTCCTTACCCTTGCTCCTGCAGTTATTAGGAGAACTGCTTCTGGGGAATATCCTTCTGTTGCTGATGTCATCTTTACCGATCCTCCTCTTAATATTCGTGTCACAACACAGCGAGTCATTGATGGTGAGGGGAAGGTGGTAGCGTTTGTAAAATTGTTTGTAAATAAAACACGAGAAGCTGAACTACTTCGTTCAAAAACAGAATTTATTGGTGTTGCTGCTCATCAGCTTCGTACTCCTCTTACCGCTACCAACTGGGCTCTTGAAGGACTTCATGATGAGACGTTAACTGATTCTCAAAAAGAACTTGTTGATACAGGAAAAGCAGCTATTGAAAATGCATTACGTACCGTTAATAGCTTACTTGATGTATCTAAGATAGAAGAAGGGAAGTTTGGATATTCATTTGAGACAGTACCACTCGTATCCTACCTTGATGAACTACTCAAAGAGGTCTATCCACTTGCAAAAGAGAGTGGGATAAAATTGTATTTTGATCGTCCTGCGCAAGACGTATCTGTTGTTATCGATAAAGAAAAGATGCGAATGGTTGTTTTAAATCTTTTAGACAATGCACTTAAGTATAATATTGAGAATGGAGAGATTACTGTTCGTATCGGAGAGGGTCAAGAAGGATTTGTTACCATATCTATTGAAGATACTGGAATTGGTATTCCTCAAGATCAAATAGATAAACTCTTTGGAAAGTTTTTCAGAGCAGAGAATGCAATGCGAGCCGTTGCTGATGGTACGGGACTTGGGCTCTATATTGCTCGTAATATTGTACGAGGTCACGGGGGAGATATCAGTGTTATCTCTGAGCTTAAACGTGGCTCTATATTTACTCTTTCTTTACCTACCGACAGTTCATATATCCCTCAACACGAACCTTCATTACTTGATGAGCTCTAATATTGAGTTTTTTGACTTCTCATGATACATTGGGAGCAATGAAATCCCGACGAATACGAAAATACATCTTTGTTATGGGGGGTGTCATGTCTGGTGTCGGGAAGGGTGTTGCTGCATCATCAATAGCACGTCTTTTAAAGGACAGTGGCCACAAGGTCACTGCTTTTAAAATTGATCCCTATGTAAATGTTGATGCTGGGACCATGAATCCAACAGAGCATGGAGAGGTATTTGTGCTTCCTGATGGAACAGAGTGTGATCAGGATATGGGAAACTACGAACGATTTTTAGATAGAGATCTTTCAGGGGAAAATTACATGACAACCGGGAGCATCTACCGTGATGTTATTGAAGAAGAGCGGTCATTAAAATACAAAGGGAAGTGTGTTGAGGTGATTCCTCACATTCCTCTTGCGATTATCAAAAAGATTAATCATGCGCTTGATGTAGAAGATGCTGATATTGGTGTTATTGAAATTGGTGGGACAGTGGGAGAATATCAAGGATTTATTTTCTCAGAAGCTGCTCGCATGCTTCGTCAAAAGAAACGAGGAGATGTTGCACTCGTGTTGGTAAGTTATCTTCCTTTGCTTAATAAAGATAATGAGCTAAAAACAAAACCAACACAGTACGCCGTTCGTACACTAAACTCAGGAGGACTACAGCCTGATATTATTCTTGCTCGAAGCGCACTTTCTCTTGATAAAAAAAGACAAGAAAAGATTGCATTTAACTGTAATATGGAAAAGGAGAGCATTATTGCTGCTCCCGATGTTTCAAATATCTATGAAATCCCTATTAACTTTAAAAAAGCTGGGCTGGACTCACTCCTTCTTAAAAAACTTGGATTACGTGTTAAAAAAGACACCTTTTCTGTATGGGAGAAATTTGTAAAGAAATCTCAAAAAGCTCAAAAAGAAGTTCGTGTTGGTGTGGTAGGAAAATACTTTTCTTCAGGATCATTTGTTCTTGCTGATTCATATGTATCTGTTATTGAGGCACTAAAACATGCAGGATTTCATCTTGGGGCTCGTGTGAAGTTAGAGTGGTTAAATGCTGCTGATTTTGATCCTACTGAGGTAGGAAAAGAGAAAGCACGAAAAAATCTCTCTGTTCTTTCTGGATATGATGGAATTATTGTTCCAGGAGGATTTGGTACTCGTTCTATTGAGGGAAAGATTGCCGCTATTGAGTATGTTCGAAAGAAGAAGATACCATTTTTGGGGCTTTGTTATGGAATGCAGCTTGCTGTGGTAGAGTTTGCTCGACACGTACTTTCATTTTCAGACGCACATACAACAGAAGTTAATGAGAATACAAGCCATCCTTTTGTTGATATACTTCCTGAACAGAAAGATGTTGTTTCAAAAGAACGTTATGGAGGAACAATGAGACTTGGAGTATATCCTGCAGTAGTAAAGAAAGGAACACATGCATATCAGGCGTATCGGTCAGCTGAGAGGTTTCATATTCCTTTTGTTAATAGACGTGAGTACAGCAAGAAAGATGATCTTGTGATTTCTGAGAGGCATCGACATCGATATGAGATTAATCCAGAATATCTTGATCTCTTGGAACAAAAGGGACTTGTAATATCAGGGCTTTCTCCTTCAGGGAGACTGGCTGAGATTATAGAGCTTCCTCCTAAGGTGCACCCATTTTTCGTTGCAACCCAGTTTCATCCAGAACTCACTTCTCGCCCTCTTTCCCCTCATCCACTATTTGTTTCATTTATTAAAAAGGTTCTCTCCTAGCTTTCGTATTTTTTTGTGGTGTAGTATGATACCTGTATGAGGCAGAGTATTGATATTACATGGATATCGCTTTTTCGTATCATCGGCGTGATTCTTTTGGCGGTGACTCTTTTTTATATATCAGAAGTTCTGGTTATTGTTTTTTTTGCTGTCATTATTTCTTCTGCGCTTCATGTTCCTGTCACCTATCTTGAGAGTAAGAATATTCCTCGTATTTTAAGTGTGTTGATTATTTTCCTTCTTGGTGCTGCGGTGATAGGACTTGTCCTATACACACTCGTACCTGTCGTATTAATACAGTTAAAATATTTCTTTGGACACTTGAGCGATATTGAGCTTCCCTTCCTTGAGGACCTGGGGCTTTCACAGTTAGTCAGTGATCTTGATCAGGGGGTAAGTGGATGGATTAATACACTTTTTTCTGGAGGATCTGGGACGCTTTCATTTCTTTCCTCAGTAGCAGGAAATCTTTTTTCCGTGTTTGTCACGGTGGTGCTCTCATTTTATATGACGGTCAGTAAAGGGTCTATTGAGCGATTCTTACGCTCTCTTACTCCTCTTAAAAAAGAGAATGATGTTATTGCACTTTTTGATCGCATGAGAAGGAAGATTGGACGATGGTTTACCAGTCAGATTATTGTGAGTTTCTTTGTGGGGGCGCTTACGTTTGTAGGGCTTGTTATCTTAGGAGTTGAATACGCACTTGTACTCGCTCTTCTTGCTGCGCTTTTTGAAATTATTCCCTATGTTGGACCTATCGCTGTTGGCGTTATCAGTTTTATTGTTATCCTCCCCCAGTCAGTGACACTTGCATTTATTGCAGTACTTATCTTCTTTGCAATTCAACAGATTGAAAATCATCTTTTAGTCCCTCTTATTGTTGGAAAAGCAGTTGGATTTGATCCGGTACTTGTTGTGATTGCTATTTTGGCCGGATCTCAAGTTGGTGGATTTATTGGAGCAATCTTGGCTATTCCTGCAGCTATTATTATACAAGAACTTATCGATGGGTGGTCATTTAAAAAGGATCCCCCTATCGAACCCGCTACTGAAGTATGAAGAAAGAATCATTTTATATCACAACAACACTTCCATATGTGAATAGTGTTCCACATATTGGATTTGGTCTTGAAGCAGTGCAATCTGATGCGATTGCACGGTATCAACGTCTTAAAGGGAAAGATGTCTTATTCCTTACCGGGACTGATGAGCATGGAACCAAGGTATTACGGAGTGCTGCCCAGCATTCTCTTACTCCTCTACAGTTTGCAACGCAGAATAGTCGGGTCTTTAAAGATTTAAAAAAGGTTCTTAATATCTCTTTTGATGAGTTTATTCGTACCACTGACAAGAAAAAACATTATCCAGGAGCTATCGCTCTGTGGAAGAGAATGATGGAGAGTGGGGATATATACAAGAAAGTATACCGAGGACTCTATTGTTCTGGGTGTGAAGCATTTTTGAGTCCTAAAGATTTAGAGCAAGGCCACTGTCCTATTCATAAAAAAGAACCAGAGCTCATTGAGGAAGAAAATTATTTCTTTCGACTTTCTTCATATACAAAACAGTTAAAACAAAAGATTCAGAGTAGAGAACTTCATATTGTTCCTGCTATTCGTGAAAAAGAAATTCTTTCATTTATTGAACAGGGACTTGATGATATCAGTTTCTCTCGGTCACGTGAGAAACTTTCTTGGGGAATTCCTGTTCCTGGGGATGAAACGCAGACAATGTATGTGTGGGCTGATGCTCTCACAAACTATATTTCAGCTATTGGGTATGGGAGGGACAAGAAGACATTTGAGAAGTGGTGGCCTGCTGATGTACAAGTACTGGGGAAAGATGTGCTTCGATTCCATGCTGCTATTTGGCCTGCAATGTTATTATCAGCAGGGCTTGAGCTCCCTAAAAAACTCTTTGTACATGGGTTTATTACTGCTGAAGGGGAGAAGATGTCTAAATCTGTTGGGAATGTATTGTATCCTGACGCACTTGTTTCTGCCTATGGGATTGATCCTCTTCGCTACTACCTTCTTCGTGAAGTATCTCCGTTTGAGGATGGTGATTTTTCAGCACATCGATTTGAAGAACGATACAATGCTGATTTAGCACATGGACTTGGAAATTTATATGCGCGTGTATGTGGGTTGCTTTCAAAGCGAGAAGCAATACTTCCTCACGATTATCACCTTATGGATTTGTTTATAGAGCAGAAGATAAAGACAGCTCGAGAGGATCTTGATGAAGCAATGGAGTCATTCCGGTTTAATAGTGCTGTTGGTGTTGTATGGGATCTTATTGGGCTAGGTAATACCTATATTGCTGAGAAGAAACCATGGTCTTTAGAAAATCCTGATATTGAGAATACAAAAACACTCTTTTCTTTAGTTATCTTATTGCAGAGTATTGCTGTCTTTTTAGAGCCATTTCTTCCTGATACTGCAGAGCGTATTCAAAAGAGTATCCGCATACAAAAGAAGGGGGTGAGCGTTGTTTCACAGGGAGTCTTATTTCCAAAACGTGATTAATTATGGTGTATTTTTTCTATGGTCCCGAGGCATTTAGAAAGAGAGAGCAGTCACACGCTCTTTTAAGGGATGTTCAAAAGAAAGGAGGGGTAGAGATAGGGATATTTTCTGGAGCTGATGAGGGAGCTATGGCAGAGGCGATTGATTTTCTTTCTTCACGGACACTTTTTTCTGGAGGAAAACGACTTGCTCTTATCAAACAAGCAGAGGAATTTTCTATAGATGATATGGTACTACTCATTCAAAGAGCATCAATGGACAAGGAATGTGTTGCGCTCATGTTAAGCTCATGGACTGAAAAGGAGTACAAGAAGCATGAGAAGAAGCTTAGTGCCTATATTACGAAGAAACAGTATTTTGGACCACTGAAAGGAGGTGATCTTATTTCGTATCTTTCCTTGCGTTCAAAACAGAAGGGTCTTTTGATTGAGAAAAAAGCACTTGTTCTTCTTCATTCACTCTATGGAGATAATGTTGCACTTCTTTCTCATGAGATAGATCGTCTTTCTTTTTTAGGGCGTTCAGTGAGTGCTTCTGATATTCTTGCGCTTCCTGAACACAAAGAAGAAAAGACACTTTTTGAAGGATCCCGCGCACTTCTAGGAGGATCTCTTTCTGGAAGACTTTCACTATTTGAGGCGCTATTATTTCAAGGAATTGGTACAGAAGCACTCTTTTATTACATGAGTGCTGTCGCATCAAAAAAGTCGCTCATTGAACGACTTTCTATTATCGATACCCGTATGAAACAGGGAGAAGATCTTGATTTACTGTTCCTTTCTTACGTTATTTCTCAGCACTAAAAGACTTTTTAAATACTTGTGCTGATCGTGATTTTATTCGGGCAGCACTATTTTTTTTGATAACGTTTGTTTTCGCAACTTTATCAGCAGTCTTATATACAGTGGCAAGTGCTTTTTGTGCTTCATCTTTTTTCTGTTCAGATGCAAGTTTGCGAAATGTCTTTACCGCCTTTTTTAATGCTGTTTTTCGTTGTTTATTCTGTTCTCTCCTTTTTGTAGTTTGGCGGAGAGCTTTCTTTGCTGATGTTGTATTTGGCATATATCCGGCTCAGCATATCAAATAGAGGTATGAAAGTCAATTTAATGTATGCTTCTTTTTTTTACCTCGTTTTTCTCGTATACTGTGTATATGATCTATTCCCTGGAAGGTATTGTGTCTCATATTGATAGTGATGGATGTGTGATAGAGGCGGGAGGAATAGGGTTTTATATTGTTGGGACTCCCTCACTATTGTCATCTGCTCAAGAAGGAAAAAAGCTAAAAGCTTTTTGTGTTGTTGGGGCTGACTTTACCTCACTGTTCGGATTTAAAACACTTCAGGAGCGCTCACTTTTTGATTTACTACGGACCGTACCTGGTATTGGTCCTAAAATGGCAATGAAAATTCTTTCCCGTGTGTCTGTTGATGATATTGCAGGTCTTATTTTACTTCGTGATGCCCAGGGACTTTCAAAACGTGCAGGGGTAGGAAGCAAGACTGCGTCAAAGATCATTATTGAATTGTCAGAGAAATTGCGTGGCAAGGAGATTTCTTCAAATACACAGGTAGCATCTCAGATGGAACTTGAAGATGTATTAATTGGACTGGGGTATGATACTACTCAGGTACGACATATTTGTTCAAAACAGATAACACACAGTGGATCATTTGAAAAACGAGTTAAGGAAGCATTAAAACTACTTGCACAAGAAAAACGCTTATGAGAAAGTTTGTATCATTTTTCCTATCGTTATATCATCGACTCCTTCCGTTACTAGGAGCGATACTGTATCGTTTTCCATCTCATCGTATTCGTGTCATTGGTGTTACAGGAACAAAGGGGAAATCAACAACACTAGCCCTTCTCTTTCATATCTTTGAGTATGCAGGGCACAGACCAGCTCTCGTGTCTTCAACATCAGTCTGGATGGGGAAAGAACGAGAACGAAACATGACAGGCAATTCTATGCCAGGACGATTTTTTTTACAACGATTTTTACGAAAAGCTATTAAGAAAGGATGTGACATTGCTCTTGTTGAGGTGACTTCTCAGGGAGTTGCTCAATTTCGACATCAGTGGATTGATTGGAATGATGTTGCTTTTTTAGGGATTCATCCAGAACATATTGAGGCTCATGGATCATTTGAAGCATATATGGCAGCAAAGGTTTCATTCTTTTCATATGCTCAAGCACATACCAGTGCAACGTTTTTTGTACGCGCTGATGATGCGCATGCTGATTCCTTTGTGAATGCTGCGGGGAAGCATGAGGTGATACTATTTTCTCAGATGGATGGTCTTGTGGCCCCTCCTTCTCTTTTAGGGGACTTTAATCAGATAAATATTGCCTGTGCTCGTCGTATCGCTCTTCATGAGGGAGTTGAGGACGTGACGATACAAGAGGCGGTATCGAGCTTTAAGGGGCTTGAGGGGCGTATGCAGGTTGTATGTGAGAGTCCTGTGAGGGGAGTGGTTGACTATGCACATACTCCAGATTCTTTGCGCGCTGTTCTTTCTCATCTTGCATCAGATACGAAGGGATCTTTAATCTGTGTTCTTGGATCTGCGGGTGGAGGAAGAGACAAATGGAAGCGACCACATCTTGGTGCAGCTGCAAGTGAATACTGTGATCGTATTATTGTTACCAATGAAGACCCGTATGATGAAGATCCTCGTGCCATTATGGAAGCTGTTTATGAGGGGATTTCTAACCATCACAAAGAAGCAAATACTGCAGAAATTATTGAAGAAAGAGAAGCTGCTATTATCAAAGCACGATTATATGCCAAGGAGGGAGACTGTATTGTATGTAGTGGGAAAGGATCAGAAAATAGTATTCATGTCGCTGGAGGGAAGGTCATTCCCTGGTCTGATGCTGAGGTATTGAGTCGTGTGTGTGAAGAAAATAACTAATCTGTTTTGTTATGGATATTACATGTATTGGGGGAGGAGGTCATGTGACGGGTGCACAGTATCTTTTAAAGGATAGTGCGGGAGATCTATACCTTGTTGAGTGTGGATTTTTTCAAGAAGGAGATGTTGATGAGGTAGTATTTCCCTATACCCCCAAAGATATTAAGGCTGTTTTTTTGACACATGCACATATTGATCATAGTGGACTGATTCCTCTGTTATGTGAAAGAGGATTTGAGGGACCTATTTACTCAACTAAACCGAGCAAAGATGTTGGGGCACTACTTCTTTCAGATATGGTAAAGGTAATGTCCTATGAAGAAAAAGAAGGGAGAGGAAAAGCACTATATCGAGAAGATGCTGTAAAAAAGGCACTGTCCCAGTGGAAAGGAGTTTCATACCATGATCCTCTTTTAGTTGGATCACTTCGTGTCTCATTTTATAATGCAGGACATGTATTGGGGTCTGCGTCTCTTCGCATAGAAGACAGTGGAGATGGGAAAGCAGTTGCGTTCTCTGGAGATCTGGGGAATCAACCATCAGTCCTTTTGAAGAAAACTGAATATGTATCTGATGTTGATGGAGCATTTGTTGAATCTGCGTATGGAGGACGTATCCATGAAAGTGTTGAGGTGCGAGGGAGTCTTTTAAAACAGGCGGTACTTGATACGATTCATCGAAAAGGAACACTTCTTATTCCCTCCTTTGCATTTGAAAGAACACAAGATATTTTATTTGAATTAAATGGATTTTTTGAAAGAAAAGAGGTTCCTTCTGTCCCTGTGTTTGTTGATAGCCCACTTGCTATTAGTATTACCGCTGTCTATGAAACATATGTTCACGATCCTGCATTCTTTAGTCCTGAGGTAAAAGACATGTTGAGGATTGATCCTGAGGTGTTTCGGTTTTCTGAACTTACCCTTGTTCGTTCTGCTGAAGAGTCATCAGAGATAGCGCGAGTAACGGGTCCAAAAATTATTATTGCAGGAGCTGGTATGTCTGATGGTGGACGTATTCGTTCTCATTACCATACTTATCTGGACAAACCTGATACCATCCTTCTTTTTATTGGATTTCAGTCTCCAGGAACACTTGGGCGAGCACTTCTTGATGGTATTGAGGAAATTACCCTACAGAGACGAAAGATTCGTGTTGCTGCTCAGAGGCGTTTTATCTCAGGGTATTCTGCTCATGCTGACCAACCATTACTTCTTGAGTGGGTCAAAGCACTGGGGGAGCGGACTCGCCTTGTTGTTGTAGTACAGGGAGAGGTAGCTCAGAGTGAGGCGTTAGCCACACGAATCACAGAAGAACTCTCTCTTGATGCAGTCGTTGGAGAGGCAGGAAAGACATATCATGTGTAGCATATGAAACAGTTTATTTTAGCAACATCATTATTGGTAGGGACCATTATTGGGGCGGGAATTTTTTCTCTTCCATTTGTGTTTTCTCAGGCAGGTATTATAGGAGGAGTGTTATTTGGTCTTGTAGTTTCTCTTATTGCGGTATGTATATTCCTTATGTATGCGGATCTTGTGTTAGATGATCATAGTGAGCATCGTATTATGGGCCTTGCTCGATACTACTTTGGAAAGAAAGGTTTCTTTAGTTTGTTATTTGTGAATGGGCTAGGGACACTGTTTGTGCTGACTACCTATATTGTTCTTTCGGTAAGTTTTTTGAAACTATTTTTTGCTGATACACCGTTTTTGATTCTTGCATTGGTTTTTTGGTTACTTTCTTTTTGGGCTATCTTTTTGCGTATAAAAAATGAGGCACAGTTAGAGTTTTTTGCCACGATGGGGATAGGGATTGTGATTGTGATGATTCTTGGATTTGGTCTTTCTCACCTTGAAGAATTTTCTTTGTCTCTTTCTCCTTTCTCTCCCTTTTTGTTTGTTCTTCCTATTGGGGCATTTCTGTTTTCTTTGGGGGGTCGTGCAGTGATTCCTGATGTAGTGTTATTTTTAAAAGGAGAGAAGAAACAAATTCGGTGGGCTGTTTCCAGTGGTGTATTTATCTCACTTGCACTTTACTTCGTATTTGTTATTGGAGTGGTGAGTATGAGTGATGTTATTACTCAAGATGGAGTGAGTGGGCTGGTGAAGTTACCATGGAATGTCCAGATTATTATGGGAGTGCTTGGGATTTTTGCTCTGTGGAGTTCATTTATTTCAAATGGATCTGATCTGTTTCGATCATTTCGACAAGATGTAGGGCTTCCTCGTCTTGTTGCTGGGGGTATTGTTTCACTTGTCCCTATCGTATTTGTGTTTGTGGGGTTTGATAATTTCCTTATGTTAGTGAGTATTGTAGGGGGTTTGTTTCTTGCTATCGAATGGTCATCAATTGTATTGATGTGGATTGCGATGCGAAAGAAAAAACCACAAGAGGTATCGGTATTGGGAAATGTGGACCCATCCGTTCTTGTGATTATTTTTCTTGTTCTTTGTATGGCGATTGTTTATACCGTCTATATGACACTTTTCTTCTAGACTTCTATGATAACAGGGAGAATCATAGGGCGTCTCTTTGTTTTATTAAAGATAAACTGTCCAAGTTGTTCTCGAAGAAGTGTTTTTATGTACTCTGTTTCTACTGATTGGATACGAGGGATTTTTTGAATCGCTAGTTTTACACGTTTTCTCATATCTTCGATAAGGCCTTTGTTTTCTTTAAGGTAGATAAATCCTCGAGAGATGATATCTGGATTTTTGAGGAATCGTCCTGTACGTCTATCAATGGTTGCGATAACAACAATCATACCTTCTTCTGCAAGGGCACGACGGTCTCGGAGAACAACCTCTTCAACATCTCCAACTCCGAGTCCATCAACCATGACATATTGTGATGCTACGGTTTCATCTGATACATCAATATGATCGGCATACATATCAAGGATGTTTCCGTTATCAATGAGAAAGCTGTTCTGTTTTGGTACTCCCATTTCTTTTGCGAGTTCAACGTTTGCAGCACGCATGAAATACATACCATGGATAGGGACAAAGTATTGTGGTTGTATAATACCAATAACTTTTTTAAGGTCTCCTGCTGGCCCATGTCCACTTGAGTGTACATCAATGTGTTGTGATTGAATGACACGTGCTCCTTGTCTTGTGAGGTCATCTTTAAGGTTTTGAATTGCTTGTTCGTTTCCTGGAATGATAGATGAGGAGAAGATAATGGTGTCTGATGCTTTTATTTCAACAGTTCTGTGTTCTCCATGAGCTATTTTCATGAGACTTGCGTTAGGCTCTCCTTGAGCTCCGGTGCTGAGGATAAGGATTTGATTATCTTTATATTTTGAAATCTCTTCAAGAGGAATGATTGTTCCTTTTCTCACCTTTATATATCCAAGTGATTGGGCAATATTAAAGTTTGTTTTTAATGAGAAGCCACTGAGCGCAACTTTCTTATCAAGCTTTTCTGCTATTTTAATGATTTCTGCAACACGGTTAAGAAGTGAAGCAAACAGACCGATAATAACCCTTCCCTCAGCTGCTTTCATAAGAATTTCTATATTCTCATGAGCTATTTCTTCTGGAAGAGAGGTTCCTTGTTTTTCTGCTGCAGTACTTTCAAGAAAGAGGGTGTGAATCTTTTCTTTTGCCATGCGTTCATAGGCATCAAGTCCTGTTGGAGTACCATCTTTTTTCCAGTCGATCTTAAGATCGGTACAGTATGCCATTGTCCCTACAGGGGTATGGATGGTAAGGGCGATAGAATCTGGAATAGTATGGATGATTTCATGCACCTTGAGGTGGATGGTATCAGAGATGCGTATAGTATCTCCATCTTTTACCGTATGTATCTGAAGCTTTGGAGCATTTTTGTATTCTTCTTGTCTTTTTTTAATAATTTCTCTGGCAAGTGCAGGGGCGTAGATAGGGATATCACCTCCAAGGATGGTGGTAAGATGGGGAATTGCTCCAATGTGGTCGTAGTGACCATGGGTAATAATAATTCCTTTGATGTTCTTCTTTTTTGGGACAAGACTTTCAACGTTTGGAATGACGTAGTCAATTCCTGGGGTAGCATCTTCTCCAAACCAGAGTCCCATATCAATGATGAAGATGTCATCTTTGTATTCAAAGACGGACATGTTCTGCCCAATCTCCTCAAGTCCCCCTAGTGGGGTAAAGCGAAGAGGAGGATTTTTTGCATCAATATCTTTCGTGCTCTTTTTAAGAGTCCTGTATGTTGCCGTGTGTGTTGCAGGGCGCTTTGCGATTCGTCGAGACGATGCATCTGACGTCGGTTTCTTTCTTTGTTGCCGTTTTGGACGGCGCGTCTGTTTTTTTGTTTCCATAAATAGGATAATTAGTTATATAAGTAATGTGTGCTCGGGGGGAGATTTGAACTCCCACAGGATAATTCCTACAGCGCTCTGAACGCTGCGTGTCTACCAGTTTCACCACCCGAGCTAGTGGAGATCTTTTGATGAACTAAAGGTTCGTGTTGTTTTTACATACCATGAGGTGATGTATTCAAATCGATCATGGGTGAATGATATTTTTTGAGGGAAGAGTGGGGTAGGGATTTGTGGAGAGGTGATGTAGAGATAGTAAGGAGAAAGAAGGAATGCAGCTGGTGCATGAGATTGAATCTGCTCATTAATACCACTCAGAAGATCAGTGTATTCCTGTGTGTCTGGATAGGATCGTTTTAATTCAGCAAGAAGGGTATCGAGGGTATTGTCTTTGAGGAGTGAGAAGTTTTGTCCTGGATGGAATATTTCATTTGAATGCCAGAATGATGATAGATCAGGGTTTTTAAGTAAAATATTCCCAAAGAGGAGGACTTCATAGTTTCGTGAAGGAAGGATATCATCTGAGAGAATCTGAGGGTCGACAACAGCAACACGAGCAGCAATACCATACTGTTTCCATTGTGAGGCGATAAGATGTGCTGTTCGTGTAAGAAGTGGGGTATCAGGAACGGTAATAGTAGGAGAGAATTCTTCCCAGGTTTCTCCATTCATACGACCCCAGGTATCATCTCTTTTCTCCCACCCTGCTTCAGAGAGACTTTCTTCAAAATTGATAGTAATAGAAGGACTCTGTTCTTTTGGAGGGATGATACTATCAAGTGGTCCTCTGATAGAATCAGCATGTGAGTTAAAGACGTCTGTGATAATAGCTTGTGAGTCTATACTGTGAATAAGGTTTTCTCGTAATGATTGTGATATCTGTGTGCCATAGGCGGTGGTATTGAAAAAGAGTGCATAGTATCGTCGTGTTGCAATATCATAGACATTCTTTTTAATAGAGATGCTTTCTATTACCTCTGGATCAAATGTTCCCAATGAGGTAATTACTCCACTGTTAAATGCATTGATACGTTGTGAATCATTTTCGAAGAATACAAAGGTGAGGGTTTTAATAAGAGGAGAGTTTTCTGTATAGGTGAAGGTATCTGCTGCACTGAGTGTATATGAGCTGATAAAGCCATCATCACGCTTCGTGAGTTCTTTGTATGTATAAGGTCCACTTCCCAAAGGACGTAGGTTATACACTGAGAGTTTTATGTTTGCAGGAGCAATATCAGCGAATAACTGTTTTGGTACTGGTCGTAGTTCTCGAAGAATGTTTTCAAAGAGTGCGTATGAATCAAGGAGTTGAAATTCAACCTCTCGTTCACTAATACGTTGAACTGATATATTCTTCCATACATCAAAGAGGGGGGATGATGTTTGAGGATTTTTTACCGTCTGGATGGTAAAGATAATATCATCACTGGTAATAGCTGTTCCATTGTGCCACTGTGCACCTTCTTTTATTCTCACATTCCATGTTTTAAAGTCATCTGAGTATTTGATGCTTTCTGCAATGGTAGGGATGTTGGCAAATACGAGAGCGGTAATATCTCCATCAGGAGTATTGTCTTGAGCAAGGATAGGGTTAATCAGGCTAATCTGCCCTACAACTCCTTCTTTGAGCTCTCCACCACTTCCAGGGGTTTGTATTGTGTATTCATCAACAAGCGCAACGGTAAGAAGCACACTTGATGCCACAAAAAAGATGGCAGCGGTAAGGAAGAGAATAATCTCTTTTCGTGAAAAAGAAGAGAACATCTTCTGAATGTAGGAGAACGTTTTTTTCATGATTAAGCTTAGAGCAGGAGCAATGCAAGCGAAAGCGCTGCAAACAGTATGAGTCCTGCAATAGTTGCACTGTAGGTCCACTTTTCCATACCACGTCGTTGTGTCTGGAATCCACTATCACCACCTCCAAATGCTGCTCCTACCCCTCCTCCACGTTCTTGAAGAAGAACAAGGATGATGAGGAGAACCGCAATAACAAGCTGTGCGATAGAGAGAATCGATGTAATATCCATAAATTAAAGGTTTTGTGTTTTTTTGGCGGAATATGAAAATACTCCGTTTATCACTGCGAGGATGAGTGTAGCATAGACAAGCGGATAAAGTCCAGTGATGGTGATATCGGTACTGATATAGTCTACTCCATAGAGGATGAGTGCATTTACCACAATAATTCCGAGTCCGAGGGTAATAATAATGAGTGGCCCAAGGACAATCTTTAGAATAGGACGCACTAGGAGGTTTCCAATAGTAAGGAGGGCTGCTGCTTTGAGGTATGCCTCAATAGTAGGATCAATACTGACCCCTTCAATAAAATAGGCTGCGATTCCTATTCCAATAGCATTTGCGACCAGATAGATAAGTAATCTTCCTATACTTTTCATATATGTATTGTAGATGATTTTTTACTTTGACTCAATGGAAAACCTTATGTTTTACAGTGAGTTTAGTTGCGCGTGAGGCTTTATTTGTAGTGCAACCAGAAAATAGAATATTATATCAATCAGTTGTATGAAGTTGGGAGAGCCACGTTTTAAGGGATATGCATCGAATTTCTTTTCCGTTCTTTTGTATAGTTTTATCTGTGTTTCTTGTAATGATGGTTAAGTCATTAGTTTTTAGCTCCTCTGCGGCTTCAAGAAGTGCAAGGACCTCTCTCTTTTCTGTGGCAGGATTTGTTATATCATATGAAACTTGGAAAAGAGAGAATAAATTCCCTTGTTTTATAACGAAGTCGACCTCCTTATTATTCCTCGTTTGATAATAGAAGATAGTTTCGTTTATAGTATATCCCTTTTTAAGAAACTCAGTTAGCACAAGGTTTTCAAGGTAAACTCCTTGATCATGTGATGCTGAGATACTTTTAGAAAATATAAATCCATTATCTATTACATATGCTTTTTGTATTCCCCGTGATCTTTTCTTAGGGCTATGGGAATACTGGCTAAGTGGTAGCGTTATATATGCGTCTGAGAAATAAGAGATATATTTACCTACTGTTACATCACTTTTTTCATTAAGTGCACGAGCAACACTATTAAAGCTAAAGCGCTGTGATGTGGTATGTATCATATACTCACCAATACGTTTTATAGAATCTACCTTTCTAATATTGTGTCGGAGTACAACGTCCTTGAGAATTAATGAATCAAACAAATTTCCTAGGTATTCTTTTGGTTCGGCTCTTTGTAGTGTAATTTCAGGATATCCTCCATACTGCATGTATGATTCTAATAGCTCTGTTGTGGTGCTCTGTGGGTCAACTAGTTTCTTTGCTCGTTGATATTCATTGAAATTAAAAGGGAGTAACTCTATTGGGATGTGTCTTCCCGTGAGGTGTGTTGCAAGCTCTTTGCTGAGAAGATTTGCATTTGAACCGGTAAGTACAAGATTGTGCCCCATTCGTTGTAGCCGGTTTACGATAAGTTCCCACTGTGGAAGATTTTGTATTTCATCAAGAAAAAGGTAGGGGGTCTTCCCATACATAGATTGTATATCAGCGAGTAATTGATCTGCATCAAAATTTTCTAGTAGTCTCTCGTCATCAAAATTAACATACCCAAACGGCCTATCTTGAAGCAAAAGAAGTGAGAAGATTGATTTTCCTGCTCTTCGAGGTCCCAAAATAACCTTCATGAGGTTTGATGACATGTGTTTCTTTACTGAATCAGTTATGTCTCGTGTAATGAGAGGATGTTTTTTTAACATCTCAAGTTCTCGACGTTGTTTCTCTAATGCTTCTTTTTTCATGATATTTCTTATTATAATAAGTAAAAATGACTGTTTTTACTTATTACACATGATACTAATAAGTAAAAATGAAGTCAAGAACATTTATATGGCTTAAAATCTTACTACCTGGATAACATGCCTAATCGTATCATAATGATACGATTAAACACCTAAAATGATACGATTAAGGATATTTTCTTACTTGTTCATTCCATTGACGAAAGAAACGACTTTACTTCTTCATTCTGTTGAGTAAGTAGAATATATTTTGAAAACTATCTACTACAATTAGGAAGAAAGGGTATTTTATATATGGTCCATATAAAACTAAAAATCTTATTGACTTTTCTTTTCTTCTTTGATACTGTTTTTGTATAGTGTAATCCGCCTTTAGTATGCGGATTTCTTTTTAATTACATATACTATGCTTGATATAAAAACATTACATAAAGCAATTGAACAATTAGCAGCAGAGAAAGATCTTGATCGACAAGATGTGCTTGATGCTGTTGAAGCAGCCTTAGCTTCTGCATACAAGAAAGAGTATGGGAAACGAGGAGAAATTGTTCGTGCCGTATTAAATGAGAAAACAGGAGATGTTGTCTTTACCCAGGTAAAAACAGTAGTAGATGATACTACTGTTCGATTTCCTCTAGAGGGAGAAGAGGTAGTTGAGGTAGCTGATGATGAAGAACAGCTTCCCCTCTACAATCCTGATAGACATATCCTCCTTGAGGAGGCAAAAAAGGAAAAGGAGGACGTTTCCCTTGGTGATGAGATTTCCTTCCCGCTTCCTGCTCCTGAGGCTGATTTTGGGCGTATTGCAGCTCAGACTGCAAAGCAGGTAGTACTTCAAAAGCTTCGTGAGATAGAAAAAGATGCTATTCGATCTGAATTTGAAGACAAAATTGGTGATTTAGTGAGTGGAGTGGTGCAACGCGTTGAGCGAGGAAATGTGTTTGTTGATTTAGGACGTGCTTCTGGAATGATGCACTATACTGAAGCAATTCCAGGGGAACGATATCGTATTGGTGAGCGATTAAAGTTTTATCTACTCCGTGTACAAGATGGAGGACGGGGTCCAAATCTTGTTCTATCTCGTTCACACCCACATTTCATTACCAAACTCTTTGAACTTGAAGTTCCTGAGATTGCTGATGGTGTTGTGGAGATAAAAGAAGTTATCAGAGAACCAGGAAGTCGCAGTAAAGTGGCTGTGTATACTGATGAAGATGGTGTTGATCCTGTGGGATCATGTGTGGGACAGCGAGGAGCTCGTGTGATGGCAGTGAATAGTGAGATTGGAGCTGAGAAGATTGATATCGTTGAATGGTCTGAAGATCTTGAGAGCTATATCGCTGCATCTCTTTCTCCTGCTACTGTTACTACCGTTGAACTTATTGGAGAAAAGGAAGCTCGCGTTCTTGTTCCTGATGATCAGTTGAGTCTTGCGATTGGAAAGCGGGGACAGAATGTACGATTAGCAGCAAAGTTAACTGGTGCTCGTATTGATATTCGTTCTCAGGCAAATCCTGAACAGGTACAAGAAGAAGGTATTGCTGATACCGCTGATGCTGCAGCTGCATCTGTTATCAATGAAGAAGGAGAAGAAATCCTTGCGGATCGATCTCCACAAGGAGAATCATCTTCAGATGAGGAATCTTCCAAAGAAGAGAAAGTAGAGGACAAAGAAACTGAAAAAGTGGTAGAGGAAGAAGAAACAAAAGAAGAGTCCTCTGAAGAGGAGGAAGAAAAAGAATAGTTCTTTTTCTGCTATACTATATATAAGTAATTGTTACGTGCTATGAATTTAGTTCCTATGGTGGTGGACAAAAACCAGTTTGGAGAACGTGCGTATGATATTTACTCACGGTTATTAAAGGAGCGTATTATCTTTATTGGAGGCGTTATTAGTGACGAGGTTGCAAACACCGTTATTGCTCAGCTTCTGTTACTTGATCATGATGATTCTAAAAAAGATATTCAGATCTATATCAATAGTCCTGGAGGGTCAGTGACTGCTGGTCTTGCTATCTATGACACGATGCAACATGTGAAACCTGATGTTTCTACTATCTGTGTTGGTATTGCTGCTTCTATGGGAGCTGTTCTTCTCGGGGCTGGTGCTAAAAAGAAGCGATTTGCACTTCCTAACTCTGAGATTATGCTTCACCAGGTTATGGGAGGAGCTGAAGGACAGGCATCTGAAATTGAAATTACCGCAAAACAGATTATCAAGATTAAAAAGCGCCTTAACGAGATATTAGCTCGTCATACTGGTCAGAAACTTCAAAAGATTGAAAATGATACTGATAGAGACTTTTATCTATCTTCTGATGAGGCGGTGAAATATGGTATTATTGATACCATTATTAAGACAAAAATGGATAAATAGATGAAATCTATTGCATTGTTTCAGTCTATTGGATGGGGATCATCCTATATGAAAAAAGCTCTTGAAGAGAAGGGCTTTAGCGTTGATATCTATGAGGGACCTTTAGATAAAGATCACCTTCCTGATACACGTTCATATGATGGGCTTTCCATCTTTGTTGGATCTAGTGTTGATCAGGAGGTGCTAGATGCCTTTCCTTCGCTTTCTTTGATTACGACTCGTTCTACAGGGTTTAACCATATTGATATAGAGGCCTGCAAGGAAAAGGGAGTACGAGTTGGCTATGTTCCTCACTATGGAGAACATACGGTAGCTGAGTTTGCCTTTGGTCTTATCCTTACTCTTTCACGTAAATTGTTTCCTGCTGTTGATCGGATAAAGGAAACAAGTGAATTTTCTTTTGAAGGCCTTGAGGGGTTTGATTTGAAAGGAAAAACACTTGGGGTGATTGGAACAGGACGTATTGGACGTCATGTTATTCGTATGGCTCAAGGATTTGATATGCGTATTGTTGCGTTTGATGCATTTCCTGATGAGGTGTATGGGAAGGAGGTTGGTATTTCATATGTATCTCTTGAAGAATTACTTTCTGTATCTGATGTAGTGACCCTTCATCTTCCCTACACTGATGCTACGCATCATATACTTGATAGAGAGAAACTCTTTTCTATGAAGAAGGGTGCGTTACTTATCAATACCGCACGAGGTGCGTTAGTTGAAACGACTGGATTAGTTGAAGTGTTGAGTAGTGGACATCTTGGAGGAGCTGGTCTTGATGTATTAGAAGAGGAAGGAGTGGTAAAAGATGAGATGGGATTTTTACTTCGAAAAGATGAAGGACATGATCTTCGTGCTGTTGTTGCCAACCATCTATTAATGGATATGGAGAATGTTGTTATCACTCCACATACTGCGTTTAATACTCGTGAAGCAAAACAGAGAATTTATGATGGAGATATTGCAAACATTGTTTCATTTTTTGAAAAGGGGACACTTGTTGATGAGGTGAAGTAGTGTTTGAAAAAATATACTGATCTGTTACTATATAAATATTAAGACGAAAAGGGGCCCGAACGGTTACGTACCTAAGGCCCCCTTTTTTATATAGCGATCTTTTTCTTAATGGTATAAAAATAAAACACCCTCTTCTCAGAGAGTGTTTCTTGGATGTGATACCCTTCTAGTTAAAAACCAGAAGACATGCTTAGTATATCTTTATGTAAAAATTTATCAAACATATATATGTGTTACATTTTCATTGCGTGAGTCCTGTTTATCGTTACAATCCGTTATAACCCGTCATATGGATTATAATGATAAATAGTATTTTCATCGTTGATATTTCTTTCTGTGGATAACTTGTGTGTTGACGTTTTTTCTTTTGCATAGTATTGTAGTGGACATGAACGACATTCACTCCTCACATGATTTTTTTATCCAGCGATCATTTGAGGTCGTGTGGGCAGCATTTCGTGTTGCAGAGGTTTCTCACCGAATGTCTTTTAAGGCGCTTCTTGAAGAACGGGCGCTTTTATTTTTTAGAGAACAATCATTAGAATCACTTATCTTACTTGAACAGGGTATTACCCTTGGATATCGTATTGGAGATATTGCCCCTGAGAATGCAAAAGTACTCCTTCGAGAAACCCAGAATCTTAAGAACCATATCCATGAGTCTGGCAAGAAACATGAGGGGTATGGCAATGAACCTGTTGAAATTGATTTAAGTACTCTTTTTACCGCACTCCCTCCTTCACCTGAGTCTGGCAAGAATAAAGAGAAGAAAGAGGAGAGAGACTTTGTTTCCTTTAGTGGAAAGTCTGGCAATGATGATATTCCAAGAGGGCTTGAAAAAGACTCTTTAAAGAGTCCGGCAAAGTCTGGCAATGTCGATAGTATAAAGAAAAGTCTGGCAAACAAAGTATATGAGGAGAAAAGTCCGGCAAAGTCTGGCAATGAGAGTCCGGCAAAGTCTGGCAACAAATCTCCTGTATATGGCAAAATCTCATCGGTAGAGAGAAAGCAGGTTATTTTGTCTCTTTTGAAGGATAGATCGTTGTGTCATATGAGTGATATCTCAGATATATTGCCAGACATTAGTAATCGGACATTACGGTATGATATTCAGAGTCTTGTGGAGAAGAATCTTGTTGAGCGACTGGGAAGTGGGGGTCCCAATTCATTTATTCGTCTTAAACAGAAGGATTTCCAAAAATCTGAACAAACACTCTAATAGAAGTCTTTTTGTAATGGTGAAAAGGGAGGTTTTGTAACACTTCTGGTTCTATCTCGTTGTACTATATGAAGACTGGTTTGCATCGATATGCACAATGTCTTATACTATATAAGTACGTTATAACAATATACGTTCTGTCCATAGGCATAAAGCCTGTGGGAGTGAGGCGGAACATACGTTTTTGGTATTTTGTAATACCAGTTTGTTTTTTGTCTCACTACCACTAGTGAGTTTTTCTTTTTCTGGGATCCAGTGGGTATACTATCTTTTCTTTATTGGATTGATGGTATGCCCACTGGCTTCCAGAGGGAGGCCTTTAAATTCACATGTGCGTTACGAACTTCGTTTATTCGCTAAGCTGATTCGTCCTCACCGATGAAGCAGCGGGTCGGTAATAAAGAGGGGGTAACGGACAGAAAGTTTTGTTATTCGTTTTATAAAAGTTAATTAATCTAAAGCAAAAAAATCAGATATGTTAAAAAAAGTTGCATTATTCGCTTTAGCTCTTGCAGTTGTTGGAACAGCAGTTCCAGCACAAGCTCAGACTGTAGAAGAATTGCAAGCACAAATTGCTGCTCTTCTTTCACAGATTCAAGCATTGCAAACACAGCTAAATAGCGGAAGTACAGGAGGAAGCACAGCATTATACACCTACAACAGCAACCTCACAGATGGTTCACAAGGTGCAGATGTTAGCGCTCTTCAACAATTCCTTTTTGAAAAAGGATTCTTGAAAGTAAACCCAACAGGATACTTTGGTCCTTTGACTAAAGCAGCGTTGGCAAGCTATCAAGCTTCAGTTGGTATTTCACCAGCAGTTGGATACTTTGGTCCAGTAACCCGAGCACACTTTAATGCTATGGTTGCAACAACACCAACTCCAACAACATCACCTACAACATCACCTACAGCTACCCCAACACCAGCTCTTTCTGGAGATGAAGGTATCATGACAGTTGAATTGAACCCATCACCAGCAGCAGGAACAAAGGTATATGAAGGTGACAGTGATGCTGCAGTAATGGGTATTAAAGTTAAAGCCCAGAACTCAGATCTTAAAGTTGAACGTGTGAAAGTAAAGATTGGATCAGCTATCACAGCTTACACAAAGCAAATGACAGCTCTTGGTCTTTATGATGGATCATCACTTCTTCAGAAAGTTGACTTGAACTCAAGTTCAGTTATCAAGGAAGGAAGTGACTACTACATCTACTTCACAGGTCTTAACTTTGTTGTTCCTCAGGACACAACAAAAGTTCTTACTGTAAAAGTTGATATCTACTCAACAGTAGAATCAACATACGCTGTTTCAACAACATTGACTGTTCCTGAAAATGGAGTACGTGCAATGGACGCAGCTGGTATTAATCAGTATGGACCATCAAACCCTATTAGCCGAGCATTCACTATTAATAGTGACTTAGCTGATACCGCTTCTTTGACAATCTCAAAGAGTGCAAACTCACCTGCTTCAACAGCTATTGTTGCAAACAGTCAGGGTGACGTTACAGAAGCAACAATCTTTGCTCTTGACCTTAAAACAAAGGATGATATGGCAAAGGTTGACCAAATCGTAATGAACTTCGGTGGATTGGCTACAGAAACAGTTGCATACCTTTATGATGGATCATCATTATTGGCATCAGCAGAAGTAACTTCAAACGTTGCTACCTTTAGTGACATGGAAGATATCTTGCATGTTGCAAAAGACACAACAAAGACACTTACTTTGAAAGTTAGCTACAGTGGTGCAACAGCAGCAGCTGCTACATCAACAGTATCTTCTGTACCAACATCATCAATCGTTTCTTACAACTCAGAAGGAGGAGTAACTAGTTCAATTTCTGGTTCAGCTTCTTCTGATGTAATGTACATCTCTGCAGCAGCTCCTAGCTTTGCTCTTAACAGCAAATCAGTGAGCTGGACAGGAGCAACAGATGTTGCATCAGGAACATTGACTGGTTCATTCAACATCTCAGTAACAGCTAACGGAGGTGATGTATACATCCCTAAGACAAGTGGTTTCTCTATCGTTGTTGCAAGCTCTTCATATGCTACAACAACTGGCGTAAGCGTTTCTTACCAGGAGCCAACTTCAGGTGTAACATCATTGACAAACTCTTATAAGATTAGTGATGGTTCAACCGCTACTTTCGCTGTTAACTTCGCCGTTGGTGAAGCAAGCATCGGAGCAGCAGCTTATTACCACTTCTATCTTGCAAGCGTTGTTTGGGATGATGCAGATGACGTAGATGCTGCTACTATGACCTACAGCTCAACATATATGTCAGATACATTCAAAACAGCTGACGTATACGTAAATAAATAAGCGTAGATCGTTAATCAGTCTCAAAAAGACCCCCTCGTGGGGTCTTTTTGTTTGCCTTGTGTATTTCTTCTGATATTATAGATAGATATGAAAAGTATATCTCGATTCCTTTTATTGCTTTTGGCATTTGTTCCTCTTATTACTTCTAAGTCATTATTCTTTCCTTTTGTAAGCGGGAAAGTTCTTTTTGTGCAGGGGGTTGTTTCCACAGTCTTTTTACTTCTTGGGATAGCGATGATGCGATCTTCTGTATTTAGAAAAGAAGTAGTTGAGAGACTAAAGACTCTATTTTCTCAAAAAATATTCATACTTACATCCCTCTTTTTATTTTTTGTTGGTATAAGTGTTTTATTTGCTCCAGATATGTACCGTGCATTTTTTGGAGATCTAGAAAGAGGTGAAGGCTTTTTAGGGATACTATATTTCTTTGGGTTCTATGTACTAGCTCTTGTGCTATTTGAATGGAAACATTGGATTCGTTTTTTTCAGTTAACCATGTTTTCAGGGGTGGCTCTTTTTATCCATGAAATGGTTCAGTTTCTTGGAGGACAAGAACGTCCATCTTCATATACTGGGAATGCTATTTATCTTGCTGTTGTGTTTCTTTTTGTGATCCTTTCAAGCTTACTTGTGATGCATGAGTATCGGAAAGATAGTGGGTATCCTCAGGCGTTAAAATCATTTTGGAAACTTATCTCTACCCTTGTTATATTTATATCTTTATTTGGAATTATTGTAACTGAGACTCGGGGAGTTATGGTTGGTATTTTGGGTGGACTGTTCGTTGTTGCTCTTTATGTATATATAAAAGGGAAGCATGTATCTCCACATCTTAAAAAGATTGGAGGAGGAATTCTTATTCTTTTTGTCCTTGGGGGAGGACTATTTTTCACCATGAGAGATGCTGATGTATGGAAAACAATTCCTGGACTTGATCGTCTTTCTCAAATTACCTTTGATAATGCAACAGTGCAGACTCGTTTAATTGCTATTGGGGTGAGTCTTGATGCAATGAATCCTGTAAAAAATGGCTGGGACACGTTTCTTTTTGGATGGGGACAGGAAAACTACCATATTGCGTATAATGCGCACTATAATCCTGAATACTTTGTCTATGAACAAGCATGGTTTGATAGGGCTCACAACAAGGTACTTGATGTGCTTGTCATGCAGGGACTCCTTGGATTTCTTGCGTATATGGGAATGTGGATTGTTGCGCTGTGGCAGATTATTCGTCAGAAAGTATCAATGATTTCTTCTTCTCTTTTATTCTTTGGTGTTGCGTATTTTATCCAGAACTTATTTGTATTTGATTCTGTTGTTACCTATATTCCGTTCTTCTCATTTATTGCCCTTGCTACTCTTCCTTTACTACACGAGAAACGATTTGAATGTACCCTTACAGAAAAACTTTCCAATCACATCCCTTCATGGATGGTTACTGGGAAAGTGGGGGTTGTAGGGCTGTTTCTTGTCTTTAGCTTTATCGCCTGGACTGTTGTTCCATTTTTTCAGGTGAAAGGGTATATATCCTTTACTCGTGGGGAAATGAGCGCCTCAGAGCTTTCTGAGGGTGTTAAGGAGTACTTTACTCCTTATACCTATGCTCAGAATGTTATCCGCACCCACTTTATTGGAAATGCAATTGATATCTATGAAGGTAAAGAAAGTGAAAAACAGCTCTTACTACAAGCTATTGAGAAGATGAAAGAGGTAACGTCGGTTGAACCGTATAATCCTCGGTATTATGTGAAAATTGGGGAAGCATATGAGGAGTTAGGGAAGAGAGGTCTTGTTGAATATTATAGTGATGCTGAAGAAGCATTTCGTAAAGCAATTGAACTTTCTCCTCAAAGACAGGATGTACAATATGCCCTTGCATTAAATCTTGCTCGTCAGGATCGATATGATGAGGCTTTTGAAGTTATGGAATATACACTAGGATTAGAAGAGCGAGTTGCAAGTGGTCACTTTGTTCTTTCTACGCTCCATGCTGCTCAAGGGGAGTTTGAAAAAGCATTCGAAGAAGTTAAGGAGGGCATGGAATTGAATCCAGCACAGGTAAAGAACCACAATGGGTCTGATATTGTTGTGTATACACTGTTAGAGCATTATTATAAGGAAAGGAATAAAGAGCGGGCCTTAGAAGCTGCTGATTGGTTAGAATATATTAGGCCTGATAGGAAAGAGGGGCTCGATATGATTAGGGAGTATATTAATTCTGGAGAGTGGAGGGATGTTCAGTTTGTTGGATAAAATAATATATAAGTAAATTGTATATGAAAGTAGTTTTATTTTTTATCACCTTAACTAGATTATTAAAGAAACCATTATGGATTTGTTAAAAAACAATAAAGGAAAAATTAAGAAAATTTTAGAAAGCGAAGGATTTTTTTATCTACTTTTTCGTATAGGCAAGGCAATGTTTTTTAGAATAAAAATATTTCTTATTAATTTGTATTTGTTTTTGTTTAAGAGATATGTAGTAAGGAAAATAGCAAACTTTAATTCCACCAATGAGGTTGATGTATTTAATTTTATAAAAGAATCTTTTTTTAGTAGTTTTGCTCCTATGCAGGTTGACTCAGAATTTTTAGATTTACTCGTGCGCTATAAAGAACAAAAACCAAAGGTGGTAGTTGAGATCGGAACTGCTAGAGGAGGAACGCTTTTTTGTTTTTCTAAACTTGGCTTAGATGAAGCAACTTTGATAAGTATAGATCTTCCAGGCGGTGATTTTGGGGGAGGGTACTCAGAAGTGAAATCTCCCTTTTTTAGATCTTTTACAAAGAAGAAGCAGAGTCTCTTTCTTTTAAGGGGGGATTCTCATTCTAGTAGTATGATAAACCAGATTAAAGACATTTTAAAAGAAAGAAAGATTGATTTTCTCTTCATAGACGGGGATCATTCTTATGAAGGAGTGAAGAAAGATTTCCAGCTATATAGCGGACTTGTAAAAAATGGTGGAATTATTGCATTTCATGATATTTGTGTTCATTCCAAAGATTCTGGTTGTGAAGTTAATTCTTTCTGGGATGAAATTAAAGGTGAACATAGAAATGTTGAATTAGTACATGATTATAGCCAAGGATGGGCGGGTATAGGAGTTATATATTTATGAGGTTTTTTGTTAAATTTGTATTTAATATTACATAAGTTCACATACATGAGGCTGTCTTGTAGGGCTCATATATGATGTGTTTCAATACATGGAAAGGAACAAAAGGTCTTCTCTCTCCCTTTCAGTGTATGATACAGACACCTCTCAATACAGGAAGGAGTCTCAAAAAAGTGGTGGACGTATACAAATTTTTGAAATAAGACCACATACAATATATAATGACTAAACTTGGGACTATACACGAAAGAAGTGCCCCATGCTTTTATATGTGATTTAGTAAATAATAGGAAGATAATAACGATAGATATCAAAGGTAGAAAAGATAAACCAAGACATAAAAGAATAAAATGTTTATCCGGTTCATCTACACCAAAAGAAATTATAGATATAGAGAACTAATAAGTGACAATGATAAAGTAATGGTAATTTTAGACTCGGACCATCATTAAAAAAACATGTTCTTAAATTGGAATAGATTAGAAGATATAATTTATATATGTCAAATCCTAAAACAATTATCTTTTTGTCTTTATTGAAAAAGACAGAAGAAAATAAAAAGAGATTAGAAAAAATATCTGGACCAGGTTTTAAAAAGAAAATAAAAAGACTTTTTTCTTTTCCTAAGCTATATTTTTATTCTCTTCTTTTTAAACTTGGTGTTTTAGGGAGAAGAGAAAGAGATATAAAACTTGTCTTTGGAAAATTTATTAGAATTCCCGTATTAGATTGGGAGTCATTTAGAATTTTTGTTTTTGGATTTCCGAGTGGAAACGATGAGGAATTTCGACTTGTAAAGTATCTTATTAAGAATCTTCAAGGAAACGACGTATTTTTTGATATAGGGGCAAATTATGGATTTTATACATATCTCGCTCAAGAAATTTGCAAGAAGGTATGTTCTTTTGAGCCGAACACAAAGGTTTTTTATTTTCTTCTCAAAAATGGGAAAAGAGAAAATACATTTATTGAGAATTTAGCAATTTCAAGTTTTACAGGAAGATCAAAGCTGTATACTTCAAAAGAAAACTCTGGTATAAGCACATTAAATAAAGATACAGTTAATATGAAAGAATGGGAAAGTTGGAATTATTCTGAATCACATAATATTAATACGATAACATTGGATTCGTACATAAAATCTAAAAACATAACCCCCTCGGTTTTGAAAATAGACGTGGAGGGTGGGGAGAAATCAGTACTTGAAGGAGGAGAAATTTTTCTAAGAAGCAATTCTCCTATTGTAATTCTTGAGGTATGGAGTGGTAATATGGGAAAAAACATATCGATGAAGGCCGTAGGACTTCTTCGAAATATGGGATATAAATCACATTATATTGATGAAAATGGAGATATCCATGAGATAGAAGGAGATCTATCAAATATTAAAGAATACGGAGGAAATTTTGTTTTTAAAAAATGAGAAAAATCGCTGTTTTTGACCTTGATGATACCTTAGTAAATGTAAATACAACCTTTGATTTTATAGGTTATTTTTTGTGGAGACGTTCAAAAATAAGATATGCATTTTTCCTTATTTTTCGGGAATTAAAATTTATTTTTGATTTTCGAAAAAAATCGTTGAATCTTCTAGAGGGGTTTTCTCGAGAAGATCTCAGAAAAGGAACGGAGGATTTTTTTGAATATTCAAAAAAATATTTAAACAATGAAATAGTTGAAAAATCCATTCTTTTACAGGAGAAAGGATATAAAACTCTACTTATTTCTGGAACAATAGATTGCACTGCCGAGGTATTTGCTCGTAAACTTGGATTTGACAATTGGAAATCGTCGGAACTTGATTTTATCAATAATCGATGTACTGGTGTTTTAAAAAAAGATTTACTCGGAAAGAAGCAGGAAATCTTTGCGGAAAAAGAATGGAAAAAGAATATAGATTTTGATAAATCGTTTTGCTTTTCTGATAATAAGAGCGATGTTGAACTTCTTAAATTATTTGGTAAAGCAAATGCCGTTATCTATAGTTATAGCTGGGATTTAAAATTTCAGAAGGAGTGGTGGAATGGTTTTGGTATAAACACATTTGTTACAAGCTTTAACCCGGAGTTTCGCACACACTCTTTTTTTTCTCCGTTTTCTTACGATTTATATAGAAGAAGATCTTCTCTGTCACTCAAGGATTTTTTGATATCGATGTTTATCTTCCCCCAAGCAGTGAATTTTTTTATGATAGAAATACCTTTTTCTTTTTTAAATATCATGTTGTTTTTTATTGCCATTGTCGGATTTTACAGTATTTATGAAATAGGATATGCAATGAATGATTGTTTCGCAATATCGCGTGAAAAAAATCCAACCCTGAGAACTACAAAAAAGTTTTGCGACAGATTGCCTTTGTTTGCATTTATAAAATTCAGCATGTTCCTTTTCATTGTTAGTATCGTTTCGGTATTGAAAGGGATCGCTTTATACTTCTTCCTCTCTTCTCTCCTGACGCTTTTTATTTTTTTCTTGCATAATGTGATGAAAGAAAACTCAAAAGTGAAGATAGTAACTTTTTCACTGTTAAGAATTATAAAAATAGCTGTCCCCATTTCCGTTCTGAGTGTAAATTTTCTGATAGCGCCGCTGTTTTATGTTGTGTATAGCATGATTCCCGATGCTATCCAATATGGTATAAAAAAGGAAATATTTTTAGCAAAGAACTTTGATGAAAAAAGGTTTAAAAAAAGCGTCTCAATGTTTAGATTTTTCGTTCTCTTTTTGTCAATAGGATTGTTTTTATTTACTGGAACAAAAATTTTTATGTATCTTAGTATTTTTGGTTTGTATTTCTGCATTTTTAATTTGAGATATTTTTATTTTTTGGCAAAAACGAAAAACAAGAAGGGTCTATTTTATAATTCTTAAGAAAAGATAAAGACGTTCTAATTTATCTATATCTTGAGTTAAGTGTGTGTTACTATACAATCTAGGTTAGGCTGCATAGGGTTGAGAATTATGTTTTTTTAAATATTATCTATGTTTAACTTAAAAAAAAATAACACTCCTTCTGTTTCTATTATTATCCCTACTCATAATGCAGAAGAGTTTATAGAACGAACTATATCTTCTGTTAGAAGACAAACATATCCAAATTGGGAGTTAATTGTTGTGGATGACGCATCGACTGACGGAACGGTTCGCATTATAGAAAATTTTCAAAGAATTGATGCTAGAATCTCAGTTATACGTTTTTTAAAAAATTCTGGTGGCCCTGCTCATCCTAAAAATATCGGGATTAAAAAGTCTAAGGGTGAGTTTATTGCTTTCTTAGATCACGATGATGAATGGGTTACAAACAAAATTGAAAGACAGGTAAATTTTTTGTTGGAGGGGGGATTTGATTTTGTTGCTTCTAACTTTTTTGTGATTACTAACAACAGACCCCTTGGAATATACCAAGACTCAATGGCTTTGCAGGATTGTTTTAAAAAAAATATTTTAAAAAGAAATTTTATTCATTCTTGTTCTAGTGTAATTATCAAAAGAGATGTTTTTAATGTAGTTGGTGGATTCGATGAGAACATGAAATGGAGTGATGACAGAGATTTATATCTTAGAATTTTATTTACTGGCTTTTCATTTGGTTATATTCGTGAAGCACTATTTTTTTGGCATTCTCGGCCTGATAGTGCTGGGAAAAAGCTTTCTTTTTTAAAGAAGGCAAAAGAACTCGAATACTTTATAGAAAAACACGTTGCTAAATATAATGAGTTTGAAGAATCTTTATTATTGTTTAATAAAAGAATTCTTGGGAATTATTATTGTCTTGCTGGTAAAATGAGTATTGGAAGACGTGTGTATGTTGATGTCCTAAAAAGAAAGTTTAATTTGTATATATTTTTCTTACTTCTTCTTTCGTTTTTTGGATCAAGGATTTATCGTATGGTTTCTTTTATAAAGAGAAGGTTTATTAGTAGAAATCCTTTAGAGAAAGCATCATGAAAAATAAACTGGTATCAATAATAATTCCTACATTTAATAGGTCTGATCTTATTACCCGGTGTATTAAAAGTGTGCAAGCTCAGACTTATAAAAATTGGGAACTCTTAATTACTGATGATGGATCTACTGATTCTTCAAAAGAAGTCATTGGAGAATTGTCAAAGTCAGACTCAAGGATAAAATATTTCTTTCAAGAGAATAAAGGGATAGGAGCCGCTAGAAATAAGGCCATAAATAATTCTTCGAGTGATTATATAGCATTTCTTGATTCTGATGATGGGTGGCATCCTGAGAAACTTGAAAAACAAATCTCTCTTTTAGAAAAACATAAAGAATTTGATTTTTGTTATACAGCAGATGAAATTCAATATTTGGACACAGGAGAAAAAGAAATAAAACGATTTTCTGGTATTAGTTCAGATAAACTTAGTTTTTTGAAACTTGCTGGTGTAGGGGTAAGTGTGCCAAGTTCACATGTGTATAGAAGAGATTCATTTTTATCAGTTGGGCTTTTTGATGAAGATAGAGATTTAATTGGGTTAGAGGACGATGAATGGAGTGTAAGAGGTTGGAATCTCAAGGGTTGTTATATCGATGAACCTCTCACTATCTACTACAAACACAAGAATCAAATAACCAAAGGAAGGTATCTTAAGCAACTAAAAGGTAAAGCTCATATTATTTTTAAAAATAGAAAAATATTTTTAAAGCACAAAAGAGCTCTACTTATTAGGTGTTCTCATCTTTTCTATATTTTTCTAAAAGCTATAATTCCAACAAAAGCTAGATCTTTTTTACATAAAGCAATACTTAAACTTGTAAAATAATGGAGCACCTCAAAAATAGAGTTAAAAATTGGTTTATACTTTGGGTATCTTATTTAAAAGGTGGTTTTCTGGGTTTTTTGAAGGCCATTTATTATCTAGTGAGTGTGTTGCTTGATATTATCTTTTCTATATTTTTTCTTTTCGAGAAGGGGAAATCTTTAAAACAAGAACCCAAGAGGATTCTTATTGTAAAGATAGACCAATTAGGGGATGTTCTATTATCAACAACTCTTATTACTGCGATAAAAAAGAAATATCCAGATGCAGTAATTGATTATGTTGTTCAAGAATCTTCCCTCCCCGTACTAAAGGGTAATAAAGGTGTGAGTAGTATATATACGTATTATGATATTTCCCTGTTGCTTAGAGCGCTTCTTTCTGGGAGAAAAAAGCTACACACATCAATGTGGGAAATTTTTAAGGAAAATATTGGGACATTAAAGACTCTTAGAAATAATGAATATGATGTTGTTATTAATACGCGTCATTCACCACCAAGTTCTAATATTTTATGGAAACTTATTAAACCTGAAGTCTTAATTTCTTTTGATGTGTCCCAAAGAAATTTTTTGGCAGATATAACTGTTCCCTATGATATATATAATGAAGAGTGGAAAAACTTACATAAACTTTTACTTCCTTTGGGAATAAAAAAGGAAGTGTTGGGTTCACATTTTTTCAATATTGCTGAATCAGTAGGCACTATTGTTGACACATATATTGTCATTACCCCTACAACATTTGGGAACAATCGGGGATGGGGTATAGATAAATGGAGAGCTCTAGTAAAAGAAATTTCAAAGAGTGGAATTCATGTATATCTTGCTGGCGTGAAGAATCAAGAGGAGAAGCTCAACATGATTGCACATGATATTAATACTGTTTCTGTTCTTACGCAGTTATCGATACCAGAGTTGGCACGACTACTACTAGATGCTCAGTATGTTATTGGTATAGAATCTTTTCCCACCCATCTTTCTATAATACTAAAGAAACAGACCTATTGTCTTATTGATTGCAAGAATTTTTATCTTCCAACATATTCAAAAAGAGGACTAGTACGTTTTAAATCGATGATTCCTCTCGTTTCTCATGTTATTATTTGTGATATAAGGAGTAATACGGTAGATGATATAATAAAGAAGATACATGAAAATTCTTCAAATAAATAAACTCTATTATCCTTGGATAGGAGGAATTGAAACAATAGCTCGTGATATAGCTATGTATTTTAATAAAAAAGATGATATAGATCTTGTTAATCTTGTTTGTCAGCCACAGGGGAAAAGAAAGAAAGATGGTGTTGATGGTGTTGTCACCCATCGAGCTTCTAGCATGGGGATAGTAAAAGGAATGCCTGTTTCAATTGATTTCTTTTTTCTATTTAGAAAACTAGTAAAGGAAACTGATCTTATCTTTATCCATCACCCCTTTCCTCTTACTTATATTGCATACTGGCTTTTTGGAAGAGATAAAGAAGTAGTGGTGTGGTATCACTCTGATATTGTAAAACAGAAGTTTCTAAGAAAGTTATTTGATCCATTTCTTCGCTATACGTTAAAAAAAGCAACACATGTGTTTGTTTCAAATAAGACGTTACTACAGACCTCATATATACTTCCTCAGTTTGTAGAAAAGTGTAGAGTTATTTATTTTGGAATTGATGTAGATACGTTTAGGAAAGATTCTACAAGAGAAGAGGAGAGTAATGCTATTATTAAGACATATGGTACACCCCTCCTTCTTTCTGTGGGGAGACTTGTTTACTACAAAGGATTCTCATATCTCATTGAGGCGATGAAAGATGTAAATGCGCAACTTTTGATTATAGGGAATGGACCCCTTAAAGATGAGTTATCTGAATTAATACGGAAGTATAACCTAGAAGAACGAGTTCATATTATCGATCCTGTAGATGATCTTGTTCCTTACTATCATGCCTGTGACATATTTGTACTTCCTTCATCAGAATCCTCAGAAGTATTTGGTATTGTGCAGATAGAAGCTCTTGCGTGTGGGAAGCCCGTTATTAACACAGCTCTTCCTACGGGAGTTCCTGAGGTAAGTGTAGATGGAAAAACAGGACTTACCGTCCCTCCAAAAGACTCTGGTGCCCTTTCTGATGCTATAAGGACACTTCTTGAAGATAGGGATATGTACCAGAAGTATTCAGAGCATGCTCTCATAGAGGTAGAGAAAAGATTTAGAAAAGAATTATTCTTTTCTCAGCTTGAAAGATATCTAGAAAGATAAATCATATTGCTTGAATGAAGAGGGGGTGATAGAGTCATACTATGACTGAGAGGGTAAAAAACTTTCTTTTTAAGAATTCATCTACACAGCAAACAGTTGCTAAAAATTCATTTTGGCTGTTTTCTGGTCATATTATTTCTCGTGTGATACGAGCTGTTCTTATTGTCTATGCAGCTCGAGTTTTGGGCGTTGAAGAATGGGGAGTGTTTTCATATGCATTTTCTTTTGCAACGCTTCTTACTATTTTTATGGATTTTGGTATTACCGCAACGGTTACTCGGGAATCTGTAAAAGATGAAACAGTGAGAGAAAAATATTTCTCAACAGCACTTGTTGGGAAAGGAATGATATTTCTTGTGATTGCTTTTGGTATGGGAATTATTTCTCTTACAGATGTATTTGAAGAGAAGGTAGCCATCCTTCTTCCTCTGGTGATTATTATGCTTGGATTTGATGGATTTAGAGATTTCTTTGCTGCTCTGTCTCGTATATGGGACAAGATGCATATAGAATCTGGTGTACAGATTATCACTAACGTTCTTATTGCAGGAATAGGGATAGGAGCCCTTTTAATTTCAGCGACCCCTCTTTCTCTTGCGTGGGGATATGTTATTGGGACAGGAATAGGGATGGTAATAGCATTTCTTCCCTATCGTAAACATTTTACTCGGGTAAAAGAATTATTCTCATTTAGTTTGTTGAAAAATATCTTAAAGACAAGTTTTTCTGTTGGAATGGTGGGGCTTATGTGGGTGATATTAATGAATATGGATACGGTTATGGTGAAGTGGTTTGGGACTCTTGCTGATGTAGGATATTATGGGGCTATTCAGCGAATCTGGGGATTTGTATTTATTTTCCCTGGTGTTTTGGCAGTTGCATTCTTCCCCTCTATGACTCGTTTTAATAAGGACAGAGGAATGCTAAAAGCATTGGTTGAGAAGGGGCTTTCTATTTCTACTCTTATTGCTGTTCCTATCACTGTTGGAGCCGCTATTCTCTCCTGGGAAATTATAGATCTGTTATATGGTAGTAGTTATATACCTGCTGTTGAAGCATTCCGCATTCTTAACTTTTCATATCTTCCTCTTTTTCTTATGGCATTGTTCTCCAATACTCTCTTTTCTATGAATAAAGAAAAGAAGTTACTAGGGTATGTATTTTTAGGTATTGGAGGGAATCTTCTTTTTAACCTTCTTTTGATTCCTGTATTTGGTATTGAGGGAGCAGCGCTTTCAACAGTTATTAATTTCTGTATTGTTGCTCTTTATCTCCTCGCTCAGCTTAAAAAAGAACTTGATTTTAAAGTATTTCATCAGATAGGAAAGATTGTTATTGCAACAACAGTCATGGCCCTTGTGCTTGTGGGGCTTCGATTTGTTGGGGTAAATATTTATCTCATTCTTGTTCTGGGTATGGTTGTGTATTTTACTTCTCTGGTTCTTCTTAAGGAAGAGAGCCTTGGCATTATTGCTCGAAAATTATTTCAAAAAAATAAGGACTCCGTGTAGGAGTCCTTTTTAGAAACTGTATTGTATACAGATTCTCACTGTGAGAGTGTTCAGTATTCCCTAGGAGGGAGAGCTTTCCGAAGTTATCTCCCTCATTTCATGCTGTGCATGAGAATATTGTCGTTCAGATATATCTCTCACCCATGATTTCAAAGAACAGTTATGGTAATGGTGTCGTCACTGCATCATAGAGCAGGTGGGGGATGTATGCTGTTAGAGTCGAAACTCCAACAGATATCATTACCCATACAACAATAACGAATGCTGGGGGAGTAAATGTATCATCTCTTCCACCCCACCAGATAGAGATGAGTCGTAGGATTGCTCCTGCAAGAAGTATCCATCCGGCACTTTCATATAGCATGGCGGCTTTACCATACTGCAGCCAACTATATGCGACAAGGAGTCCAGCATATGCTGATGTTATGAGTGGATATACAATAAGTTTTTCAGTTCCAATATCAGCTTCTCGTACCAGATAGAGGGTCCAGAGTGTAAGTCCGGCTAGCTCTCCCATAAGAATGGAAAACTCTGTCACATCTCCTCCAAACATGGGAAAGATTAAGATGGATCCGAGAGCAAAAACTCCTGTGTATCCACAGAGGAGGAATGCATGTGCGAAGTATTTCATTAGAGACCTCCTGATATATAGAGGAATACAACGGCAACAACTATTTGAAGCAGCATAATGAAAACTTCCTGCCCGAAGAAGAATTTCTTGATGTGTTCAACTTCTTTTTCGAAGTGTCCCTTCTGTTCTGCAATACCTCTTGATGTTAAAAAAAGAAGTATGAGTGCAATAACACACATGGCTCCTGATACAAGAGAGAGATCTCCTGTGGCAGAAAAGAACTGGACTATCCCATACCCTGCGATAGTCGAAAGTCCACTAATAATTATAAACTCTTCTCCTTTTGGTCCCACCATCAATTTCCAGAATGCGATAGGGATAATAAAAAGAAAAAGAATAATTGTTACTATCGTGAGGAAGTTCATATCTGCCTGCATATGTTTCATAGGTAGAAATAATCCACCTGCAATAACGATGCAGGAAAACATAACGGCAAATATAAATGAGTTTCTTCCAAACAATGTTAAGTTCATAACAACTCCCTTTTAATTGTTGAGTACTAGGAAAGAGAATACTATAAATAATGACCTCTGTCAATCAATTGACCTCTTTTACAAAAATAGATACTATCATAAATAGTTAATTTGATAACAATATATGAGGTATAGGTATGAACTACCTAGATAACACATCAGTCTATAGGACACTGTGGTCTCGGCTTTCATATGGAGGATTTTCTTCTACGCAGAAGCGATACCTTCCATTTTGGTATCAATGGTCTTACAAGGTTCTTGAGGGCCTACATGGGGGAAATGTGGGAATTGTCGCTGAAACAGGAGCAGGAAAGACGATTATTGCTCACTTAGTTTCAATTGCTCGATTTTCTCGTGTCCTTTTCCTTGTCCCAGAAAAAGTACTTGCTTCTCAACATAAAGAACTCTTTTTAGCGATGGGGGCAGATACGTACTCCTATCAGATTATTCTTGGAGATACTGAGTGGAAGAGACGTCAGTGGAATGAAACGTTTTACACTTTTAGTACTCCACAAACATTTCTTGCTGATTATAATCGGTGGAAGGTTTCAATGGATTTTGATCTCATTATCATTGATGAATTTCACAAGAGTGTGGGGAACTATGCATATGTATTTTGTGAACATCTTGCATCACTTCACGAGATTCCTCTTTTAGGGCTTTCTGCATCTCCTGGGAAAACGGTAGAGGATATAGAGCAACTCAAGAAGCGTTCTCATATCGATAATCTTCTTGTTGTTCCTAATCCTGAACAAGAAAAGAAACGTTTTTCTTATCCCTATACTGTTCCTCTGAGCAAAGAACTTCTCTATATCGAAAAACAACTTCTTTCTGTCATGGGTGGAGTTTTAGTGAGTCTGGGGAATCTTGGATTTCGTTCATGCTTCCGTTCTTCTGGATATCTGACATATAAAGAAATCACAATACTTCAAAAGACAGCAAAGAAGATGGGGAAGTATGTATACTACAAAGCTCAGTACTACATTGCCCTGTATCAAAAACTTACCCACATTCTCAAAACAGCCCTTACTGAAACATATACATCAGTATTGTCATATTGGGATGGAACGTTAGCTGCTGATAGGTCAAAATCAGGCATGTTTCTCAAAAACCATGCTACTGTAGCTCATGTTATTTCTTATATACGGAACTGTGATGAATCCACACATCCAAAGGTAGAGCGATTTGCTTACCTAATGAGAAAAGGGTATGTTGCAGGAATTGTAGGAATTGTATTTGTGAATAATAAAGTGACTGGGTACAGACTTAAGGACATCGCTACTGCCGAAGGGAAACGTGTTGAAGTTATTACTGGTGCTACCAGTGTGAAGCAACAACATTTTCTTTTGGGGCAACTTGCTCACAGAGACATTGATGTTCTCATCGCAACTTCTGTAATTGAGGAAGGAGTCTCTGTTCCTGAAGTTGGGTATATCATCAACTACTCAATGCCCTTAACTGAAATTTCTCGTATCCAAAGAGGAGGTCGTACTGGACGTGTTGGATATGGTGCTATTGATTATATTATCTTGGATCATCCGCTTGATATGAGTATGTTTCATGCTTCTCGGAGAGGAGTTGAGACAATGAGGGCGTCTCTTGGTATGCCTGTAGAGAAACGAAAACAAACTTCTCGTAAAAGACGTACCGCTTCTGATCAGTATCAATTGTTATAAATAAAAGGGCCGACTATATGTCGGCCTTATTTTTTTGTCCTGTTGCAATTCCTATCGTTGCCATGGAACGCAATACGTCCCCGGCGTTTCTTCCTGTATAAGTAATCCCCATGAGTTCAGGATTATCTGTATAGATAATCTTATCTTGCAGTATTGTATAGGAGATAAGACTTCCTGATGCAATACCGGTTTCAATGAATGTATCTGTTCTTCGCAGTTCTATGCGAAGATCATATACTCCTGGTACGTTTGTGGGAATACGAATTTCAGGTTTTTTCAATGCTTTTGTTGGGACAACTCTTTCGAGCCACTTAAACTTCTTAAACATAGGAAGTTTTCGTGTTCCTATCCCTATCAGGATAGTAATACCAATTCCTACCCCTGTTTGTATAAAGAAGTTATCCGAAACAAATACAAAGACGTGAGAAAAGAAATCAAGGGGAATGGCGGTGACTGTGTAGACGATAATAACGATAGCTATTACCAATACCCCTGCAAAGAGATCCTTGAGTAGAGCAATGAGTTCCTCCTTTAAAAATTGCATGTGTCCTCCTTAGTTGTGTATGAGCTAACTAGACGATACAACAAAGAGGTGTATCTGTAAAGATTAATTGGTAATATATAAACACACATAGCGTTCTTAGGGTATGCGTAATGATACTAGAAAGTGCCATATGTCTTTGCACATTACCCAACTATATTGACATATATACATCTATATGGTATTCTGTTGGCAGAAGTTTGATAAATAATTATATAGTAACTAACCCAAAGGAGGTTTCTCATGGCATTACCTAAAACATATGTTGATGAGCTAAAGAAGGTACTTGTACGTATTTATCTTCATACACAGTGTACTCTTGCTGATGTATCTGATGTATTTCGAAAAGCAAAGAAAGAAGCACAAACACGAAAGGGTGAACGAGAGGCATTGTATGTTTCGCTCTGGGACAAACAGGTTGAGACGCTTTCACATATTGATTGCCCACAATCTGTACTTGATCAGATTGTAAAAAAGAAAGACGAAACGATCAGAACAGCTATTGGTATGGATATTCCTGATCATCACATTCCTTTTCTTATTGTTGTTCCTAAACAACAATGGGGTTTTGATGCCCAGATGAAAACATTGGTGTACAAAGGTAATAAGGGGTGTGCATATTTTGATGTTGGTGATATTAACAACATTGTATCTACTCCTTCAGAACCATATGCCATTTTTGATGTCGAAGACGGTACGGTATACCGTGGGTATTCACCTCGAAAAGCAGAAGAAGCAATGCAGAAAGATAATCGTCTCCCCCTTGTTGTAGAGGAATGTATTGCTCTTGCTCTTCATACCAATGTGTTGAGTGATCACTATCTCGACTGTACCGGATCCCGCTATCTGGGTGGCGTTCCCCATGTCTGCCTGCATGGCGATGAGTTGCCCGGGCTCTACTGGAGCGACTTCGAGGATGGCGGGGACGGGTGGGGGTCTCCCTCGTGCCGCGGTCGGCACTAGGTCCCTTTGCTCTTGGCCCTCGGTTGGTTTTACTACAGACGACTATTATGTATATAGTCGTCTTTTTTTAGAGCCATTTTTTCTTTTGAAACAAAAGAAGGGCAATGATAGCAACAAGAAAGATAATTCCTATTACCATAGGAAAGGCAAGGGGATGCCCTTGGAAAGGTAATTCTATATTCATACCATAGATACTTGCGATCATCGTTGGAAGGGTCAGAATAATCGTTATTGCAGTTAAGAACTTTACCGTACGGTTAAGATTATTTGCAACAACGGTAGAGTAGGCTTCTCGAATGTTTACAATAGTTTTGATATTTGTTTTACAGATATCGATGGTCTCATCGTTACTGAGAAGCAAGTCCTCAATGATATCCTCATCTTCTTTAAAGAAAGTAATATATTTTCCACTCAAAATAGTTCGATAGATATTACTTGCAGGTACTACTGAGGTAATAAAGTCATTTAATATTTCTTCCCATTGGACGAATCGTTTAATATCGTTATCGTTAATTTCTTCAAGCTTGTTTCTCTTTGAACGAAGTTCTTTATTTATCTTTTGTAGATGACGTCTGTATAGGAGACTAATTTTAAGAAACATAAAGAGTGCTGTTTTTTGTCGTTGGGTGGTATAGAAAAGCGCCTTTTCTGTGAGGAAGTCTTCAAAGAGGAGTCGTTGATCTTTTACAATAGTAATAAGCATATCATCGGTGATAACAAAAAGAGCTGGCATGGTATGAATCATCCCTGCTTCTGTGTAGGGGAAACGAAGGAAGATGTAAAGACCATGTTTTTCTGCTTCAAAACGAGGAGACTCATGAATATCCAGAGCATCAAGAATATGTCCCCTCTCAAGGCCTAACTCCTCGGTGAGTACTTGTATTTCTTCATCATCTGGATTTGTCACTAACACCCATGACCCCTTATCAAATGACTCTCTTTTTTTGAGTTCTGTATCTCGTAGTGTTTTTTTATATATTTCAATCATAGTTTTGTTGAGTATTTTTTAATAAATTCTTCTATTATCTCTAGTACTGAACTTTTTAAACTTGCATCACTTTCTGCTATCCAGAGAGTGAAGCGGTAAATGCGCACTGAATCTATGGTAATAGTATATCCATTTTTTTCTAGAAAAAGAATGAGTGATGTAAGAGCTATTCGTTTATTACCGTTTTTGAAAGGATGATTCTTGATAAGTGTATAAAAAAGAATTGACGCTTTTTTATACAGCGTTGGATACATATCCTTCTTATCAAATGTTTGTTGTGGGCTATATACGCATCGCTCGAGAACTTCAGGATATCGAGTTGAGAACGGTGGTATCGGTTCGCTCCCTGTGAGGAGTTGTACTGCAAGTTCATAGGCAGAAAATTCAATCTCTTTGATTGTGAGGTATACTACTTTTTTCATTACTCTGTTTTCCCAAGAAGTTTAAATGCCTCTTCATATCGTTCTAAGATATGTGAAATACTTTTTTTTAATTCATCTTTTCTTTTCTGAGAGAGGGGGCTGTGGAGTTTTTCTAAGTTAAGATCTTTTTTTGCAATAACATATTGTTCTCCTATTTTTTGAGCAGGGAGGGTTCCTTTTTTGATACGCTTAAAAACAGCAATTCTGCTGATGCCAAGTAATTGAGCTACTTCTATTGTTGAAAGGAATTCCTTCTCTTTGTTATTTTCCATTATATGTAGTATATATCTATGTTAACCAGACGTCAATGGTTAACGTATGTTAATCATACTACCTAAGTTAACCTATTTATAATTAAAAAATACCATCTTTATTGTCTTTGTGAGAATAATAAGATCAAGAAAGAATGATTGATGTTTTACATAGTAGAGGTCAAAGCGTAGTTTTTCTTCTGCATCTTCTTTGTTTGACCCATACCGATACTGTACCTGTGCCCATCCGGTAATACCTGGGTGTATGGTATGTCTGATGCTGTAGAGAGGAATTTGTTTTTTAAGCTCTGATACAAAGGGAGGACGTTCTGGTCGTGGCCCTACAAATGAGACATCTCCCTTTATCACATTTATCAACTGAGGGAGTTCATCAAGGTGGGTAAAGCGAAGAAAGCGTCCAATGAGGGTGATACGAGGATCTTGATGGGTAGCAAACTGAGGGCCTTGTTTTTCTGCATCATGTACCATGGTTCTAAATTTGTATATGAGAAATGGTTTCTCATGTTTTCCGATACGTTCTTGTAAGTAGATACCTCCTCCTTTTGAGGTAAGAACAACAAGGAGGTAGATGAGAAGTAGAAGAGGGAGAAGGATAATACAAAGAATGAGTGCAATAATCTTTTCTATAAGAGGACGAATTGAAAGGTAGAAGGATCGTTGTGGTGGGGTGTAGGATGTTTTGGTCAGAGGAACTTTCTTTAACAATAATTCATAGAATTCATGAGTATGATATGACGTGCTCTGAGATGTTACCAGGAGCTGTGAGAGTGTAGAAAAAGGACCCTCATGTTCAAAGAGTTGAGGGTCATAGACGACATACTCAGGATGGTTTCGGAGTGCCTCCTGAATTCTTTCTACTGAAGGATCTGTAATATGAAAGGGAACATACCCAATATGAGGGTTGTGTGTGATATAAGAGAGGATCTCTTGCCCGTGAGAACTATTCCCTATCACTAGAACTGTTTGGGTGTATCCTCGTGTTGCTGTATTAAATATAAATCTCCACAAAAGCCCTAGCACCATAAAGACTCCAGAGAAGATGACAAGATTTGTTTTTGGTGAGATATGAAAGGAAGGGATAAGGTAGAAGAGCACAATAGCGCTAATCATTCCTATTCCAATAGCTAGTAAGAACAGAACGCCAAACTCTATCGTATTTTTAAGATTTTTTATCTCATAGAATCCAAATGCGTAGAGGAGAATAATCCATACGATAAAGATGCACGAAAAAGGGATGAGGTGTGCATCAACATGTTGTATTGATTGATAGCGAATTAAAAGCGTAAGAAATAGCGCTCCATAGAGAAGAGCGAGATCTCCCAGTAATGCGACAAGTTGTTTTATACGGGTAATCATTTTATACTAATATTCTTATTACTAAGTGTACTATAAATACATATGGACATAAAACAATCTCGTGGATCAGCGCTAAACTATATTATTATTGGGGTCAGTGCCCTTGTTGCTATTGGTCTCATCGTATTTGCAGTCTTGCAAGACAGTCCAACACCAACAGGACCAGTAGATGATGGACGAAGTGGTCTTGAGGATAGAGGAGAGGCAGTTCTTGGAGATATAAACGCTCCTGGGCGTATCGTTGAATTTATTGATTTTCAGTGTTCTGCTTGTGTTTCTTATTTTGCTAATGTAGAACAACAGGTTCGTGAACAGTTTATCGATACTGGACGCGCTCACAAGGTAACAAAGATTCTTACCTTCATTGATTCCTATGATAACTATGCACTTCCTCGTGAATCAGATAATGCTGCTAAAGCATCATATTGTGCTGCAGAGCAGAATCTCTTCTGGGAGATGCATGATGCAATATTTGTTGCTGAAGCAGAACAGCTTGCTGCTGGTGGAAATGAGAACAATGGAAACTTAGTTGATCGTTTTTTTGAAGGAGTTATTACAGAGCAAGGAGGGGACGTTGAAGCATTTGAAGCATGTTATGCATCATCCGATGCAGATCAGATGATCGCACAGCATATGGCTGATGCTGAAGCTGCGATGGATGGACGTGTCTCTACACCAACGGTCTTTGTAAATGGTATTCAGGTGAATGCATTTGATATTGCTTCATATGAAGAGGCGCTTTCTGGAGAAAGCAGTCAAGAGTTGCAATAGTCTTTTAAAGTATGTTAAGGTGGTGGTCATATGATTACTATTTATTCAACAACGCAGTGCCCATACTGCAAAATGGCAAAGGAGTACTTGGGCGTAAAGGGCGTTCCCTTTAAGGATGTAAATGTTCAGGAGGATACTGCAGCAGCAGCTGAAATGGTCCAAAAATCAGGACAAATGGGTGTTCCTGTACTTGATATTAACGGAACTATTATTGTTGGGTTTGATAGAGGGGCAATTGATACTGCGCTTGCAGAAACTGAAGAACAGAGTCCAACAGACATCAATGAACAATAACGTGTACGATGTTATTATCGTGGGAGGAGGTCCTGCTGGTGTTGCAGCAGGCATCTATGCATCGAGAAAAAGACTCTCAAGTCTTCTTCTCACCAAAGAAATAGGAGGACAATCTCTTAATTCTGGATCAATTGAAAATTTTATCGGTTTTGAAAAACTTTCAGGAATGGAATTTTCTGAAGTACTTCAAAATCATTTACGTGCTCAGGATCACATCACTGTTGAGACAGGTGTTGAGGTAGTGAGTGTATCTGAGGAGGACAACTGTGTGGTAGTTGTTGATGGGCAAGGGAAAGAATATCGTTCGAAGTATCTTTTACTTGCTTTGGGGAGTCAGTATAAACGACTTGAGACTCCTGGTGAGAGGGAATTTGAAGGAAAGGGAGTCTTTTATTGCTCTATCTGTGATGCTCCTCTCATGAAGGACAAAGATGTTGTGGTTATTGGAGGAGGAAACAGTGCGTTTGAAGCTATTATCGATCTTCTTCCTTATGCTAAAAACATTCATGTTTTTCAACGATCAGGGGTACTACGAGCAGATGCAGTATACCAAGAACGGATAGCGAAGCATGAAAATGTTCATATTCATTTAAACCGTGAAGTAAAGACGTTTGAGGGAGAAGCATTTCTTTCTGGAGTAACCTGGAAAGATACTCTAACAGAGGAGGAAGGAGAACTTCCTGTTGCAGGTGCATTTGTTGCTATTGGGTATATTCCCAATACCTCTCTTGTTTCTGACCTTGTTGATCTGACCGAGAAGAACACAATTAAAGTTGATCGAAAAACATTTCAGACATCACATCCCCGTATCTGGGCTGCAGGGGACATTACCGATGAACTGTATCATCAGATTAATACCGCAATGGGGGATGGGGTGAATGCTATTCTTAACATATACGACAAGGTGAAAATGGAAGATGTGTAAAAGAACCGACCCCAAGGGGTCGGTTTTGTTATATGAGTGCGTAGTATGAGAGGATGATTATACCGGTTATATACATCATTTGGAATATACTCCTCCATGCAGTACTTCTTTTTGGAATATCATAGTATTCCTCAATACTGTCTATTACATGAGAGGATATCATAACAAGGAAAATCACCACAATAGTTGTCATGACAAGTATGGCAACTGTCAGCGGATTGTTTATCATTGTTGTGGAAGCAAAGCTTCCTGTTATCAGTAATGTTACAAACGATAGCTCAATTGCCATAATTGAGAGGGAAGAAGATAAAAACCAGTAAAATCCAAACTCCTTGTTTTTTACTAGTTTTGTGACTGCAATAATAACCGCTAATGTAAGGAACATCCCTCCACAGATAACAGCTGTCACAAAGCGTTCCTTTGTAAGTGGGCTGTTACCAAATATGTGTATACAGAGCGCAAAAGGAGCGATAAATACAAAAAGTGATCCTAGTTGTGCTGTGGTAAAGAGATGCTTGGATTTTTTCGACATAACTCCTCCTCAGATATGAAATTATTAATGTGATGTGTGTATAATACAATGTTTTCTTTTTATGTCAATATAGAATATAACCATTGCTCTTTTTTGTACTCATTGTATAATATAAATAGAACAAAAAAGAACATTTACATACATAAAGGAGGTTTGTTATGAAACGGATTATCATTATTTCTGTTTTTCTCTTCACGGTGTTTATTCGAGCTCCTATAGCTCAGGAGTATATTGTTGTGGAACGTCCTATGAAAGTAGTTGATATTGATAGGGGCACAACACTATTGTATGCCGATTCAAATCTAGTAGTACCTAATTATACCTATTCCCTTGCTGATTCTCCCTATGTGGGATCAGTAAATGGGTGGGAATTTTCTCCCTTTGCATCCGATGGTATCTATCGTGAGATTGGATCTTATTTTTCTGAAAAATATGGACAAGAGGGTCAGACTTTTTATCACAAAGGAGAGTCTACTCCTATTCCATTTTCAGAAGATTCACTCTTTTGGATGAATACATTTTTTAGAAAGAATGTTCAAACATTTACCCTTCCTCGAGAGTTTTGGATTTCTGCCAATCTTGATTTTTTTGAAAGTGATACAACGCCTACACCGTGGTTTGATTTCAATATCTGGTACAGAGAAGAAACTCATTATCGTGGTGTGTATATGCTTGGTATTGGAAGTAGTACTCCTTGGGATTCGGTACATACTCCAGTCACCTTTGTTATTAAGATGCCTGAGGCTCTGTATAACCAAAATGTTGATACGGGTTTTGTTTATGAAGGGCTCACAATAAACGTGATGTCTTCGATGGAAACAACTGAATCTTACACACAAGAATTAGGATGGTGGTTCTCTAAGATTGTAGCTGTTGACTACGATAAACATGGGAACGACACAACATTTTTGGTATTGGATGATTTTTCCCTTACTTCGTATCGTGAAGAGGATAATCTCGTTTCAGAGTATATTCTGTATCAGAACTATCCCAATCCTTTTAATCCATCGACATATATTACATTTTCTCTTCCAGTGAGTGGATATATACGCGTTGATATCTATTCTATCCTTGGAGAGCGAGTAATGAGAGTTGCTGATGGATACTATGGAGCTGGAAATCATCGTCTTGAAGTTGATTTTTCTGGAAGTAATCTTCCTAGCGGTGTCTATATGTATACTCTTACCTCCCCCCATAAAAAACCTATCTCAAAAAAGATGCTCTTTTTGAAATAGGAAGGGCCCCTAGATGTTTTAGGGGCTTTATTTATAAAGGGAAATAGTTTCTAGATTTATACTATAAAATACTCTATACTAGAAGCATAGTAATTATATATAAAAACGTACATGAGATATTTGTCTAAGGTATTTTTAATTTGTGCTATCGTCGCATCATTGTTTATGATTGGGGGATCGTTTGCTCAAGCAGATGGAACCTCTTTTGCAACTATAAATGGTGAGGATATTACTGGATCGGGAGCAAACATTGCTGTGCCTTCAAGTGGAGGAGATGTTGAGCTCTCTGTCTATGCCTTCTTCCCAGAAATCGCTGATCAGATTGTTATTTCTGGTCTTATGAGTAGCTCAGGAGTTAAGTTCTTTGTTAATGGGGTTGAGAACAAGGGGCCCCTCACTCTTGTTAAAGATGGCCCTGGATCTCTTGAAAATGGAACTGAGGCATCACTTGATGTTGTTGCTCAGATTATACCAGGATCATTTGGTGGATATCTCTCATTTCCTATAGAGGTTGAGTACTATACCAATAATACACTCCAAACAAGATTACCAGGACTTTTGAATCTAGGAGAACAAGAAACTCGTATCTCATTGTACCCAGAAAGTAAAAGCGTTACCCTTGGAAAGGCGGGAGATTTCCTTCTTCGAGAGTGGGTGTGGAGTAATTCTTCTGATGATGCTATTGGGGCAGTAAATTTGAAAGTTGGATATGCTCCAAATAATCGTACCGTTAAGATAAAAGCTCCTACCACCGATCAATACAAAGATGTTACCGTAAGAGTTGATCTGTATATTAATGACAATAGTGCCATTGGTGATCGTGATGTGTACTATACTGCTGCTGTTTCTAATAGTACACGATCTACTGATCTTGTTCGTGTTACTCCAAATCCAGTAGACGTTTCTCTTACCAGGGGAAGTGCGTTAGGGAGTACCTTTTCTGGCACAACATATCTTACACTTCGTATTTATAAAGATGCTCCAATACGGAAGCATCCTATTACCTTTACCGCCATTTATGATAGTGGAAGAGGAGAAGCTTCAAAAAGTGAAACAATCACAATTGATGTATTCCAAGAAGGAGGAACATGGCAACCAATAGATCTTCATGCTGCTGGTGGTCCATCACTGTCTATCTTAAATGCTGGTGCATACAATATTCAAAACCTAAGTCTTCTTAAACTTACCGCAAATCATGTAAATCCTTTCACTGGAAAGTTTGCTCTTCTTAGTGGGCTTGGAGAGAGCAGTGCTTCAGATCCTGGAGTCTTTTTCCAGCCAGATGGATATAGTCCTGATACTGTGTATTTTGAAGCATCATACGATGGTGCAGTTGCAAGAGGTTCCGTTTCATACACCTGTCCATACTGTGTTCAGTTTGATGGAAAGCAAAATGATGTTGTTCAAAAAGGACAAGCAACGACATTTAAAGTTGTAAGACAAGATGGTGGAAATGTGTATACCACACAGAATTGGAATTGGGCACCTGTTGCGTATAGAAATGGCGTTAATGTAACAGGAACAGAAATTACATTTTCAAATGTGTATTCAAATGGGAATAACGCATTCTTTACTGCAACGCCAACAAATGCAGCTCAGGTAGGTGGTCAGTATAAGCTACATCTTTATACTCGTACACTTCCTAACGCTCCTACTTATGATGTTCCTCAGTTTGCGCATCCAAATGCTCCTCGAACAGTTATTGCTGAGGCGATTGCTGATCTTGGGGTTTCTGCTCCCGCAGAAGATCCATATTCTCTTTCTGGATCTGTTTCTAATGTAGATACAGAAGTTGTGCGCCTTGAAAGTAATGTTCGTACACATACCCTCATCTTAGAAAAACAGAATATAGCAAGTACAAACGCTACTATTTTAGAGATAAGAAAACAAAATCCAGCAAAAGGAGGAGATGCTACAACAGTATCTCCTGAAGCACGGGTGAGTCGTGTTAGTACTACTGCAACACAGGATGAATACGCAGTATATGTAGATACACAACAGCTAACTGAGTTAGGAGGTTTTATCGTTGATATAGGAGTTTCTGCTACTTCAACTTCTGGACAGAGTATTTCTCAAACATATTCAGGATCCTTTAGTGTTATAGAGGAAGATGTTCCTAATCCTCAGTTTGTCCTTACCCTTATTCCTAGTCTTCCAGACGGAAAAAGTGTAGAACGTCCAACTAGTGGAACAAAAGATGTTTCATACACTGCTATTGTGAGCAAATCAGATCCTTCATTTAACTTTGTTCCTTCTAGCATTGCAGTTACCAATCTCCCTACAGGTGTTACAAAGAAATCTGTTACCCATAGTCTTAATGGGTCTACTCTTGATATCTTTGAGGTAACTCTATCCGTTGCCCCACATGCACAACTTGGAGAGCATCTAATTACTGTTACTGCTAATGCAGGTGCTGAATCTCGATCACGACAAGCTAAACTTACTATTACTGCACCTCCAGCTCCAGGAACCTTTACTGTTACCTCATCTCCTGCATCAGAAACAGTTATTCGTCCAACCACCGGAACTGTTCCAGTCTCATACGAGGTAACCGTTGCAAAGACTCCTTCCTTCGCATTTACCAAAGACAATATTACTGTGGTTACTGAACATGCAAATATAGGCTCTCCTGTCATCACACATACAACAAACAATGTGAACTCAGACATCTTCACGGTAACGCTTAATGTTCGTCCTAATACACAACTAGGAGAAAAGGATATAACGTTCTATGCTTCAACAGGAAGTGAAACGAAATGGACAACATCTTCACTTAACGTGTCATCCCCAGGAACCTTTACCGTTACCTCATCTCCTGCATCAGAAACAGTTATTCGTCCAACCACCGGAACTGTTCCAGTCTCATACGAGGTAACCGTTGCAAAGACTCCTTCCTTCGCATTTACCAAAGACAATATTACTGTGGTTACTGAACATGCAAATATAGGCTCTCCTGTCATCACACATACAACAAACAATGTGAACTCAGACATCTTCACGGTAACGCTTAATGTTCGTCCTAATACACAACTAGGAGAAAAGGATATAACATTTACAGCAACAACAGATGATGGTTCTTCAGAGTCAACGACATCTTCACTTAGAGTGTCTCTTGAGGATGATCCAGAACCAGGCGAGAGTGTTGAACTTACCCTCAGTCCTGATAATAGGAATGTTACAGTTCCTAAATCAGGGAGTGTTTCAACGACATATAATGTGAACATTGTACGTCCAGCCGATATAGATGGATTTACTGTTTCAGATCTTTCGGTTGATTCCCTTCCTACTGGTGTTACGGGATCATTTGCTCTTAATACAAGAGCTCGAGTTGGTGAGAATGAACAACAATTTACTCTTACCGTTAGCGTTGCTTCAAATGCACCAGGATCAGAGGATGGACTTGAAGATACATTCAGTGTTGCGGTAAATGATATTGGGGGAAATGTCATCGACAGTGATTCTTCAATGATTACTCTTACTAAAGACACCGTCGTTGTTCCATCAAGAAGCATCACTCTTTCTATGCCTGCCCAAAAGAATATAAAAAGAGGATCAACTACTGCAACTGTTTCATTCCCCATCACAGCAGTACGTACAGGAAGTGTAGGAGCACTTTCTCCAGAACACTTCTCTCTTTCTCCAGAACCACTTACTACTGGAGTAACACATTCCTTTACCAATGTGAGTTGGAGTAATTGTGATGGTGGGACAGCTCCAGAAGGAGCATCATGTCACTCAATTACTTTCTCAGTTCCTACAAGTGTTGAAAACAATTCATATCCATTTACGGTGACTGCATCACGAGAAGGTGTTTCGGGGAATGCTTCCTCAGTACTTAGTGTTTCTGATATTTCTCCACCAGATCCAGATCCAATAGGAGCTTCCTTGAGTGTAACTCCTTCTACAGGAAATGCTCCACTTACATCAACTCTTACTCTCACCGTTACAAACCATGGAGCTGTTCCATACACTTATGAGATTGATGCAAATGGAGATGGTAGGTGGGACAGTTCTAGTGCTTCATATGAATATACCTATGGACAGGGTTCATATACTGCGATAGGAAGAGTTACTGATGCTCTAGGCGCACGAGCTACTGCTACAGTACCTGTTACGGTTAATGCTCCAATTGAACCTCTCGCATGTACGTTAAGTGCATCAAAAACAGAAGGTATTGTGCCTTTCTGGACTCAGTTCACATTGAATGCTACGGGGGGGAGCGGAACAAAGAGTTATTCAATTAACCCTGGTGATGGAAGGCCTTCATATGCTGTTGCTCAACATACACATGATTATAGGACAAGTGGTACCTATACTGCTGTTGGTACGGTGAGTGATGATTTTGGAAATATCTCATGTAATGTTACTATCAGGGCATATAATCTTGGTGGTGGTGAGACCAATCCAGGAGGAAATTAAGGCTAGTATCAATGTTATACATGAAAAACCAGGCTTGTTGCCTGGTTTTTTCCTTGAAATAAGGGAATACCTGTGCTATCCTTGCATGTGGTGTGCGGCGATCGTCGTAAGCCCAAGTAACTCGAACTATCTATTATGGACATGCAAAACAACGACATGCAACAGCAACCACAGTCTGAAGAGCAAGACTCACAGACTCAAGAAACAATGAATCCTTCAGTTGAGGTTCCTGCAGAGGAATCAGCTCCTGAGGAACAAGCACAGCCAGAGGCTGGGCAAGAATTCTCAGAGGATTCAGATCAAAACAGTGAAGGTGAAATGCCACAAGCATAACACATCACTGACAGTGCATATGAAACTCCCTTGTATATACAGGGGAGTTTTTTGTAGCAGAAAGACATATTTTTTGATACTATGCATATAATGGTTGGAGCTGGTATTTATATACTAAAAACTGGATACTATAGACTATTTGAATTCTTTCGACATTGGTATGTTGAAGGTGCTCGTCGTTGGTACTCAGGATTTTTATACGTGTTCTCTCGTGGAGAAAGAACGCTCGCTGTTCGTGCAAATCTTTTCTTTTTATTTTCACCACTCTATCAAGAACGTAATGTTGTTGGTTTCTTGCTTGGGTTTTTTGTTCGACTTATTCGTGTTATAGGGGGGAGTTTGTATTATATTCTTGCTGCACTATTCTTTGTGTGTACGTATGGTATGTGGGCTGCCCTTCCTCTTGTCTGTATCTATAAAGGGATAACTTTATTCTTATGAAAGACTCACTTATACCTTTAGAAAAAGTAACATTTCATCGACGAATATTTGCTCTTTCTCATACAGAGAGGGTGTTTACTCGAATTGTTTTTTATATCTGTTTTGTTGTTTGTATTGGTCTTACCGTTGCACTACTACTCTCTGATGTTGAGGCGCTTCGATGGTGGGGAGGGTTACTATTTCTTATACTCCTTGATCATATATTCCATCTTTCCTCAGCTCATTATCGGGTAAGAGATTTATTTTTAGGAAGAGTCCCGGGGAATAACATTGGATTGTGTATTGATAAGAAATCACTACGTATCCTCGTTGCTGCATTTGAGAAAGCACGACTTCAAAAAGGAGACCTTCACCTCGCACTGTTTTCTGAATTATTGAAAAAGCCTTCTGTCGTATGGATTTGTGAACGATTAGAGTTAGATGTTTCTCAGTTACGTAAAGATGTTACTGAGGCATTTGAACATAGTGATGGAGAACAGGAGAAGGCTGAGGTTATGGAGATTTTAAAGAATATTGCCTTGTATGCAGGAGCAGAGGCACTGATTCACAAAAAAGATGTTATTGGGGATGATTTATTATTCGCTGGTATTGTTTCTTCTCCTTCATCTCATCTTGCACGTATCTTTGATATGTACTCTTTGTCACAGAAAGATGTTTCTATTGCTATTTCATTTGGTGTTGCGCTTTCACAAAGACATCTTCCTGCGGTGACGGGTGGATTTGCAAAGACGCTGTCTCGTATTAAGGCCCATCGAGTTAACAGAACTCTAACATCACGTCCTACTCCCTATCTTGATAGGGTATCTGATGATATTACCGATGTTGTACGAAGTGGACGAGGAGGATTTCTCATTGGACATGATACTGAGTACCATCAGATCCTTGATGCGCTTTCAAAATCAGGACAACGGAATGTATTGCTCGTAGGGGAAGCGGGGGTAGGGAAAGAAGCAATTGTACATCATCTCGCATTTCAAATTCTTTCTGATGCTGTTCCTGGGGAATTATTTGATCGACGTGTCGTTTCTTTGTCTTTGGGGAGAATTCTTTCAGGGGGGAGTGATGATATTTATACAACACTTCAAATGATTGTCTCAGAAATCTCTCGTGCAGGAAATATTATTCTCTATATCCCTGATATTCATCTTCTTGAAAAAACACAGACACGAGAAGGGGTTCGGTTATTTGATGTATTAACACCACTCCTTCGTAATGGTCTTTTCCCTGTGATTGGAACAACAACACCACATCTTTATTCTCAGTATATTGATATGAACAAGAGTCTCTCTCAGTTATTTGAGAGGATTCCTATTGAGCAGATTGGAGAAGAAGATGCGACACGATTACTTGTGTATGATGCTGTTATTTTAGAAAAACAGTTAGGAATTCGAATCACATTTGCTGCAGTACGTGCTGCTGTCAAGTTATCTGCTCGCTATATAACTCAAGCTCCACTTCCTTCAAGTGCACAAGAAGTACTTCGTGAGGTATTTGCTCGGGTGAAACGAGAAAGGAAGAGACGTATGGTAAAGGAATCTGATGTTATTGCGCTTGTTGAAGAACGTTCATCCGTTCCTATTCAAAAAGCATCTACCCATGAAGCCTCTGAACTACTTCGTTTAGAAGAACGTATTCATGAACGATACATCAATCAAGATGAAGCTGTTGGAGCAGTATCTGAGGCACTTCGTTCGTATCGTAGTGGACTTTCTTCAGGAAAGGGTCCTATTGCTTCATTTCTTTTTGTTGGCCCTACAGGGGTAGGGAAAACAGAACTTTCCAAATCTCTTGCTTCTTTGTATTTTGGTTCTGAAAAATTATTAGTTCGGTTTGATATGTCTGAGTATCAAGAGAAGGGAAGTATCCAGAGATTTATTGGATCGTCTGATGGGAAAATTGTTGGTGCCTTTAGTGAATCTGTTGCACACTCTCCTTACAGCATTGTACTTCTTGATGAGTTTGAAAAAGCTCACCAAGATATCCTGCAACTTTTCTTACAGGTACTTGATGAGGGGGTGTTAACCGATGTGTTTGGGCGAAAGATTGATTTTTCTCATACGATTATTATTGCAACATCGAATGCTCATTCAGTGTTTATTCAAGAATCTCTTAAGGAAGGAAAAGATATTGATACTATTGCTGAGGCATTAAAGGGGAAACTGTCTGAAGTTCTTCGCCCAGAATTGGTGAATCGTTTTTCACGCATTGTTACCTTTAAGCCGTTATCCTTTGAGCATATTCGTAAGATTGCTCGTCTTCAACTTACTTCCCTTTCAAAGCGAGTACATGAGAGTAATGGAGTAGCAGTGAGTTTTTCTGAAGAACTAGTATCTTTCATCTCTCAGGAGGGATTTGATCCGTCATTTGGAGCTCGTCCACTAAAACGAGCTATTGAAAAACATATTGTATCGTTTCTTTCTCACGCACTTCTTTCAGGGCGTCTTAGTAAAGGAATGCGTATTGAGATGTTTCTTGAAGGAGAAAACACACTTTCTTTTAGAGAAGTTGTTTAAGGAGGCTTTGACCTGTCATGTGAGATGGTTTTGGGATGGAAAGAATATCAAGAATAGTTGGAGCAATATCTGAGAGCATCCCTATTGTGTAGCGTTCTCGTTCCTGGATATATGCATCATCTCGTGGTTTTTTAAGTGATGAGTGGATAAGATAGAGGGGTACAGGATTTGGATCGTGTTTTGTTTCAGGTTCTCCAGTAAGGGGATCGAAAAGTCGTTCCATGTTTCCATGGTCTGCGGTGATAAGGAGGGTAACGTTATGTCTAAGCACTGCATCAAGAATTTTTCCAACATATTCATCAACAAGAGCGACAGCTTCTTTTGAGGCATTGTAGTTTCCGGTATGTGCGATCATGTCAGGAGAAGCGATATTTACCAGGGTAAAATCAAAGAGTCCCTCTTCTATTGATTGTATGAGTCGTTGTGTAATGGCTGGGGTTTGCATTGCGGGATCTTCATCTTGTCGAGGAGTTGTTTTTGAGGGAATGAGGATGCGGTATTCGTTTTTAAAGGGTTTGTCAGTGAGTCCATTAAAGAAAAATGTTACGTGAGCATATTTTTGCGTTTCAGCGATACGGAGTTGCATTTTTCCATTCTCTGAGAGAGTCTTTCCAAGACTTGTATCTATCTGTTGAGGAGGGAAGGCGATAGGAATGGTGAAATCTTCTCGTATCTGTGTCATCGATGCAATATGGAGATTGGTGTATGATTTTATGTTTCCATGTTCCGGGGATGGTTTGAGGAAAAGTTCTCCAAGCTGTCTCATACGATCTTCTCTGAAGTTGAAAAAGAACAGTGCATCGTTATCGTGTAGTGCATTGTCAGCTGAATCAATACCAACAGGAACTATAAACTCATCATTGAGGTTTTTTGCGTATGTCTTTTCTATATGACTCTGGATATCATGGTGAGAGATAATAGGGGCTTCCCCGGTCATTGCATCATATGCTTTTTGGGTAAGGTCCCAGTGCTTGTCTCTGTCCATAGCATAGAATCGTCCAGAAATACTAGCGATATGTTGGAGAGGAAGTGTTTGGAGAAGTGACCATGCACTTGTTGGATCAGTGTCTCGTCCATCGGTAAATGCATGGAGTTTCCATGAGACGCCTGCTTTTTGTGCAAGTGCGATGAGTTCATGTAGATGAGGGAGTGCTGAATGAACATTCCCATCACTAATGAGTCCTGCAAGGTGTAGTGTTGTGTTGTTTTGGAGGGCGTGTTGGATGGCTCCCTGAATTGCTTCATTTTTTTGAAACGATCCATCTTGAATACTCAAACTAATACGAGGAAAGTGTTGATAGACGACTCGTCCAATGCCCATAGTGAGGTGTCCTACCTCACTGTTTCCTTCTTCTCTCCAGGGAAGCCCTACTGCCAGTCCTGATGCTTGGAGTGATCCCGAAGGGAAGTTCTTTTTGATGAATTCTATATTCTTTGGCTGCATGACATGAATAGGGTTTGAGGTATTTCTCTCTCCAATACCCCATCCATCAAGAATTAATAGAACAACACGTGGTTTCATACGTTTCTATCGTACCATACCTTTGTTTTTGATACACGTATTTGACGAGGGGATATCTGAGGGCTATGATGTATATAGGTTTAGAAGTAAGTAACGTGCCTCAGAGTATCTGGTGGCGATAGTATTTTCGGACGTATATGATAGTTTTATTTCATTTTTTGAATCATAGACCTTATACCTATGTCCCACAGGATTGCACTGGAGGTACTTTTGATATATGGATTACACGAACTATATGTATTTTGCGTTGTTATTTGTTGTGGGCTTTGCGATCGGATATATCATCCGCCAAGCCCTTGTTTCAAAGCGAGCCGCTTCTATTGAGGAGCGCATTCGCAGGCAGATAGAAGAAGCGAAAACAAAGGCAAAGGAACTCATTCTTGAGGCCCAGGAGAAATCTGCGGGTATTTTAGAAGAGATTAAAAAGGAAGAACGTGAACGAAAACATCAGCTCGATAAAGCTGAAGAAAGAATTTTACGTAAAGAAGAGACGATTGAGAAGAAAGATCAGGAACTTAGAGAAAAAGAAAAAGGTGTTGAATCTGATCTTAAAAAGATTGATGAGATTAAAAAGCACATTGAGTCAATCAAAGAAAAAACATCTCAGGAGCTTGAGCGAGTTGCAGGAATGAATGTAGAGGAAGCAAAAGCACTTCTTCTTAAAGATGTTGAGAAGAAATTTAACCAAGATCTCTTGGAGTATGGGAAGAAGATGATGCATGAGAGACAGGAAGAAATAGAGAAGAGGACTATTGAGATTATGAGTACGGTGTTGCAACGATATAGTCGTTCATCAGCATCAGAGCTTACAACAACAACCGTTGATATTCCTAACGAAGACTTTAAAGGAAAGATTATTGGAAAAGAGGGACGAAACATCCGTACCCTTGAGCGTATTACCGGTGTTGAGCTCGTTGTTGATGAAACTCCTGATAGTATTGTTATCTCATCATTTGATCCAGTACGAAGACAGGTTGCCAAAACAGCTCTTGAGAAATTAATTAAAGATGGACGTATCCAGCCAGCAAAAATTGAAGAGAAAGTTGAAGAGGCTCGTGCTGAGGTACAGAAGATCATGGTTGATGCAGCTGAGAATGCTGCCTATGAAGTAGGTATTTATGATTTTCCAAAGGAGATTATTCAATTACTGGGGCGACTTCATTTCAGAACAAGTTATGGACAGAACGTGTTACAGCATTCTGTTGAGGTAACTCACTTTGCTGGAATGATTGCTGCTGAGCTTGGTGTTGATGTTGAAGTAGCAAAACGAGGAGCACTTCTTCATGACATTGGAAAGGCTGTTGATCATGAAATTGAAGGAAGTCATGTTGATATTGGAAGAAAGATTCTAAAGAAATATAACATTAGTGATGCAGTCATTCATGCAATGGAATCTCATCATGATGAGTATCCCTATGCTACTGTTGAATCATATGTAGTTGCTGCTGCTGATGCACTTTCAGCTGCTCGTCCTGGAGCACGTCGTGACAGCATTGAAAACTACCTTAAGCGTCTTCAAGATTTAGAAAATATTGCAACACAGCTTGATGGAGTTTCAAATGCCTATGCTATTTCTGCAGGGCGTGAACTCCGCGTCTTTGTTACTCCTGAACGAGTTGATGACTTTGGAGCACTTCAGTTAGCTCGAGATGTTGCGAAACGTATTGAGTCTGAATTGAAGTATCCTGGAGAAATAAAAGTGGTTGTTATTCGTGAGACACGATCCGTTGAGTATGCAGCGTAAGTATGTGCTAGCGTGTGAGACAAGTTGTGACGAGACATCTCTTGCACTCGTTCATATTAGGGAAGATTTCTCTGTCGATGTGTTGTTTCATGAAACAGCTTCCCAAGTAGAGATACATGCTTCCTTTGGAGGTGTTGTTCCTAATCTTGCAAAACGTGAGCATCAAAAGAATCTTCCACTTTTATGGGAGAGGATGTCTGCATATCTTGCAAAGGAACGCATCTGCCCTGATATAATGGCAGTAACTGTTGGTCCTGGTCTTGAACCAGCATTGTGGCAGGGTATTACCTTTTTTTCTGATATTCACAAAACACTGTATCCAGATATTCCTCTTGTAGGAGTGAATCATCTTGAGGGACATCTGTATAGTTTTTTGTTTCATGAATTGTTTGATCCAGCATCTCTTGATACTCTCTTTCCTATGGTTTCACTTCTTGTAAGTGGGGGACATACTATACTTGGTGTTCTTTCTGATATGTATACCTACACACTTCTTGGGGAAACAAAAGATGATGCGGTGGGAGAATCGTTTGACAAGGTTGCTCGTCTACTAGGGCTTCCCTATCCTGGGGGTCCTCAGATAGAGCGTTATGCTCAGAGAGGAGATGTGCATGCCTATCCATTCCCCTCACCACTTCTTCATAGTGGGGACTATGAGTTCAGTTATTCTGGGCTTAAAACAGCAGTACTCTATCATCTGAGGAATGTTTCTGGAGATAGTGCTCAGTCATTTTCTCCCGGGAAACAAATAACTCTTTCTGATGAGCTTAGTTATGATACCGCTGCATCGTTTCAGTATGCTGCGTTTCGTCCTCTTGTTGAAAAAACAAAGAAAGCTTTTGAGGAATATAGTGCAAAGAGTGTTGTAGTGAGTGGGGGAGTAAGTGCGAGTTCATTTCTTCGTACTTATATGAAGGATACATTTGAAGATACTGTTCCCATTCTTTTCCCTCCCTTTGCGTATTGTCAGGATAATGCTGCAATGATTGGGGTTGCAGGATATATTGGGCACATGAAAGGAAATTCTTATCCGCTTGAAGCGAATGGAATATTGAGTCTGTCCTCCTCAAGGGCTTTGTGATACCATATCTTTTATATGTTTCGCCAATTACGTACAGCCATTGATTGGAGACTTATGGGAGCTGTAGCACTGCTTGTTGCGAGCAGTCTTTTTATATTAGCGAGCATTGATTCTGATACGTTTGCACGACAAGTGTGGTGGGTTGGCATTGGAATAGTTGCTGCTCTTCTTATTAGTGTTATTGATATTCGTTCATTTATATCTCATAGAGGGTTTATTATGGTGTTGTATGGGCTTGTTATCTTACTCCTTCTTGCGACACTTCTATTTGCTCCTGAGGTGAAAGGGAACCGTGCATGGATTATGATCGGGTCATTTCAATTTCAAGCAGCTGAGCTTGCTAAAGTTGTTTTGGTTCTCGTATTAAGTGTTTTTTTCTCTCGTCAACATGTGCGCATTGCTCATTGGGGAGTGTTAATTGGATCGTTTTTACTCTCTGCTGGGTTTGCTTTCTTTATTGCACTACAGCCTGATTTAGGATCTGCAATTACCCTTATTCTTATTTGGCTTGGATTTGTACTTCTTTCGGAGATACCTTTTCGCCATCTTTTACTTCTGTTAGGGATATGTGTTATTGCAGGTGTGGGGATGTGGCATGGAGCATTGCAGGACTATCAAAAGGATCGAGTTCTTTCTGTGTTTGCTCCTTCGGTTGATCCTTTGGGGACAGGATACAATGTTATTCAATCAAAAATTGCTATTGGATCTGGGGGAATAACAGGGAAGGGATTTGGACAAGGAACACAGGTGCAACTTGGATTTTTACCTGAAGCACACAATGATTTTATTTTTTCTGCTATTCTTGAGGAAGGAGGAATTGTCTTTGGGGGGATTGTACTTGTTGGATTACTTTTACTTGTTGCTCGTCTGATTCAGATGGGAATGAAAAGTTCTACATCTTTGGGGACTTTCTTGTGTTTAGGGGGAGGGATACTATTTTTTATACATATTGTTATTAACATAGGGTCATCACTTGGGTTGCTCCCGGTTATTGGGATTACCCTTCCGTTTGTGAGTTATGGAGGATCAAGTATGATCATGAGTTTTATTCTTATTGGAATTATTCAATCAATGTATGCGCATCGATAAGAGACAATGGAGTTGGTATGGAGCATTAGGTGTGTTGGGATGCATCGTCCTTCTCCTTTCATTTTTTTCTGGATTTTTACTCTATCCTTCTCATACATCATTTCAGATACATAGCTTTGAAGTGAAAGAAGGGGATGATATTTTTTCTGTTGCTAAAAGACTCTATGAGGAGGATGTTATTAAGTCACGTGTCTCATTTATTGGGTATGGGCTTCTGTCTGGAGGATATAGTTCACTGCATCCTGGAACATATCAACTTGCCAGTACACGCATACAAGACATTCTTTCTCTTATTACTTCTCCTCCACAAGAAAAGAACGTTACTATCTTGCCAGGAATGAGTCTTGTGATGATTGATGAACTCCTTGCCTCTGAGGGGATTATTGAAAAAGGATCGTTAGTTTCCCTGGATCCAGGGAGCGTGTTTGGATTAGAAGAAAATGTCCCTTTTGAGACTCTTGAGGGGTTTATTGTTCCTGATACCTATCGTTTCTATACTGGAAGAGGTGCTGAGGTGGTTGCTCGTATTCTTGTGGGGCATTTTTGGGAAGTGTATGAGGATCTTTTTGAAGGGCATTCCTTTGATGAGATCTATGAAGCCCTTATCGTTGCCTCACTTCTTGAAAAAGAGGTCGTGACCCAGAAAGATAAAGAGATTGTTGCTGGTATTATATATAAGCGATATGCGGTAGGAATGGCACTTCAGATTGATGCCTCTGTACTGTATGGAGCATGTGGTGGGTACTCTTGCACTCCCGTAAGGTCTATGTTTCAAGAAGACACACCGTATAATACTTATACTCGAAAAGGATTCCCTCCTACTCCTATTGCGTCTCCATCACTCTCGTCTGTGAGAGCGGCCCTTTCTCCTCGCTCAACATCGTATTGGTACTACCTTTCTCGTCCTGATACTGGGGAGACAGTCTTTAGTGATACGTTAGATGAACATACCTACTATCGGAGTGTGTATTTAGGATTATAATAGTATATACTTAGGGTATATGATTCGAATTATCATCTATACTCTTCTTGGGGCAGCGGTGGGATTTTTTCTTCCACTACTCTGGGTAGGGATATATAAGGTGTATATTGTTCATGAGTCGTTACTTATCGTCCCAGTCTCTGTATTGTGGTGGGCTGTTGGGGGAATGATTCTTGTAGGGTTTGTTGGTGCAGTCTTTGCTGATGTTCAGAACATACGAGAACGCTCTTGACTTTTTTTTCATCACATGTAACTCTGAGACTTAGGTTTTATAAATCAGAGCATTCACTACTACTATTGTGCGTAGCGAAGCAAGTATATAACTAATTACAACACATAAAGAAACCTCCGCAAGGAGTGGGCCTTTTTTTGTTTGTGTTACACTAACATCCCTATATTTATGCATACACTTGAGGTTCGTTCGTTTTCAAAACATTCAGGGGACCTTACCCCTCGACCATTTTTAGCTGAGATCCAGCTTCAGTCATGGAGATGGTTTGTGCAAAAAGGAATTAAAGATCTCTTCAAAGAGATCTCTCCTATTTCTGATTATACAGGAGAAGAATTTGAATTATATTTTCTAGGACATTCATTTGATGAGCCTAAATTTAGCGAGGAAGAATCATGGGAGCGTGATGCTACCTATGAGGCATCGTTGCGAGCGAAGGTACGATTGGTTCACCTTAAGACAAAGAAAGAAGTAGAACAAGAAGTGTATCTTGGTGAGTATCCTATCATGACTGATCGGGGAACATTTATTATCAACGGTGTTGAGAGAGTTGTGGTATCACAGTTTATTCGTTCTTCAGGGGTTAACTTTACCTCACGAATATTAAAAGGAAAAAGACAGTTTGGAGCAAAGATTATTCCTGATCGAGGGAGTTGGATGGAAATTGAGACTGAAAATGATGGATTTATCGGGGTAAAGATCGATAAACATAGAAAAGTAGCGGTAAGTGATGTGTTGCGAGTGTTTGGATTTAAGAGCGATGATGAGATTCGCGCAGCATTTGCTGATGTTGATACGGGGGAGATACAACACATTGAAACAACACTTAAAAAAGATGGCGCTCATAGCGTGGATGAGTCATATATTGAGATATATAAGCGACTTCGCCCAGGAGATTTGGCAAGTGTTGAGAATGCTAAAAGTCTTATCGATGGGATGTTTCAAAGGAAAGATCGATTTAGTCTTTCTGATGTAGGACGATACAAGTTAAATAAACGACTTGGTATTAGTGATTCAGTTGATACACATCTACTTCGAAAAGAAGATCTCGTTGAGATTATAAAAGAAGTTATTCGTTTGAATAATGATCCTCATGGACGAGCTGATGATATTGATAGTCTTTCAAATCGACGAGTCCGTTCTGTTGGAGAGCTTTTGCAGAATCGTATGCGTGTTGGATTTGCTCGTATTCGTCGTATTGTACAGGATCGTATGTCAACAACAGAGCCAGAATTATTGACTCCTGTTCATTTAATTAATCCAAAACCACTTTCATCTGTAGTGAGAGAATTTTTGGTATCATCTCAGTTGTCTCAGTTCATGGATCAGGTAAATCCTCTTGCAGAACTAGAACATAAACGACGTCTTTCTGCGATGGGTCCGGGGGGACTTACTCGAGAAAGAGCAGGGTTTGAAGTGCGAGATGTTCACGCATCTCACTATGGACGTATTTGTCCTATTGAAACTCCAGAAGGACCAAACATTGGTCTTATTAACCATTTAGCGACATTTGCTCGAGTTAATGAACTTGGATTCTTAGAGACCCCCTATGCACGTGTGAAAAACGGTGTGGTCACAAGTGAGATTGTATGGATGGATGCTGCTGAAGAGGTGAAACACAATATTGCAGAAGGAGGAGTTAACTTCGATGAGAAAGGAAGATTGCTTGATGATATTATTGAAGCTCGTATTAATGGAGAACCTGGACTCTGTTCTCGAAAAGACGTGAACCTTATCGATGTATCTCCTGTGCAGGTTATCAGTAGTGCAACAAGCTTGATTCCATTTCTTGAACACGATGATGCAAACCGTGCACTTATGGGATCAAACATGCAACGTCAGGCTGTTCCCTCTATTAACCCACAGATGCCACTTGTTGGTACTGGAAATGAAGAATATGTTGCTCGTGATTCTGGACGTGTTATCGTGGCTGAAGATGCAGGGGAGGTGAAGAAAGCTGACGCAAACTCAATTACTCTTTCATACAAGAAACTTGGATCAAAAACATATCGTTTGAGTAAGTTTAAACGATCAAACCAGTATTCAGCTATTAACCAAAAAGTATTAGTAAATGTAGGACAGAAAGTGAAGAAGGGAGATGTTCTTGTTGATGGACCTTCTACTGATCATGGAGTGTTGGCTCTTGGTCAAAACCTTCTTGTTGCCTTTATTCCATTCTTTGGAGGAAACTTTGAAGACGCTATTGTGCTTTCTGAGAGAGTGGCTCAAGAAGATCGATTTACATCAGTTCACATAGAAGACTTTGTGTGTGATGTTCGTGATACAAAATTAGGACCTGAGGTAACAACATCTGATATTCCAAACGTCTCTGAAGAGAAACTTCGTAACCTTGATGAAGAGGGTATTATCCGTATTGGTGCTGAAGTTCGTTCTGGAGATATATTGGTAGGAAAGATTTCTCCAAAAGGAGAAACTGAATTAACTGCTGAGGAAAAACTACTTCGTTCTATTTTTGGAGAAAAAGCTCGTGATGTGAAAGATACGTCTCTTTATCTCTCTCATGGAAAATGGGGACGGGTTGTTGGTATTAAAATATTTTCTCGTGAACGAGGTGACAAGCTTGAACCAGGTGTTATTAAACGTATACAAATTGAAGTTGCTCAATTGCGACGTGTTCGTGCGGGTGACAAGCTTGCAGGACGACATGGAAACAAGGGTGTTATCTCACAGATTCGTCCTGTTGAAGACATGCCATACCTTGAAGATGGAACTCCAGTTGATATTGTGTTAAATCCACTTGGTGTTGCGTCTCGTATGAACTTAGGGCAGATTCTTGAAACGCATTTGGGCCTTGCTGCTCTTAAGCAAGGGTATCGTGCGGTTACTCCTGTCTTTACCGGAGCAAAAGAAGATGACATTAAAAGAGAATTACAGAAAGCTGGGTATAACGATAATGGAAAATTGACAGTCTATGATGGACGAACAGGAAAACAGCTAGGGCAGGATGCAACAGTTGGATATATTTATATGTTGAAATTGTCTCACCTTGTTGAGGATAAGATTCACATGCGTTCTATTGGACCATACTCACTGGTAACACAACAGCCACTTGGAGGAAAAGCTCAATTTGGTGGACAGAGATTTGGAGAAATGGAGGTGTGGGCATTGGAAGGATATGGTGCTGCGCATACATTGCAGGAAATGCTCACGGTAAAATCCGACGATGTCCTTGGACGAGCATCAGTATTTGAAGCGATTGTGAAAGGAGAAACTATTAAAACGTCGAACAATCCGTCAGCCTTTAATGTGTTGACGAATGAAATTAACGCCCTCGGACTTAAGATGGATCCTATTCATGAAGAAGATTTGTCTGAGGATGAGATGTAATTAAATTGTGATATATGGCATTTGATTTTGATTTTTTACGGCTTAAAATTCCTTCACCTGAAGAAGTGTTAACATCTTCATATGGAGAGGTAACCAAGCCTGAAACAATAAACTACCGTACCCAACGTGCTGAGAAAGATGGATTGTTCTCTGAACGTATTTTTGGTCCTACAAAAGATTATCGTTGTTACTGTGGAAAGTTTAAGGGTATTCGATATAAAGGAACTATCTGTGATAAGTGTGGTGTTGAGGTAACTCGTGCCATTGTTCGTCGTGAACGTATGGGACATATCAGTCTTGCAACTCCTGTTACTCACATTTGGTTCTTAAAAACTGGAACGTCACGTTTGGGACTCTTCTTTGATGCTCCTATTAGCAAGATAGAAAAAGTTGTTTACTATGCTGCCTACATGGTGAGCCATGTTGATGAGGATAATCGCAGTGCTGCATTGGAGAATCTAAAAGCTGAATACAATGATAAGAAGAAACAGTTAGCTGACGAAGAGATGCTTGCTGAACTTGAGACTGTATATTCTCGTACACGACAATTTCTCCAGGATCTTCATATTGGTATGGTGCTTGGAGAAGCTGAATACTTTGATTTGTCTCGTCGATTTGGTGATGTATTTCAAGCTGGTTCTGGTGCAGAGGCACTTCGAAATATTCTTGAGAATCTCAATCTTAAAAAAGAGATTACCGATACTGAAAAGAAGATTGATGCATTGAAGAAAAGAAAAGATTCTATTGCAGAGAAAAAACTAGGAGCTCGTCTTCGAGTGTTAAAGACATTTTTGAAAAATAATATTCGTCCTGAATGGATGATTTTAACTGTTATTCCTGTACTTCCTCCAGATCTTCGTCCTATGGTTGCACTTGATGGAAACCGATTCGCGAGTTCTGATTTGAATGATTTGTATCGACGAGTTATTAACAGAAATAATCGTCTTAAGAAGTTGATGGACTTGCATGCTCCTGAGATTATTATCACCAACGAGAAGCGTATGCTTCAGGAAGCTGTTGATGCGTTAATTGATAACAGTGCTCGATTTGGACGACAACAGATGTCAGCTCAGAATCGACCATTGAAATCTCTTGCAGATATTTTGAAGGGGAAACAGGGACGATTCCGTCAGAACCTATTGGGGAAACGTGTTGATTATTCTGGACGTTCAGTTATCGTTGTTGGTCCTGAACTTCGTTTAAACCAGTGTGGTATTCCAAAGAAGATGGCTCTTGAGTTGTTTAAACCATTTGTTATTAATCAGATTCTTGAGCGAGGAATGGCTCACAATATCAAGAATGCAAATCGTCTTATTGAACAGGGTATTCCTGAGGTATGGGAGATTTTAGAAGAAGTTATTCAGGACAAAACAGTTCTATTGAACCGTGCTCCTACGCTTCACAGGCTTGGTGTGCAGGCATTTTATCCTGTCCTTATTGAAGATCTTGCGCTCCGTATTCCTCCAATGGTATGTAGTGCGTTTAACGCTGACTTTGATGGTGATCAGATGGCGGTCCATCTTCCACTTTCTGATGATGCACAACATGAAGCAAAGACACGTATGCTTTCTTCATTGAATATTATTCGTCCTTCAAATGGTGATCCTATTGCAACACCATCTCAGGATATTGTGCTTGGAGCATACTACCTTACCAAGATTCCTCATCTTGAAGAGGCGCTTAAGGATGAGAAGGCACTTCGAAACTTCAGTGATGTTGATGAGGTCCTTATCGCATTTGAATTTAGACAGATTAAGGTGAATGAACCAATTCGCGTAGGGTCAATAACTGATGAAGTAACATCATGTGGGAGAATTATCTTCAATACTATCTTACCTAAAGAGTTTGGATACATTAATGAAGAGATGGACAAGAAGAATCTTCAGAAACTTGTTTCTCGTCATATTGATATCTTTGGTATAGAACGCACATGGATATTTCTTGATAACGTAAAACGACTTGGATTTGAATGGGCTGCTCTTTCAGGAATTACCTGGAGTATCTTTGACCTTGATATTCCAAAAGAAAAGAAAGCAATTATTGAAGCTGCACGAAAAGCGGTCGAAAAGGTACATGAACAGTATGAAGATGGATACTTTGATGAAGAAGAAAAGAAAATTCAAATTATTCGTATTTGGGACAAGGCTAAGAAACAAGTATCTGATGTTGTCCCTGCTACCTTGAGTAAAGATAAGACAAATCCTATTTTTGATATTATTCAGTCAGGAGCTCGAGGATCATGGTCTCAGGCAATTCAGATGACGGGAATGAAGGGGCTTGTTAACAATCCCCAGGGAGATACAATTGAGCTTCCTGTTATTTCTTCATACAAGGAGGGACTTTCTGTGCTTGAGTTCTTTATCGGAACCCATGGTGCTCGAAAAGGACTTACCGATACTGCTCTTAAAACGGCATCAGCTGGATACCTTACTCGTCGTATGGTTGATGTATGTCAATCAATGACCATTAACAAAGAAGATTGTCGTACTACCGAAGGAGTTCTTGTTGAGCGATCGGTAGGGAATGAATATGGATTTAATTTTGGAACACGTCTTTTTGGACGTACACTTGCTCAAGATGTAAAAGATGGACGAAAGGTTGTTGCTCGATCTGGTGATATTGTTGATCGAGATCTTTCAGAAAAGATTGATACAGCTGATGTGAGTGAGGTTATGGTTCGTTCTCCATTAACCTGTAAGTCATTATATGGAGTGTGTTCAAAGTGTTACGGACTTGATCTTGGACGATTAGCTCCAATTGAGAGGGGTGAGGCTGTTGGTATCGTGGCTGCTCAGTCTATTGGAGAGCCAGGAACACAGCTTACCCTGCGAACCTTTCACAGTGGAGGTGTTGCTGAAAAAGACATTACCTCAGGGCTTCCTCGTATTGAAGAAATTTTTGAGGCACGTCCTCCAAAAGGAAAAGCTGCACTTTCAAAAGAAGAGAGTGTTGTTGAGAGTATTGAAGACAAGAAAGGTATTCGTGTTATCACACTTCGTGAAACAGGAAAGAAAGCAGGAAAGAAAGGAAGCAAGAAGGATGTTTCTGAATACCCAGTTCCTCGAAACGTTTCTATCTATGTAAAAGAAGGAGATGTTATTGAAAAGGGACAACAGCTCTATGAAGGAAGTCTTGATCTTAAGGAACTCTTCCAATTGAAAGGAAAAGAAGCTGTTGAGAAGTATGTTATTAACGAAGTTCAAAAGATTTACGTTTCAAACGGAAGTATCATCAGTGACAAGCATATTGAAATCATTGCAAAACAGATGTTTTCTCGAGTTATGATTAAAGAACCTGGAGATAGTAACTTTGTTGTTGGACAGACAGTTGAAAAGTCACAACTTCAGGAAGTAAATCGAAAACTTCGTACAAAAGGAAAGACTCCTGCGAAGGCAAAGCAGTTACTCCTTGGTATCAGTCGTGTATCGCTTTCTACAGAAAGTTTCCTTTCAGCAGCATCATTCCAAGAAACAGCTCGTGTATTGGTGAATGCAGCAACAGAATGTCGTGTTGATCACCTTCGTGGCCTTAAGGAAAATGTTATCATTGGACGGTTTATTCCTGCAGGAACGGGGCTCAAAATACATCAAGAGATGAAGGCAGGGAAGAGAAGTGAGGAAACTGAGGAATAGTATTGTGTTTTTAGAAGAGGTGTGGTAGTTTGCTTGAGTATATTTATGGAAGAAATAAAAGATACAACTACATATGAGATAGGGTTTCTTCTTCGAAATGAAGAGGGGCTTTCATTTATTAAGCGTCTTCTTGCAGAACAAGAGGCAGAGATTTTATATGAATCTCCTCTTAAGCAGATGTCTTTAGCTTATCCTATCGAGAAACAGACAAGTGCATTATTTGGTTTTATTCATTTTTCTGCTCAGAGTACAGCTGTTCCAAAGATACTTCGTCAAACAGAGCTTGAAAAAGAATCTGTTCTTCGAACACTTGTTGTGAGTAATCCAGCTCCTGTACAAAGACAGGAACGAGAGGAGCGGTCATTTTCTAGCGAGACGACCCCTACAAAGAGTGCTTCTGAGGTAACAAATGAGGATTTAGAAAAGACATTACAGGATATTTTAGAGTAATTGTGCTCTCATATATTCTGTGGTAGCATACCTATATATGAATTTAAACAAAGTTATTCTTATTGGTCGTGTGACAGCTGATATTGAGGTAAAATCTACCGCAACAAGTCAGTCTGTTGCTAATTTTAGTATTGCTACTAATCGAAACTGGGTTGATAAATCTGGTGCCAAGCAAGAAGATACTGAATTTCATAATATTGTCGTATGGGGTCGTCAGGCTGAACTTGCATCACAGTTCCTCTCAAAAGGATCACTGGTTATGATTGAGGGACGTTTACAGACACGAAGCTGGAAGGATAAAGATGATCAGACACGAAAAACTACTGAAGTCGTGTGTGAACGAATCCAGTTTGGTCCTCGCTCAAGTGGAGGAGGCTCTTCACCAAGTGCATCATCAAAGAAAGAAGATTCTGGATTTGATGATTCTCTTGAAGACAATGTCCCTGAAGTGTCTGTTGATGATGAAATAAAACCAGAAGATTTACCATTTTAACTTATATCGTATGAATGAAATGAAGCAGTGTTTTTTCTGTTCACAAAATGTAAAACAGGTTGACTATAAAGACGTAATGCTTCTTCGTCGCTTTATCTCTGGACAGGGAAAAATTGTTGATCCTCGTCACACAGGGACCTGCGCAAAGCATCAACGCATGTTAGCTCAAGCAATCAAGAGGGCTCGATTTATGGGGTTTCTCTCGTTTGTGAAGAAATAACATATGAACGCATTTGATAGTGCTATATCTGAATGGTTGTTTTCCCTTGGTTCTGGAGGGTCTTTTTCTTGGATGTGGGTGCTTTTAGCACGATTGGTGATATACATACTCATTATCTTGTTTCTTATCGTTATTGCACGATATAGGGTATCGATAAAAGAACGGTTATTTTTTGTTCTTTTTTTATTGTTCCAGTTTATTATTTCATGGGGGCTTATTACTCAGAGTCTTTCGTATTTTACTGCACGAATTCGTCCTTTTTCTGCGCTTTCCTTTGAACCTCTTTTTTACACCCTTTCTCATACTGCGGCGTTTCCTTCTGGGCATACTGTTACCATGTTTGGTATCGCTGCGGTTATCTTTTTAATACATAAAAAAACAGGACTGTGGGCTGGAGCGCTTGCACTTCTCTCTGCGCTTTCCCGAGTCATTTCAGGAGTTCATTGGTTTGGGGATATTGTTGGAGGAACCGTTATTGCTATTGGAGTTGTGTATATACTCTGGCAACTCTGGGGGAAGGATATGTGGAAAAAGATTCCCAGAGAAGAAGAAAAAAGTATGTAGGACATACTTTTTTTATTTTGCAAAGACTTCTTTTTCATATAGAATACAGGGTAGTTATGCACGAGGATTTCCTACAACCCTACAACCATTCACAAGAAAAAAGCATCTACACGCTCTGGGAAGAGGGTGGATTTTTTGCTCCTGATAGCGATGAAACAAAGGAACCGTTCTGTATTATCATGCCTCCTCCTAATGCGAATGGATCATTACATGTGGGGCATGCAGTTGGTATTACCATAGAGGATATGATGACGCGTTTTGCTCGCATGAGAGGGAAACGAGCTCTGTGGCTTCCTGCTGCTGATCATGCAGGATTCGAAACACAGGTGGTATTTGAAAAAAAGCTAGAAAAAGAGGGAACAAGTAGATTTGAAGTGTTAAAAGAAGAGGGAGGAAGAGAGAAGCTCTATGAGCGTATCTTTGCATTTACCCAGGAGAACAAGAAGCATATGGAGGGACAGGTGCAAGAACTAGGTGCCTCTTGTGATTGGTCCCGTTCTACCTTTACCCTTGATCCTGACGTCATTGAGGTGGTATACAGGACATTTCAGAAGCTCTATGATGATGGGCTTGTGTATCGTGACAAGCGTACGGTGCATTGGTGTTCAAAACATCAAACAGCACTTTCTGACCTTGAGGTGTCATGGGAGGAGAAGGATGACGAGCTTTTTTATGTTACGTACCGTTGTGAAGATGGAGAAGGGTCTCTTTCTGTGGCAACAACACGTCCGGAGACCATCTATGGAGATGTTGCGGTTGCAGTGCATCCTGATGATCCACGGTACTCTAACTGGATTGGCAAAAAGGTCCTCAATCCTCTTTCTGGAGAAAGTATTCCTGTTGTTGCTGATGAGGCGGTTGAACAATCATTTGCTACAGGTGCTCTTAAAATTACCCCTGCACATGATGCATTGGATTTTGAGATTGGAAAGCGACACCATCTTGCTACTATCGAGACGATAGATTTCTTTGGGAAGATGAATAGCAATGCAGGAGAACTTGAAGGGATGAATATTTCTGATGCTCGAAAGAAAGCCATTGAGATTCTTGAGGAGAAGGGACTACTTGAGAAACGAGAATCCTACACACATCAGGTTGGTGTCTGTTACAAGTGTCGTCGGGTTATTGAGCCGATGATACTTTCTCAATGGTTTGTTGATTTAACAGATAAGGGGAAAGAGAAGATCGTACAACCTGCAATTGATGCGGTAACGCGTGGAGATATTACTATTATTCCTGATTTTCAAAAGAAAATATTTTTCCATTGGCTTGAGAATATACGAGATTGGAATATTTCACGACAAATTGTCTGGGGTATTCCTATCCCAGTCTATTACTGTGAATCGTGTGAAAAAGAGGAGGTGTGTATTGATGGGAAAGCTCCTAGTGTATGTAAGAAATGTTCTGGGACATCATTTAGAAAAGAAACTGATGTCTTTGATACATGGTTTTCATCAGGGCAGTGGCCTTTTGCGACACTTCAGACAACAGGGGAAGGAGATTTTGATACATTCTATCCAACCAGTGTTATGGAGACAGCCTATGATATTCTTTTCTTCTGGGTTGCTCGTATGGTGATGCTGGGGATTTATACCACAGGAAAGATACCATTTAAGACAGTATATTTGCATGGACTAGTGAGAGACAAAGATAAAAAGAAGATGTCTAAGTCTAAAGGAAATGTTATTGATCCGTTGGGTATTGTTGATCAGTATGGTGCTGATGCATTACGTATGGCGCTGATTGTAGGAAATTCTCCAGGACAAGATGTAGTGATTTCTGAGGAGAAGATAAAAGGATACCGAAATTTTTCAAACAAATTGTGGAATATTGCTCGTTTTATTATTACTCATGTAGAGAAGGGAGGAGCTCTTGAGGAGAGCGTTGTAACTGATGAAGATAGAGTGCTGTATGAAACATGTATAAAGACAAAGCAACGTGTAGCAGAACAGATGGATCAGTATCGTTTCTCTCAAGCTGCTGAGGATGCCTACCACTATGTATGGCATGTTCTTGCTGATGAGCTTATTGAGGCAAAGAAAGACATTCTGTTTAAAGAGGATCTTTCTTCAGAGGAACTCTTAGTACAGGCATCTGCTCGGAAGGTACTGTTTATGTTGTTATTAGAATCACTTGTGATGTTACATCCGTTTATGCCATTTGTGACAGAAGCTATTTATCAACGGCTTCCTGACAAGAAGAAGTCTGCATTGATTGCTGAAGAGTGGTATGTATAAAACTCAATAGCTTCGCAACACTTCCATAGGCGTTTTCATCCCCAGCGACATATGAGGACGTTCATAATTGTAATAGTGGATATAGTCATAAATTTCTTTGGTATAGATCGATAATCTCCGAGGAACATGGGAAAGACACTCATGTTGTATGGTTCTGTTAAATCGTTCCAGATGGGCGTTGTCGGTAGGGGTTCTCACTCTGCTGTGACGATGGATCATATGAAGGGTGTCACATCCCTTGGTGAAGTAGCGTGAGAACTCACTTCCATGATCTGATTGAATTGTTTCAAATCGAAATGGAGAGGCTGTCTGTGCAGAACGGAGCATCTGCACACTGATGCCTGCTCGAGCATGCAGTGAAGGAGCTGCATATGCCCAGCGAGAACACACATCCAGAAGTGTGTAGATATAGATTCTCCCGTGTACAGGACCGTCCATAATGGTATCAATTTCAATGAGTTTTCCAGGGGATTGAGGGACGGGGCGAGGAGTGGAGTGATACCATTTCTTCCAGAGAGAAGGATAGGTGAGATGATTTCTTCTCAAGGTTCGTTTCACTGACGAGAGGGAGAGGTGATAGCCATCGTTTTTCAGATGCCAGTGAATCACGTCTGCACAACGATGATACCGCTCTCGGTATGAGATGATAGCACGCACCACATCAGGAGGTAGTGCTCGAGGATGTCCCAGAGGGCGTGAAGAAAGGGTTTGAATGACACTCCTTCCATGAGAGGGCATTCGTTTCACCCATCGAGAAATAGTACTGGGCTGGACTCCAAAGTGACGAGCGGTCATGCGCATCGACCATCCAGAGCGTACATGCATAACTGCTTGTCTGCGTACCTCTGGTATATGAGGATTTGACGTATATGGCATATATCTATGGTTGTATCACACACAGGTGTTGCAAAGCTATTGAACCATAACATGGTAGTGACAAGGAAAACTTTTTAGGGTATAATAGATTTACGCACATTAATAATATAAGGAGGTACAATTATGGATTCTCTAGTTAAAGAAGCCTACACACGGGTTCATGGAACCCCTCCTCCAGAAAATTTTTCTGATGAGGAAGTAATAAAGGGTTTTATTGAGGTTATCGCAAACCCTGACTACATTGATCAAGGTTTTGCCAAAGAAGTGGTTGAGCACATTGCTCACCACATGGAAATTGATAAGAAACTCCTAGAAGATGTTTCTTATTTCGCTCAACATCTTCTTGCGTTATAAAAAGGAGGAAAAATGTCTGGGATTGTAAAAAAGAAAGAGCTTGGGGTGTCTGCAGTGACGCCTCAGGGGACATTGGTCCGAGAAAGTGTCCAAATGAGAAGTACTACATCTGATCCATTTTCGTTAAGTATGTCAGATTTATATCTTGTATGGACAGATGGATGGGCGCGGAACTACTTTGAAAAAACCCTTGCAGAGCATCTGTATGATATTACAATATTTGAAGAACATATTCGTTCTCATATGTTTTATGGGGATGATGACTTCTTTTTCTTTTATGATTATATAGGAAGAGAGCTTGATGCTCTTGAGGATATATTTGCAGAACTTTATGTTCAAAATATTGACACTGTCTATCACATATATAGTGAAACTGACAGGGTCGTCAAAAAAGAGCATGACGTTCTCATCGCCTTTTTTAAAAAGGTGCTAAAAAGAATCCGAGAATTTCGTTCTCGAGGGAATGATCTTTTCCTAGAACGATTTTCAAAAAAATGATAAAACCGGCTTTATGCCGGTTTTCTTTTTTGATAGAGTATATGCATGCATATACCGATACAGAAAGTTACTATCATGGGGCTTGGACGACTGGGGGGATCACTTGCTGCTATTTCTTATTTCTTAAAGAGGGGGATAGCGGTTCATGTTACTGATCAAAAGAGTAAGGAAGAACTAAAAGATTCCCTTGATCAATTCCTAGGAAAAGAAGGAATAACATTCCATTGTGGAGGACACGAGAAAGAGGACTTTATCGGGTCTGATGCTGTTATTTGTAGTCCTGCTGTTCCTCAGGATAGTCAGTGGGTGAAGTGTGCTCAGCAGTATGCTCCTGTATATAATGACCTATCTTTTTTCTTAAAAGAGTATGGTGATCGCATCACTCCCTATATTGCTGTTACGGGAACTCGGGGAAAGACAACCACAACACAGTGGATTGCTCATATACTAGGGTCTTCTTTGTATGGGGGAAATATGCCTCAGAGAGGGTTTTTCTGGCTTGCAGAGAGAGTCGAGGAAGGAGAAGGTGATCCTCTTGTTGTTGAGACTTCATCGTTTCAACTTGAATATATGGATGAGACACTTCCTGCTCCTCATGTTGCTGTCCTTACAAATCTATTCGTTGATCATATTAATCGTCATAAGACAATGGAGGTGTATGGATCAATTAAGGCTCGTATCGCATTGTATCAGGGTAAAGATGATCATGTGATTTTTAATGCAGATGATCCAGGGTATTCATTTTTCAAGACACTTTCGTATCAGTCTCAACAATGGTGTATCTCTCTTAGCTTACTTCCTCAAGAAAAGAAGGGGCTGTATCTTGAAGATGAAACCATTCGATTCCGAGATGAGAAGGGTGAGTATAGAGTGGGGATAGTGCCTTCTGATATGGGGCGTCATATGAAATATAATCTCCTTGCTTCTCTTTTAGCTTCGTATCTCTTTAAAGGGTCCTGGGAGGGTCTCTTTGAGCGTATTGCTACGCTTCCAAGCATTCCTTTGCGTCAGGAGAAGATTGTTGAGAATGAGAAGTATCTTGTTGTTAATGATGGTGCTGCAACTAGCCCTGATGCTGTTATTGCTGCCTTAGAGCGATTTTATGTACCAGGAACCGCCTTTGTTATTGGAGGGACAGATAAAGGGCTTGATATGAGTGGACTTGCATCTGTTCTTGGAGAGCGTGTTTCTCCAGATGATGTATTTTTCCTTGAGGGGAGTGGAACAGAAAAACTCTTAGGGGAACTTTCTTCATATGAGGCGTATAAGGGGAAGTCTACTTACGAGTCTCTTGAAGCTATTGTTATTGCCATCGTTCAGAAAGGATATACGCGTATTGTCTTTTCTCCTGGGGGTTCAAGCTTTGAGAAGTTCCAAAATGAATTTCATCGAGGAGATGTGTTTTCTGATCTGATTCGAAAACACATAGATGTATAGTATAGTATATATATGGATACGGTTATCGCACTGGCACTAGGACTTATTCCTTCTCTGCTTTGGTTGGCTTTTTTCCTTCGTGAAGATTCTCATCCTGAGCCTCGAAAAATGATTGCACTCACCTATGCGATGGGAGCTGTTTCTGCATTCGTTGCTTTTTTTGCCCAGTACTTTCTCAATGATATTGTCCAAGGGATAGTCTTTGAACTTCCTCGTTTATATGAAGAAAATATTGCTCCCTTTCTTTCCTTTGCATTTATTGAAGAGATCTCAAAGTTTTTACTCGTCTATATTGTTGTGAGGAAGAGTAAATACTTTGATGAGCCTATTGATGCGATGATCTATATGATTACCGGAGCCCTTGGATTTGCTACCGTTGAAGATGTGTTTATCGCCCTTCAGTCTGGAGGAGATGTTGTGGGAACAATTGTACTTCGCTTTATTGGGGCAACATTACTACATGCATTGAGTGCTGGTATTATTGGACACTATTGGGCTCGGGGGATAAAGCTGGGTCTTGAGGGGCGATTTGTCGTAGCGGGTATTATTGTTGCATCACTTGTACATACTCTCTTTAATATTCTTATTACTGAGTTTAACAACTTTCTTATCTATCCTGTCGTCTTTTTAATACTCGTTGGATTCTTTGTATTGTATGATTTTGAGGATTTAAAGGGTTTTTCTGAATAGTTTTGTTTTCTTTTTAAGTACGCTATACTGAATATATATGACCAACAAGGATTTTTTTGATCATTTAACGGGATCCTATGGGAGTGATGCATCATCTGATGAATCCTATGATCCTGAACTTATGAAAGCATCAGCCTCAGCAAAGGAAGATGTTGCGTTAAACGTGAAAGAGGACTCAGATGAAGAAGCTGAGGGACACCTTACCATTGATGTCTATGAAGATGGGGACAGTATTGTGGTTGAATCAACGGTTGCAGGTGTTGAAAGTGACAATCTTGATATCTCTATTAACGCTGAGTCTGTTTCTATTCGAGGAGAGCGACAGCGAAAAGAAAAAATACAGGAAGATGATTTCTTGTATCAAGAATGTTTTTGGGGAACATTCTCTCGTTCCGTGGTACTTCCTGAAGAGATAGACCCTGACAAGGCAAAAGCCTCATTGAAAAATGGTGTTCTTAAAATTGTACTTCCAAAGCTCAACAAAAAAGAAAGCAAAAAGTTAAAGATAAAGGCTGATTAGTAGTATGTTTTTATGCTTGTGCGTATGATTCGTTCTCTTATACGACGTATTCGAAGTATCCGAAAACGGTTCACACAGAGGGAATCGGTTGTGATGATACAGGTGAGTGAAGATGCGTTACTAGGAAATCTTGCTTCTTTGCGCAAGACTGCTCCTGAATGGAGTATTGCTCCTGTATTAAAGAGTAATGCATATGGGCATGGGTTAAACCTTGTTGCTTTGTTATTTGAAAAGGAGGGGGGATCTCCTTTTTTTTGCGTTGATTCTTACTTTGAAGCAGAGACACTTCGTATGGAAGGTATTAAAACGCCACTTCTTGTAATGGGGTATACACCACGGAGTGTCATTGAGAATAATTCATTACAGCATGTTTCATTTGTAATTACTTCTTTAGAGCAATTATCTGAGATACAGGAAAGTTCTAGCTCTATTCATCTTAAAATTGATACGGGGATGCATCGACAGGGTATCGCTCCAAAAGATCTTGCTGCTGCACTTGATATCATTACTTCCTCATCGCTTTCTCTTGAGGGAGTAATGTCACATTTTGCCGCATCTGAAGATATTACTCTCCCTTTGAGTAGGCATCAGATTAATGTATGGAATCAAATTGTTGGCGTGTGTAAGAAACGTATTCCTTCTATCACCTATTACCATATCGCCAATTCTGGGGGGATTGCACATCACAAACTTATTGATGCGAACTGTGCCCGTGCTGGTATTGGGCTCTATGGAATTAATCCTGGTACGATAGTAGAGCCACTTGTTCCTGCACTTCGCATGGTGTCTCGGATAAGTGAGATACGAACACTTGGTCCTGGTGAGTCTGTAGGGTATGGAGGAACATTTACTACAGACAAAGAGATGAAGATTGCGACTGTTCCTGTTGGATACTTTGAGGGAGTTGATCGAAGACTTTCAAATACAGGATCTTTTCTTGTTCATGGTAAAAAAGCTCCTCTTCTTGGAAGGGTAAGTATGAATATTACATCTTGTGATGTTACTGATATTAAGGGAGTGAAAAGAGAAGATGAGGTGGTTATTATTAGTGAAAAAGAGGAGAGTCCCTGTTCAGTGTCTTCTCTTGCTCGTGTATGTGGGTGTATACCTTATGAGGTACTTATCCATATACCACAACATTTAAGAAGGGTGGTGGTGAAAAGGTTTGAATAAAAAAAGCCGGAGAAATATCTCTGGCTCTGCATTCATAGAGGTTAAGCTTTTCTTCGTGGACCCATTTTCTTACGTTTTGGCTTTGGCTTCGGTTTTCTCTTTGGTCCTCCGCCTTGGCCTGGATGTCTGCGACCACGAGGGGTTCCCCTATTACTACTTCTTCCTTGTCCCTTTCCCATAATACTCACCTCCTTTCGTATTGTAATATGAAGTCATTTTGATCCTACTTTATGCCTTAAGAGACATGAAAAATTTTCAACAATCCAAACACGTTTCTTTTTCCATCTGAATACCTGCTTGAATTCATTTGGATCGTATGGATCGTACGTGTTCTGTGCTGTTTCTTCTTGAGGTATGTGAGGAGGGGGATTTTCCCTAATCCCAAGACGTGTAGCCTTCTTTAGAAGCCCCATATCTCCTACTACTATATCTGCCACTTCACCAATCCTTAGTAATTTGTTCGCATCGGTGAAATCAATGGTAAATGGAGGATAAAATCTTTGATCTTGAGGGATGCGGATTTCTGATATAACGTGTGTATCTGCACCACATCGTACTTGTTCATTTCCATGATATCCATAGAAATATAGTGTTTGTTTCACGGGACGCCTCTTTTTTATTAGTTTTAGAATACTAATATTATAAAATCACAATATGTATATTTTGTAAAGATATTCTATGTGGGCGAGGAGGGAATCGAACCCTCACGGCAACTAGGCCACACGATTTTGAGTCGTGCTCGTCTACCAATTCCGACACTCGCCCATGATTTCTCGTTGATACTATCACTGATTTGGGATAAAATCAATTTAGTTATGGCTCGTGTATTTTCCGTTTGTAATCAAAAAGGAGGAGTAGGGAAAACAACAACAACTATAAATTTGGCTGCGTATTTAGCGACGCTTGGGAAGAAATCTCTTATCGTTGATTTTGATCCTCAGGGGAATGCAACATCAGGACTTGGTATTACTCCACATACATTACAGTACAGTGTGTATCATTCTTTTTTAGGGGATGTTCCTTTTGATGTGTCTGTGAGAAAAACAGAAATACCACACCTTGATATCTTGCCCGCAAATTCAGATTTAGCTGGAGCTCTTGTAGAGCTTATTGATGTAGGGGATAGAGAGTTTCTTTTGCGCCGACTTCTTTCTCGTGTACGTCATCAATACGCCTATGTATTTATCGATCTTCCTCCTAGTTTAAGCTTACTAACTCTTAATGGGTTAGTTGCTTCTGATGAAGTACTTATCCCTATACAGACTGAATACTACAGTCTTCAGGGACTAGGGGAATTACTTCGAACTATTACCCTTATTAACACAAACCTCAAGACCAACCTTAAAATCGGAGGAGCGCTTCTTACTATGTATAACAGAAGAGAGGTGTTGAGTCGTGAAGTAGCAAAGGAAGTACGAAGACATTTCCCTCATCGAGTGTTTAATACCGTTATCCCTCGTTCTGTTTCACTTGCAGAATCTCCAAGCTTTAAAAAACCTATTATCCTACACAACCGTTCATCACAAGGTGCTCGTGCCTATGAATCGCTTGCTCGTGAGATTATCGCTGATGAACAGAATAAACCTCAGGCACATAATTTTGTTGCGTGGTAGCGTTTTAGAGTATTTTTTGTCATAATGGTGATATTGTATGTCAGGAAAAGGACTTGAATCACTTATCCCTAGAAGAGATATTCAGAGGGCGGATGATGACGCTCTGTTTGATGATGATATAACTTCTCAGGATGAGGAAGAAATAGTACGAGAAGAACGCGAAGGACTTGGCGTTCTTTCCGATCTTTCTTCTGAGCAACCAGAAGAAAGATTTGAGCCTTCTCATGAAAGAAGTACTCATACCTATACTCCTTCATATGAAAGACAAGAAGAAGAAACACCTTCTTTTTCTCACATTCCTTCTTCACCCCCTCCTGTATATGAACAGGAAGAAGAAAAGCTCCATGAGATGGGTCCTGTATTTCAGATAGAGATAGAAAAGATTGTTGCTAACCCGTATCAACCTCGAAAAACATTTGATGAACAGGCAATTAGTGAACTTGCAGTATCAATTCGTGAATATGGTATTCTTCAACCTCTTGTGGTTGAGAAAAAAGAGCGAGAAACTGAACTAGGGACACGAGTTTCATATCAGCTTGTTGCAGGGCATCGACGACTTCTTGGGGCAAAGAAAGCTGGTCTTAAAACTGTTCCTGCGATTGTTCGAAAGAAAGGAGAAGAATCTCATTCTCTTGAAATGGCTATCGTTGAGAACATTCAAAGACAAGAGTTAAGTAGTATTGAAACAGCACGAGCATATGCACGACTCTCAGATGAATTTGGTATGACACAGAGGGAAATTGCAGCAAAGCTGGGAAAGAGTAGAGAATCTGTTGCAAATACACTTCGTTTACTTTCTTTACCTAGTGACATCCAAGATGCACTTCTGAAAAGTGAAATTAGTGAGAGTAGTGCACGGCTCCTATTACAAGTATCAGACCCACAGATACAAAAGGAATTATTCCTTCGTGCTCGGAATGATACGATGAGTGTTCGTGAATTAAAACGATATATGAAGTCTCTTGAGAGAAGGGATGTTGTCGAAGAAAAAGAAGACCATGTGTCTCATGTGACATCGGTAGGGGATGTCCGACTCCATCGACTTGAAAGAGAATTGTCTGAAACACTAGGAGCTCCTGTACGAGTTGAACAGAGTAAAAAGGGAGGAAAGATTATCATTCATTTTTATTCCTCTGAGGAGATCGATGGTATTTTAAGTCGTATTAAGAGAGATCAATTGTAGTATATGGAAATGCAAAAGAAACAAACAGACAAGAAAGAAATTTCTTCTGGTGTTATCATCTTTCGGCTTGAAAAAAAAGAGCCGCTTTTTTTAATACTGTATAGAGGAAAGTCTCACTGGACCTTTCCACGGGGAAAGATAGAGAATGAAGAGAGGAGTTTTGAAGCAGCACTACGTGAGACACGTGAAGAAACAGGACTGTCACGATCTGATTTTTCTATTATTAATGGGTTTAAGGCGTATGAGCATTGGGTCTTTACGAAACATAGACAACGGATATCAAAGACAGTGATATTTTATCTTGGAGAAACAAAGGGAAAGAATGTTCGTCTCGAACCAGACTTTGAAGGATATGGATGGTTTGTATATCGAGAAGCACTTCGTATTTTTTCTGGAGAGAAGAATAAGGAGAATAGGAAGGTGTTACGCCAAGCGTATGGATTTTTGAAAAAGAAACACAAGAAAAGGAAGGAGGGGAATGATCAAAAAAAATCTGCCTAAGGCAGATTTTTATTTCATCACAGTCTCGTAGACTGCATCAAATGCTTTTGGATCATCTTTTGCAAGATTTGAAAGTATCTTTCTATCAAGGAGTACGCTCTTTTCTTTTGCTTTTGCGATGAATGTACTATAGTTTGTTCCTCGTGCTCGTACTGCTGCATTGAGTCGTGTCTGCCAAAGACGACGAAATACTCGTTTCTTTTCTTTTCGTCCTTTAAAGGCATGTGATTGTGCGTGAAGAAGAGCTTCTTTTGCAGCTCGTTCTTTGGACTTTCGTCCCCACATAAACCCTTTTGTTTTTTTAAGAACGCGTGCTCGTTTCTTATTTGCACTGGTTCCTCGTTTTACTCGTGGCATAGATCTAAATTATTATAGTTCACCTTGTTTTTTAATGACTCGTTTTATCAACGTTGCAGGGACACTTTTCTTTCCAGCAGTTCGTTGTAATTGGAGTGATGATTTTTTCGCACGAAAGTGGCACTGTGCCATGTTACGACGAAGTCCCTTCTGGTTCTTTGTTATTTTGATACGTGTGGTGACTGATTTTTTCATACTATTTTTTTACTATCTGTGCGATGATTCCTCGTCCTCCTTTTTTCGCTGGTGATACTATTTTGTACTCAGTTTCTATTAATGAGAGGAAATGGTCAAGTCGTTCATATGCCCATGTCTTATTTGCCTTCTCTCTTCCCCTTAAAACGAGCATGAGCTCTACTTTTGCTCCATGTTCTAGAAACTTCTCTACTTGGCGTATTTTTGTTTTTAAATCATTTTCAGCAGCACGTCCTGAGAAGCGAATATGTTTTACTTCTCCTGCTCCTTTTTGTGCTTGCTGCTTTTTCTTTTCTTTTTCCTGTTTTTCGTGTTGATATCTGAATTTGTCAAAGTCTGTAATACGGGCAACAGGAGGATCAACCTGATCACTAATAATGATGAGATCTTTTCCTTGTTCTTGTGCGAGCGCAAGAGCTTCTTCTCTTGTGCAGACCCCTCTATTTTCTCCTTCTGCATCAATAACGCGCAAGGATGAAGCTCGGATTCGTTCGTTGATAACGAACTTTCGATTCAGAGGAATTTTTCTTTGTTGTGGCCGTCGCCGTTTTATCTTCAGATATAACTAATTACTTTTGAAAAAAGAAAAACACATACCGTGCTTTTCATACACAGATTACCATTCTTTGTTGTGTATTGTCAAATAGAAGGAGAGTAATAGAAAAGGAGCCCCAAAGACTCCTTTATATATAACTATTATTGTTTTTTGTAATGCGGTTGGTATCCCATAACATTTACTAGGTTGTGTAACCAGTCTGTTATGGCTCCCGAAACATGGGTGCCTTCTCCCCATACAGCGTAGTTAGATCTATCTAGCATGTGTTGGGGGGCAGATTTTTCTATCCCTATACCTTGGTGGGGTCCTGGCTTGATAGGGAGTATTTCATGGATGAAGTGTTGTACTCCTTCCATGTCTTTTGGGGGTGTTATGGGTTTATCAGAGATAATGAGAAGAACGTGCTTTTCCATGGGAAGCTCCTTGTATTGGTTTGAAGTAATTTTAAGTAACTGGCTATACTGAAACATGAAATAAAAAAACAAGCAAGAGTGCTTGTTTTCTTGTGGAGGCGGGGAGATTGAACTCCCGTCCAAAAACATCTTAAAAAACAATCTACGAGCATAGTCAGAATGTCGTCTGACACCTCAATAGGTGGATAGTTTACCTGTACTACGGCTTATCCAGTTCCGTAGGAGGGTCTGAGATATATAACACCAGTAATCCTCGCATCAGACATTGAGGGCTGATGTCTCGAGCTTATGTCGAGAGCCAACACTTACGCGTACGCAAGTGCTGGAGCTGCAGTTTTGTTTGCAGATAAAATGGTGAACAGATTTATGAGATGTTCAACTCAACTCGCAATTTTTTAAGGAGTGCATTTGTCGAAACTGACGCCCCCCTAGTGTTGTAGTGTTCGTCGTATCTTTCTTTCTACATCTCGTTTCTTTATTGTTTCTCGCTTATCTGCTTTCTTCTTTCCTCGTCCGATTCCTATCTTTGCTTTGATGTAACGACCCTTACTATACAATGAAAGAGGAATAATTGTCAATCCTTTTTGATCACTTTGCCCACGGAGTTCATCAAGTTCTTTTTTGTGAAGAAGAAGTTTTCTGGGCTGATCCGGGGCATATTGAGGAGGTGCATTTTTTTCTTGATAGGGTGGAATGTGCATGTTAAGGAGCCATGGTTCACCTCCATAGATTTTAACGTATGCTCCTTGAAGTGATCCCCTCTTGTTTCTGAGGGATTTTACTTCTTGTCCAGATAAAAGAATGCCCGCTTCATATTCTGAGAGGATGTGATAGTCATGATATGCTTTTTTATTGTCTGCAAAGCTCATACTAGGAATTGTATGGTACTTTTTCTATTCTTACAATCGTTCTTTTTTTATTCTCTTTTTTTTGATAGTGTAGAGAGATAGCAGTATGTTAGAAAAACTTAAAGCATTTAATGCATCGGAAGTAGAAGAAAACATTCTTTCGTTATGGAAGAAGAAAAAGATTTTTGAAAAAAGCCTTTCTCACAATACAGAGGGAGAGGAATTTTATTTTTGGGAAGGTCCTCCGTATGCGAATGGACGTCCTGGAATACACCATATTCTTGCTCGTGCTATGAAAGATGTCTTTCTTCGGTACAAAACAATGCAAGGGTACCGTGTTCCTCGAAAGGGAGGGTGGGATACACATGGACTCCCTATTGAGATAGAAACTGAAAAAAGCCTTGGGATACAAACAAAAAAAGACATTGAGCGTATTGGTATTGATACGTTTAATAACAAAGCACGAGAATCTATCTTTCGCTACAAAGATGAGTGGGAGAAACTTACCGAACGCATTGGATACTGGCTTGATCTTGATAATGCATATGTTACCTATGCTCCTGAATATATAGAGAGTCTGTGGTGGGTGTTTTCTCGTATCGCAGAAAGAGGGTATTTAAAAGAATCATATAAAGTGACTCCGTATTGTTATCGCTGTCAAACAGCACTTGCAAACCATGAGTTAGGACAACCAGGAGTATATCAAACGGTGAGTGATCCTTCGGTCTACGTACTTTTTCCTCTCAAGGGGAAGAAGAATGAATTTTTATTAGTGTGGACGACAACACCATGGACACTTTCTGCAAACGTTGCTATCGCCCTTGATCCAAAGGTGATATATCATCAGTTTTCTCTTGAAGGAAAGAAGGTATGGGCTCATAAGCTTCCTGAAGGATATGAAGAAACAAGTAAGGTAAAAAAGAAAGGAAGCGAGATGGTTGGATGGGAGTATCTTCCCGCTGTTCCGTATGAAGGAGAGGTATCTTTACCATTTGATCGCTATTATGTTCGTGGCGCTGACTTTGTTTCTACCGATGAGGGGACTGGTCTTGTTCATATTGCTCCAAGTTTTGGAGAGGATGATTTTTCACTTGTATTTCCTGATGGTCTTAAGGAAGAACATATACTTCCTCAGACCATTACCGCTGATGGGAAAGTAGCAGAAGGATGCATTGGAGAAGGAAAGCCGATAAAGGAGGCTGATAGTGTTATTAGTGCATACCTTGAAGAAAAGGGATTGCTTCTTAAGGGAGGTCACGGCGATCATGAATATCCATTTTGTTGGCGTTGTTCTTCACCTCTTATCTATTGGGCTCGTCGAGCATGGTTTTTTGAAGTGTCTTCACTTCGTAAAGAACTTCTTAAAGCAAATAAAGGAGTATCATGGGTTCCTGCACATATTAAAGAGGGGCGTTTTGGAGAATGGATTGCGCAGGCAAAAGATTGGGCAATTTCACGTGAACGATACTGGGGTACGCCACTTCCTATCTGGAAATCTGATACAGGAGAAATTCGGGTGGTAAAGAGCTTAGAAGATCTCACGACATATCGTGCTCATAGTAATACCTTCCTTCTTATTCGTCATGGAGAAGCTCGTGCCAATGTTGAAGGATGGTGGGCTTCAGGGAAGGAAACAAAAGAATATACCTCCCGTCTTACCGAGAAAGGAAAAGAAGAAGTTGCTCATTTAGCCAAAAAGCTTGTACAAGAGAATGTTGATATTATCGTCTCTTCTCCTTATACTCGAACGAAACAAACAGCTGAGCTTCTTTCTCGGGAACTTGGGGTAAAGCGTGTCATTGTTGATGAGCGTATTAAAGAACGAGAAGCAGGAATATATGCACATAAAGCTATTTCTGAATTTTATGGATTCTTTTCTCAAAAAGATATCGATCCTGTTATGGATGCTCCTGAGGGAGCTGAATCACTACATGATGTTCGTGTACGGGTAACAGAATTTTACAAAGAGATGCAGAGGAAATATCCAGACAAGACCATTGCAGTGGTAAGTCATGGAGATACGCTTCGTATGTTTCGTGCTGTCATGGAACATCTATCAATGGAGGAAATGATAAAGAAAGAAAAGAAACACTTTATTCCTACGGGAGGATATGTATCTTGTGTTTCTGATAACCTCCCTATTGATGCGCTTGGTATGATTGATATGCATCGTCCTTATGTTGATGAGGTTTTCCTACGTTCTGATTCTGGAGAGGTAATGAAACGAGTTCCTGATGTTGCTGATGTGTGGTTTGATTCTGGTTCAATGCCGTATGGAAGTACCCACTTTCCTTTTAAGGCAGAGGGTAAAAAGCCACATGGATTTCCTGCAGACTTTATTTCTGAGGGAATTGATCAAACACGTGGATGGTTCTATACCCTTATGGCAACAGCAGTTCTATTGGGACTAGGAACACCATACAAAAATGTGGTGTCTCTTGGATTGGTGCTTGATAAGAATGGACAGAAAATGTCTAAGTCAAAAGGAAATGTTGTTGACCCATGGGCACTTATTGAAAAGTATGGTATCGATGCAATTCGTTGGTATTTCTTTACTATCAATGCTCCAGGAGAACCAAAGAATTTTGATGAAGCTGATGTGGGGAATATCTTGAGACGATTCTTGCTTGTTATGTACAACTCATTTTCATTCCTTGAACTATATGGAAAGAAGAAACTTTCTCTTTCCGCTGCACCTGAAAGTGAGCATGTGCTTGATGTATGGATTTTGGCACGATTGGGAGAGACAGAGCAGATCGTAAAAGATGCTATGGATGAGTATGATATTACCCGTGCCTCATCTGCTGTTGAAACATTTGTTGATGACATGTCTCGATGGTATATCCGTCGTTCTCGACGACGATTACAAAAACCTGAGACAAAGAAAGAATGGGAGATGACATCCTCAGTACTTGGTTATGTATTACTTTCATTGAGTAAACTTACCGCTCCTTTTATTCCATTTTTCTCAGAGGCGCTCTATCAGTCACTTAAAAATCTCTACACCATCAAAGGAGCTGATTCAGTTCACCTTGAAGGATGGCCAGAACATGGCTTTGATACACGTTACAAAAAACTTATCGCTGATATGCAGTGGGTTAGGGATGCTGCAAGTGAAGTGCTTGCACAACGAGCAAGCGCTCAGATAAAGGTGCGTCAACCACTTGCAACACTTTCATGTAAACGAAAGAAATTGACTGGTACCTATGCATCACAACTTATTACGCTTCTCCAAGATGAGGTGAATGTGAAGCGCATTGTTTTTGGAGTATCTCAAGAAGAAGACTTCGTTCTTGATACGACATTAAGTGAAGACCTTAAAGATGAAGGAGATATTCGTGAATTTATTCGTTTCGTACAAGGACTTCGACAAGATGCAGGATATGCATTTCATGATGAGATTACCCTTCATATACAGGGGCACCATGATGTTATCTCGTTTTTGAAGAATCATGAGCGTATACTTAAAAAAGAAGTTCATGCAGTTGCATTTGTGTATGAACCAGGCACGTCTGTTGATGCCAAAAAAGAACTTTCGTTGAGAGGAACATCGATGACAATAGGGGTAAAGAAATAATATGTCCTATATTATAGAGAGGGAAGGAGTAAGGGAAGATGATTTACGATCATCGGTTATTCGTGTTTTTGATGCTGGACTTGAGGCGATTGATATGGAGCATATTATTCCTCAAAAGATTCATGTTCGTGACCATTCTTTTTCTATTAAAGGGGACGATCATATCTACGATACAAAATATTTTAAACGAGTTGTTGTGGTAGGGGTTGGGAAGGGTGCTCGGGGAGTTGTTTCTCTTTTTTCTGGCCACGTTGAGGGGGTAGATGAAGCTTACGCACTTGATGTAAAGGGATATGCTTCTAGTATCTCTACTCATGAGATGGTTCAGGTGTATGAGGGAACACATCCTCATCCTTCTGATGTTAATATTAAGGCAACACAACACATTATTACTGTTCTTGAAACATGTAGTGAGGATGATTTAGTTATTTTTCTTATCCTTGGTGGAGGATCTTCTCTTCTCTGTGGAGATGAAAAAGAAAAAGATGTAGGGAGCGATTTATTTAAACGACTTACCAACAAAGGGGCTCAGATTAGAGAAATTAATATTGTCAGAAAACACCTTTCTTCTGTGAAAGGAGGTGGTCTTGCCAAAGCTGCGTATCCTGCAACAATACTATCCCTTGTTGTTTCAGATGTCTGTGGAAATGATTTAGGGACTGTTGCTTCTGGTCCAAGCGTCTTTGATGCGTCACGAAAAGAAGATGCGGTGGCGATTCTTGAGAAATATGAATGTCATGATGCGATTCCTTTTTTACAAGAAACAGTAAAAGATGAACGTATTTTTGAAAGATCTCGTGCATTGTTATTAGCATGTAATGAAGATGCTCTTGTTGCGATGCTTGAGAAGGGAAGAGAAGAAGGATTTCAAACAAAAATTATCTCTACTGCATTTCAGGGGGAGGCATCGAAGCTTCTTTCTCCATACCTCACTACAATTCGTCCAGGAGAAATGTATCTATTTGGAGGGGAGAGCTTAGTATCAGGATGCATAGGTGGAGAAGGGGGAAGAAATCAGGAGGTAGTACTAGGAGCACTTTCTGAACTTTCCAAACAGTCTCTTAAAGGAGATATCTGTGTGGGGAGTATTGCTTCTGATGGGAAAGATAATGTTCCTGTTGCAGGAGCGATTGGATGTAGTGCTGATGCAAAGGATATTGATCCTTCATATGTAAAATCTCATAATTCATACCACTTTTTTAAAGAACGAGGTGGTCATGTTACTATTAAACAGAAATGTCTTAATGTGTCTGATTTAATTGTTGTTGCACGGAAGTAATGTTCTTTGCTCTTCTTCTCTTTTGTGGTATCATATCCCTTGTATGAAAAAGCAGGCACTATGGTTTCTTTTAGGAGTTGTTGCCTTGAGTATTGTGGGGGCATTTTTTATTTACCCAACCCCTTATACCTCATGGTTGTATAACAGCACTGATTGGAAGCTTGGACTTGATTTAGTCGGTGGTACTCGACTTGAGTACAACGTTGACACATCTCATCTCTCTGGAGATGATGTTTCTACCACGCTTTCTGGACTTCGAGATGTTATTGAACGACGAGTGAACCTGTTTGGGGTAAAAGAACCTCAGGTTTCTATCTCCCAAAGTGGAGATGAATATCGTCTTATCGTTGAACTTGCTGGAGTTTCTGATATTGATGAAGCAGTTCGTCAAATTGGAGAAACACCATTTCTTGATTTTCGTGAATTAACAGAACTTGAGGATGGAACGGTTGGATATATTCCTACTGAACTTGATGGACGATATGTTAAAGGAGCTCAGCTTTCATTTAATCCTACAACAGGAGAACCACAGGTGACTATTTCATTCACCTCTGAAGGGTCTGGTATTTTTAGTGATGTTACAAAGAGAAACATTGGAAACATTGTTGGTATTTTCCTTGATGGAGAACCAATTAGTGAACCTCGGGTGAATGAACATATCCCAAGTGGCGAAGCAGTGATTAGTGGAGTCTTTAATTTAGATGAAGCCAAAGAACTTGTTTCACGCTTTAATGCGGGAGCGCTTCCAGCTCCTATCGAACGTATCAGTCAGCAGAACGTTGGTGCTGATATTGGAAAAGATGCACTCGATGCATCTGTATTTGCTGGTATGTTGGGTACCTTAGCAGTCGCACTCTTTATGATTATCTACTATCGTGGGAGAGGTGTACTTGCTACGATTGCTTTGCTTATCTATGTTATTTTAACGCTTTCAGTATTTAAATTATTTGTGACCCTTACCCTTGCAGGAATTGCAGGATTTCTTCTTTCTGTGGGTATGGCAGTGGATGCTAATATTCTTATCTTTGAGAGAACTAAAGAAGAACTTAAAAAAGGTTCATCGTATTTGGCTGCAGTATCTGAAGGATTTACTCGTGCGTGGCCATCAATTCGAGATTCGAATATTACTACTATGATTACCGCGCTGATTCTTTTCCAGTTCACTTCAAGTTTTGTGAAAGGACTTGCTCTAACACTTCTTTTAGGAGTGCTCATCAGCATGTTTACCGCTATTGTCGTAACGCGAAACCTTATGATCGTATTTTCTCGTAATAAAAAATAGTATGTTTGTTATTCGATATAAAAAAATATTTTTGAGTATTTCAGCATTGTTAGTTCTTGCTGGTGTTGTGAGTATCGCTGTCTTTGGATTTCGTCCAGGAACTGATTTTACTGGAGGAGTGCTCTGGAGACTTTCTTTTGAAGAGGAGGTTTCTAAAGATGAGGTAGTGCGTATCTTGCAGGATGCAGGAGCTGTTGATGTATCAGCTTTTGAAGACTTGTCTGAAGAAGGACTTTTGTTGATAAAGATGAAAGAGTTGAGCCAAGATGAAAAGCCAGTTCTTGAAGCTGCACTTGAAGAATCTGCGGGGGCATTTGAAGAGTTACGATTCGAATTTATTGGTCCTACGGTGGGGGAAGAACTTCGTTCTCGTGCTATCTGGGCAGTGATACTTGTTCTTGTTGCTGTTTCTTTGTATATCGCGTTTGCATTTCGAAAGGTTTCTTACCCAATAACTTCATGGAAATATGGGGTTGTCACTTTGGTCACACTTTTTCATGATGTTATTATCCCTGCTGGACTACTTGCATTTTTAGGGAACCTCAATGGGATTGAGCTTGATAGCAACTTTATTGTTGCAATCCTCTTTATCATGGGATTTTCTGTACATGATACGATTGTGGTCTTTGACCGTATTCGTGAGAATATTGGACATATGAAAAAGGGAGATGTTTTTGAAGAAAAGGTAGGGGAGAGTATCTCTCAGACATTGGTTCGTTCTATTAATACCTCACTTACCCTTATCCTTGTCCTGCTTGCACTACTGTTCTTTGGAGCAGTGAGTTTGAACTTCTTTGTCTTAATTGTATTGATCGGGACATTGGTGGGAACCTATTCATCGATCTGTGTTGCCAGCCCCCTATTGACTCTTTGGTACAAATCTGGTAAAAGTAAGTAAGGTATATAGACACTACCTGAAAACTACAGTATAATTAGTGGTATAATTTTATTGAGTATGACATTACATTCTACATTGGATTCTCTCGTTTCCTCGCTCCCAAAACGACAGCGAGATATTGTTGTTCGTCGATTCGGATTACTTGGGAAAGAGCCTCAGACGCTTGCTTCTCTTGGTGAAGAATATGGAATTACCCGAGAACGAGTTCGTCAAATTGAAAACGCAGCACTTAAATCTATCCGAGGAGAAGCTCAGGATAATGCTGATGCTGTTTCATTTCTTGAAAAGGCACTTGATCATATCGCCTCTCTTGGTGGTATTCGTCGCGCAGATTTATTAGTTGATGACTTGAAATTCGTCTTTAAAGATCATGATGTGAGCGAACCATACGTTTCATTACTATTCGCTACTTTTAAAAAGCCTCAGATTTTTGGAGAGAATAGTGAGTTCTATCCATTTTGGTATACCCAAGAAGAGCATGTAAAAGAATTGAAATCATTTGTAAAGAAAGTACGAACACTTCTTAAGAGTAAAAAAGAAATGTTGGTTGAGAGAAAAGAATTTGATCAGTTATTTGCTCAGGCAACAAAACAACACAAAATTAAAGAATTTATTGCGCTTAACTATTTGTTAAACTCAAAGAAGTTTTCAGTAAATCCATTTGGAGATTTTGGACTTGTAGAATGGCCTGAGATTACTCCAAAAACAGTTCGTGACAAGTCATACTTGATTTTGAAGAAAAGAAAAGAACCAATGCACTTTCGTGACATTGCACAACATATTAATGATATTGAATTTGATACAAAGAAAGCTCATCCTCAAACAGTACATAATGAATTGATAAAAGATAAGCGATTTGTGTTGGTTGGACGAGGACTGTATTCTCTTCGAGAGTTTGGTGTTGAACCAGGAACAACACGTGAAGTGTTACAACGTATTTTAAAGAAGCACGGTTCACTTCCTCTTGAAGATATTGTAAGTCTTGTTTCTCAGGAACGTGTATTGAAATACAATACTATTTTCCTTAATTTGCAGAATAAAAAGTTTTTCAAAAAAAACGATAAGGGACACTATCATCTTGCATAATTTATGCCGTTTTTAGAGGATATTCTTATTGTCGGTGTATATAAAGCACTCTCTGTTGCTCTGTGGATTGTTGTTCCTATTTTTGCCGCTGTTCTCTGTTGGAAAATGCGGCTTTTTTATAAACGATATTTGTTTATAGAAGGAATTGAATGGAATATATTACAGATTCGTATTCCTCATGGGGAGGCACGAGGCCCAAAATCAATGGAGCAAGTATTTGCGAGCTTATTTGGTATTTATTCATTTGGAATTCCTGCGTTAAACAAGTATCTGGATGGAAAAGTAGACATATGGATTTCTTTTGAGATGGTTGCTCGAGGAGGAGGTATTTCTTTTTATGTTCGTACACCAAAAGATTATCGAAATCTTGTAGAATCAGCACTCTATGCCCAATATCCTGATGCTGAAATATCTGAGACAACAGACTACATGGATGATCTTCCCGCAACACTTCCTGATGATACCTATGATCTTTGGGGATCAGGATTTACCCTTGTGAAAAACAGTGTGTATCCTATTCGTACGTATCATGATTTTTTCCATGAACTTTCAAAGGAGGAAGAACGTATTGATCCTCTTGCTCCATTGTTTGAAGCAATGTCAAAACTGAAAGATGATGAGATGGTATGTATACAGCTTTTGATAAGTCCAACGGGTCCTGCAACAGGTGTCTCTATCAAAGATGACGCCCAAAAAGAAATTAAAGCTATTATTGAAAAGAAGAAAGATGAAGAAGGAAAATCTGATATGACAGGAGGAGATAGGGATGTGATAAGAGCAATTGAGAACAAAGCATCAAAACATGTGTTCCAGGCTAATCTTCGATTCGTCTATATTGATCGGAAAGATAGTTTTAGCTTTCTTAACATTTCATCAGTTATGGGATCACTGCAACAATTCAATACACAGCACATGAATGGTCTTCGTCCTGACAAATTGATTACTGTTGCAGGAGGAATCAAGATGAAGTTGTTTCCTAAGATAAAGAAAACAACGATGTTACGGAAAAAACGTATTCTCTTTGATTATCTTAAGACACGACGGTTTGGATATACGAATCGTTTGGTTGATGAAACGTTCCCTATACTCTCTTCAGAAGAGTTGGCAACACTGTTTCATTTTCCTCTCTCATCAGTTCGTGCTCCTCGTCTTGGAAAGATTGATTCTCGTAAAGGTACGCCTCCAGTTAATTTGCCACTTGAATAGTGGTATAGTGAAGCTATGGATGAAAAAGATATTCTACACCTTGGGAAAACAACGTTTCGAAATGAAGAACGGATATTTGGTGTAAAAACTGCTGACCGTAGACAGCATATGTATGTCATTGGGAAATCAGGTACTGGGAAAAGTACCTTGCTTTTGAATATGGTTCTTTCTGATATCAAAGCAGGGAAGGGAGTCTGTATTGTTGATCCACATGGTGAGGTTGCTGAAGAAGTACTTCACTTTATTCCTGAAGAGCGGGTTAATGATGTAGTGTATTTTAACCCTGCTGATACAAATTACCCCATCGCATTTAATCCACTTGAACGTGTTGATTTTGAACAAAGACATTTGGTTGCTTCTGGACTTATGTCTGTGTTTAAAAAGATATGGCCTGATGCCTGGTCTGCCCGCATGGAATATATTCTTAACAATACGCTTCTTGCATTGCTGGAGTATCCTAATTCGACATTGCTCGGGATTATGAAGATGTTTTCTGATAAAGAGTATCGGAAAAATATTGTTGATAATCTTCAGGACCCTATCGTTCGTTCATTCTGGGCTGATGAGTTTGCTCGCTATACACAACGACTTGAAACAGAGGCCGTTGCTGCAATCCAGAACAAGGTGGGACAGTTTGTCTCCAATCCGTTGATTCGAAATATTATCGGACAAGAACACTCATCATTTGATGCACGACGTATCATGGATGAGGGGAAAATATTTGTGGTGAATCTTTCAAAAGGAAAAATTGGTGAAGATAACTCCGCGCTTCTTGGAGCTATGGTTATTACGAAACTTCAGCTTGCTGCGATGTCTCGTGTTGATACTCCTCAAGAAGAGAGACGTGATTTTTATCTCTATGTTGATGAGTTTCAGAACTTTGCAACAGAATCATTTGCAACGATTCTTTCTGAGGCACGAAAGTATCGATTATGTTTGATTCTTGCTCACCAGTATATTGATCAGCTTGATGACAATGAACGGGTGAAATCTGCTATTTTTGGTAACGTGGGAACAATGATTGTATTTCGGGTAGGAGCAGATGATGCAGAATTTTTAGAAAAAGAATTCTTTGAGGAATTTGAGGCGAGTGATTTTGTGAATCTTCCTAATACCTATATCTATATCCGTTTGATGATTGATGGGGTGTCATCTCGTCCTTTCTCAGCTCGAACACTGCCTCCACCACCGCTCCCCAAACAATCACTCTATGACGTTATCTTGGAATACTCTCGTGACAAGTTTACCCTTCCTCGAGGAGAGGTTGAAAAAAAGATTCAGGAAGAATATGCTGGAAGTCATGAGCGTGTTGCTGAGATGATTGCGCGACAGGGGGAGCGGTCTCTCGCTGAAACACTAAAACAAGATGAGAGGAAGAAAAAACCTCACAAGGAAAGAGAAAAGAAACCTACAGCAGTCAAAGAGTTAAAAGACGTTATTCGAAAGGCATTAGGGAAAGACAAATAATATACACGTAACACTACATCTATCTATGATTTCATATAATGAAGTTCGTCCAGGCATGTTTATCGTTTTTGAAGAAACTCTTTATGAAGTTCTCGAAGCTTCTTTTTTGCGCATGCAACAGAGAAAGCCAGTTATGAAGGTAAAACTTCGTGACGTTATCGGACAAAAAGTAAAAGAACTTTCATTTCAGCCAAGTGATGATATTGGAGAAGCTGATCTTGAAAGAATGAATGCTCGTTTCCTGTATGCTCGTAAAGGAGAGTGGTGGTTTGATGAAGTGGGAAATCCTCAAAACAGGTTTTCACTTTCAGATGAACAGATTGGAGAGAAGAAAAATTATCTTGTTGAGCAGACAGAAATTCTTTCAATCTGGTTTAATGATACTTTTGTTGGGATTCAGCTTCCTGCAAAAATTGATCTTGAAGTTATTGAAGCTCCCCCAAGTATAAAAGGAGATACTGCATCAGGAGGGTCAAAAGCAGTGACGGTAAAGACAGGTGCTCGAGTCAATACTCCATTTTTTATACAAACAGGGGATATTATTCGAGTTAATACAGAAACGGGAGAATACGTTGAACGAGTAGAGAAAGGAGTATAAATACAGGCTATTTTCTAAGCAGAGTAGTGTATAGAGGCTTTAATTGCCCATATTTTAGTGAATGGCATGCAATATATGGCTCTCATTCACTAAAGATTGACTTTTTTACGTGAATAGACTATAATAGATGCATAGTAGTAAAAAAGTCTATGGCAACAACTAAACCAATTAAAGATCGAATAACAGCTCTTAAAGCTGAGTTTGATGCACTCCGCAAAGACAAAGAATCACTTTTGGTTATGATTGATGAAGCTGAGGTGCCAGAAAGTGTTTATAATTCTAATGCTATTGAAAATTCTACACTCACCCTAAAGGAAACAGAAAAAATTCTTTTAGATATGGAAATTGCTCGAGACGTTTCAGTTCGAGAGGTGTTTGAGGCGAAAAATCTTGCCCGTGTTATGGGATATGTTCGTAACAAATCTCAAGAGACAGAAATAAATAAAAAGATTATTTTGCTTTTGCACCAGATGCTTATCGGTGGTATTGATGATAATATTGCTGGCCGATTTAGAACTGAGGGAGAATATGTTCGAGTTGGTACCCATGTCGCACCTGCTCCAGAGCATGTTGAGCGCATGATTGAATCTATTCTTACCGAATATACGAGTGATTTTACTACATACTTTCTAGACAAAATTGTTAAGTTCCATTTGAATTTTGAAACAGTTCATCCATTCTGTGATGGGAATGGTCGTATCGGTCGTGTACTTATTTGTTTTCAGCTTCAACGACTTGGGTTTCCAATGATTATTATTCGGGACAGTGAGAAAAAAGAATATTATAGGTCTTTTGATGATTATCGTGATGATAAAAATACTAAAACGATGGAAAAGGTGGTGTCTCTTGCTCTCATAGAATCTTTACATAAACGAATTACTTATCTAAGAGGTGATCCTATTATTCCTTTGTCTGAATATATAAAAAAACATAGCAAGTCTGCTCCTGCTATGACTAATGCTGCTCGACGTCAAAACATTCCAGCGTTTCGAGAGAAAGGTGTTTGGAAAATCAGTGAAAAATATATATACGATGGTGCAAATCGATCAGACTAATGCGAGTATCTAGTATAAGATTAATATGAATCGTATTTGGAATAGATATACCACACTTAAGCCTAAAGTTTTAGTTGCTCTTTCTGGGGGAGTAGATTCTTCTGTAGCTGCTCTTCTTTTAAAGAAAAAAGGATACTCTGTTATTGGAGCATTTATACGAGGATACAATGTTGATGGGTGTCAGGATAGGGATGCACGTGATGCAGCTGCTGTTGCTCGTACCCTTTCTATACCATTTTATGTATTTGATTTTGAGAAAGAATACAAGAAACGAGTTGTTGATTATTTACTTACAGGATATCGGGAAGGAATAACTCCTAACCCTGATGTTGTGTGTAATCGTGAGATTAAGTTTGGTCTTCTCTATGATCAGATAGCTTCACTAGGGGCTGAGTATATCGCTTCTGGCCATTATGCACGTATTACCCATTGGGGTCATACACATCGTATCTATCAGGGGAAAGATGAGAATAAAGATCAGACATATTTTTTGTGGGATATTAATAAAGCTGTTCTTCCCTCTCTGTTGTTTCCGATAGGGAAGTATAAAAAAGAAAAGATTCGTCGTATTGCTCGTGAGAATGCTATCCCTACCGCAGATAAAAAAGATTCTCAGGGAGTATGTTTTTTAGGACAGTTTAACTTTCGAGATTTTCTTAAAGAACACCTTGGTACAAAAGAAGGTTCTGTTATTGATGAGAAAGGAGCAACTATTGGGGTACACGAAGGGACACATCTGTATACTATTGGACAGAGGCATGGATTTACCCATGATCGTCCAGGGCCACTATATGTTGTTTCAAAGAATGATACCACTAACACATTGTATGTAGCACCATTTGATCATACTTCTACGTACACTTCAGAAATAGTGTTGGGGAGTTCCAATATACTAGATACGCAAACAGAATATCAGCTTGCAAAAAAAGGTGAAGTTCCTGTGTATGTGAAGACTCGATATAGACAGCCTTCACTTGCAGCGACACTTGTCAACAGAGAGGGCCTTTCTGTTGTATTTTCTTCTCCTGTCCAGACATTTCCTGCTCAGGGACAATCGTGTGTTTTTTATAATAAAAAGGGACAGTTACTTGGAGGTGCTCGCATTATAGATGCACGCTCATAAGAAAAGAGAAGATATGCTACAATGATACTGTATGAAAAAACAGTATGTTATTCCATTTTCTGATCTTTCTTTTGATGACATTCCTCGTGTTGGAGGAAAGAATGCGTCACTAGGAGAAATGATCTCAGCGTTAAAGGGTGAAGGGGTGCGTGTTCCTGGAGGGTTTGCAGTGAGTGCCGATGCGTATTGGCATATTCTTGACTCAAGTATTGTTACTACCTTAACGGGGAAGATGTCACTCCGTGATTTCATTAAAAAAACATTGGCGTCTGTGAACACTCGTAATATTGCAAGTTTGAAAAGAAAGGGACTTGCTGTTCGTCGTGCAATAAAACGAGCACATATGCCCGAAGATATTGTTGCTGATATTGCTGATGCGTATAAAAAACTAGAAAAACTTCATGGGAAAGGGGTTGATGTTGCGGTTCGTTCTTCAGCGACTGCTGAAGATCTTCCTGATGCATCATTTGCAGGGCAACAAGAAACCTATCTTAATATTCGAGGAGAAGAAGCACTTATCAAAGCAGTGAGAAATTGTTTTGCTTCCTTATTTACCGATAGAGCAATCTCATACAGACAGGATAAAGGATTTGATCATTTTTCTGTTGCGCTTTCAGTAGGGGTGCAGAAAATGGTTCGATCTGATAGGGCTTCTTCTGGGGTTCTTTTTAGCATTGATACAGAAAGTGGATTTCCTGATATTGTTCTTATTAATGGTGCATGGGGACTAGGGGAAATGATTGTGCAAGGAGAGGTAATCCCTGATGAATATATTGTATTTAAACCATTTTTAGAAAAGAAAGGTGTTTCTCCTATTATTCATAAATCACTTGGAAAAAAAGAACGTCGTATGGTGTATGGAGAGAAACACAAGAAACCTACTCGTATTGAAACAGTTGAAGAAAAAAAGAGACGTACCTATACACTTTCTGATACAGAAGTACTTGAGTTAGCACGAGCTGCTGTTACGATTGAAAATCATTATACTAAGCGACGGGGGACCTGGACTCCTATGGATATTGAATGGGCAAAAGATGGGAACGATGGAAAGCTCTATATTGTCCAGGCTCGTCCTGAGACTGTACAATCTCAAAAAGATTTTTCTACTATCATTACCTATACACGAGAAGGGGATGCTCCGCTTGTTGTAAAAGGAGCATCGGTAGGGAGTTATATTGTGAGTGGGAAAGCACGTGTTATTCTTGATGCAAAAGATATGCATCTTTTTCAAGATGGTGAGATTTTGGTTACTGATATGACTGATCCTGATTGGGAACCTATTATGAAACGAGCAGGAGCTATCGTAACTGATAAAGGAGGGAGAACATCTCATGCTGCTATCGTATCTCGAGAACTTGGTATTCCCTGTATTGTAGGAACAGAAACTGCTACTCGAAATATTCACACAGGAGATGTTGTGACTGTTGATAGTACAGGGAGTGATGGGGTTGTGCTTGCAGGACGTGTTCCTTTTTCCGTGTCTCGTCAGAAAGTAAAAGAGGGAGCAAAACTTCCGGTAAAGATTATGATGAATATTGCTACTCCACAGAGCGCATTTGAAAAATCATTTATCCCTAACGATGGTGTTGGACTTGCTCGAGAAGAATTTATTATTGCTTCTGATATCGGTATTCATCCTATGGCACTTGTTCGCTACAAAGAACTTAAAAAAGAATATGAGAAACTTTCAAAAGCATCATCTTCTCGCAAAGAAATACTAGAGAAAATTCTTCGTAGTATTGATGCGTATATTGGGGATGAAAAGCCAACAGATTTTTATGTTGATAGACTTTCCTACGGTATTGCACGTATTGCTGCAGCATTTTATCCAAAAGAAGTTATTGTTCGGTTTTCTGATTTTAAAACAAATGAGTATCGTAATTTAATTGGAGGAGAACTCTTTGAGCCACAAGAAGAAAATCCTATGCTTGGATGGAGAGGTGCTTCTCGATACTATCACCCTGATTTTCAGGATGCATTTATGCTTGAGCTTGATGCAATAGAGAAGGTTCGTATTGCTATGGGATTTGATAACCTGCATGTGATGGTTCCATTTTGCCGTACTCCTCAAGAAGGAAGAAAAGTTAAAAAATTGATCCAATCAAAAGGCCTTCTTTCAAAAGGATTGAAAGTATATGTGATGTGTGAGATTCCTTCTAATGTGATTGAGGCTGATGCATTCCTTGATGTATTTGATGGAATGAGCATTGGGTCCAATGACCTTACCCAGCTTGTGTTGGGGATTGATCGTGATGGACATGGTGCAGTACGAACGATTGCACATGAAACTGATCCGTCCGTTAAGAAAAGTGTTTCTTCTGTTATTCAAGTGTGCAAGAAGAGAGGGAAGTATATTGGTATTTGTGGACAAGCTCCCTCTGATATCCCTTCGTTTGCCAAGTTTCTTGTTGATGAGGGAATTGAGAGTATGTCCCTCAATCCTGATGTAGTTATGAAGACGCGTTCTTATCTCCAGTCAGCAAAAAAGAAAAAGAGGAAATCATAGTATGTATATTCATACAGCTCAACTTCGTCCACTTCTTGATTCTCGAAAGGAACAAACACTTGAAGTTGTCCTTACTTCAGGAAGATTTTCTGTGAAAGCGAGTGTTCCTCATGGGAAGAGTACTGGTTCTCATGAAGCGGTTGCACTTCCATTTCAGGAGGCATTACGATCATTTGATCGAATACATAAAGAGTTGTACCAAGAGGATTTTTCTTCCCAGAAAGATTTTGACATGTTTCTTTCTCAATGGGATGGGAGTGAGGACAAACATGTGCTTGGGGCTAATACGATGCTTGCTCTCTCTATTGCGTTTGCTCGCCTTATGTCACGGGAAAGAAAACAGGAAGTGTATGACTATATACATCAAGAATTTCTTTCTCGCGTTCCTTCTGCTCAAAAGAAGTCTCCCTATCTTGTTGCTAATTTGGTAAATGGAGGTGCTCATGGATCATTTTCTTCTGCATGGAGATCTCAATTTCATGTATCTCCACTTTCATTTCAGGAGTTTCATGTTATTCCTCTTGTTGACGATGTCGCTGTTGGGCTTGGGCTTATCCAGGAGCTGTATTCAAAGTTAGGAAGAAAGTTGTCTTCATATTTTGATGATGCAAATATTGCCATGGGAGATGAGGCTGGATTTTCTGCTCCATTTGATTCTCCTCATATGGTACTTGATATCTTCTCTGACCTTATTGAGAAATATCACTATCCTTGTGGGATAGGGATTGATGCTGCAGCAAGTGAATTTTACAAAGATGGTATGTATCTGTATCAGGGAAAAGAGATATCAAAGGAGGAATTATTATCTGAATATGTACACATCATCGATACCTATCCACTTCTCTTTCTTGAAGACCCATTTCATGAAGATGACTTTGCTTCATTCTCAGAACTGTTTGAAAAGGTAAAAAGCGAAGATCTTTTAATTGTTGGAGATGATTTAACAGTGACACAATTACCTCGTGTAGCAGAGGCATCCAAGCAGGGGGCGGTGAATGCATGTATCGTTAAGCCAAATCAGGTAGGGACGATAACTGAAGTGCTTGAGGTTGTTTCATATATGTATGCCCATGGAATGAGAGCAGTTGCCTCACATCGAAGTGGAGAGACACTTGATACCTTTATTTCAGACCTTGCAGTGGGAATTGGTGCTTGGGGAATAAAAGCAGGCGCTCCTGTTCGTCCTGAAAGGAGTGTAAAGTATGAACGTTTGGTTCATATATCAGAATAGCTAATCCTTATTTAATATAACTTTAAATACGTTTCTCTTTTTCGGAGGGGGTCCATATTCATTTTCAGCATCCACCCCATCTTCTAGATTATTCAGGAAGGAAAATAAAAATATATTATTCCTACCATTTTTTCCTAAATCGTGTTGTCTTCGTACAGAAATAGATTGATCGAATATAATAAAAAGAACCATTCCGGCAACTATCATTCCCACGGCAATTCTGCCATCTTTTTGTCCAAGTACGATACCTAGTATTATTATAATGATGAGCAATATCATTAGCAGAAAACGTGCTTTTAGATATTGTGTTGAACTTATTCTTCCTTTATAGAAGTTTTTAAAGAAATTGAATGTCATTTATAAGTAAAAATAAAAGTATGCTTAGTGAAATAAAAAGTAATAGAGAAAGGAGTATCAGAGAGAAATAGAAATATCCCCTGGATGGAGTTTCTGTTATTATCTCTCCTAATGCGATAGGGAATGCAAGTGCTAATAATGGTAACTGTACTATAAGGGGAGTAAATAATCCTGCTTCTAATACTATTAGTACTACATTGACAAGTAATAAGACAATTACAAGAACAACTTGTTTCTTTGATAAGGTGAAGGAAGACCTCTTTTTAATTTCAGGAATTTTCTCTTCTACTTTCTTTTCTTTATCTCTGTGAATTCTAATATTTACTGCTCTGATAAACATATATCCTATCGAAAAAAATAAAAGAGGAGTAATGATTCCTGAGGTATTTATTATAAAATTAATTCCAAGGAAAAAGAAAAAAATTCCTGCTATAAAAGCAATAATATCTACACTTTCTCCTTTTTCTTTAAAGAGTTTAAACCAAGATAATATACTCTTTTTCTCATTCTCCATAGTATATAGTATACAACATTTATATAAGTTTGTATGATATCTCTTTTACTCCCTCTATCTTTTTGAGTTTGAGAAGAATTTGTTCTGCTCGTGTTCTGTTATCAACATCAACCAATGCTTTTATGAGAGGATACTTTTCATTTTCAATAGTTTGAAGACTTGTTATTGATATTTTGTTTCGTGAAAATATTGAGGAGATATCTTTTATCATTCCAACTCGAGATTCACAGGTAATTCTAAATTCAGTTTTTTTAGGGATAAGCATTTTCTTTTTAAGAGAGAGGCGTATTTTTTTTCGTGCATAATTTGTTCGTACGGTATCAAGCCATGATGATGATGGTTTTTTTCCTTTCTGAGTGAGTATTTCTACATAGTCTCCTGATTGAAGTTGGTAGTCGAGTGGGACAATCTTATTATTTACCTTTGCTCCAATACAAGAGTTTCCAACCTCACTGTGTATGTGGTATGCAAAGTCGATAGGGGTTGCTTCTCGAGGAAGATCGATAACCTCTCCTTGGGGAGTGAGAACGAAGATGCGATCTGAGAACACATCAACTTTTAATGCTTCAACAAATTCTTTTGTTCCTGGGAATTCTTCTTGCCATTCTTTTAGTTGTTTTACAATAGAGCTTTCGTGTTGTTGTGTTGCTGTTCCGATTCCTTTTTTATGTTGTTTTGTGCCTCTGTGTGATTCATAGAACCAGTGAGCAGCAGCTCCGTGTTCAGCTTCATCGTGCATTTCCTGTGTGCGTATTTGAAATTCTGTTGGTCTATTTTCTAAACAAAATACGGTCGTATGAAGACTTCTGTATCCATTTGGTTTTGGAAGTGCAATATAGTCTTTTATTCTTCCTGGAAGTGGTCTCCAAAGTTGGTGTATTGCTCCTAGAACAAGGTAACAATCATCAATTGTTTTTACGATGATTCTCATCGCAACAAGATCATGAATGTGTTCAAGGTTCATTTCATATCTGAGAAGTTTTTTATACAAGCTTGAGATTCGTTTTGCTCGATAATCAATACGGAGGGGAATAACTCCTATCTTTTTAAGTTGTTTTTCAACAAGTGGCTTTACGTATTCAAGATATCTGTTTCGTGCATCGTAGGTTTCCTGTACATGTTCTTTTATCCATTCGTATTTATCAGGATAGAGATAGGGGAACGCAAGGTCCTCAAGATCTCCTGATACATGTTGCATACCGAGTCGTGAAGCAAGAGGTGCGTATACCTCATCTGTTTCAAGTGCAATACGTTTTTGTTTTGGAGGGGGAAGGTGATCAAGAGTCTTCATATTATGAAGACGATCAGCGAGTTTAATAAAAATAACACGGAGATCTTTACTGATAGCAAGAATCATTTTCCTCAGGGACTCAAGACTTCGTTCCTGTCCTCTATATTTTATTTTTGAAAGTTTTGTTACTCCTTCGATGAGGAACAGGACGTCTTTTCCAAAACGTTTTTCTATTTCTCCTGTTGCAATTTGCTTGTCCTCAATACTGTCATGGAGAAGTCCTGCTGCAATTGTTTGCGCATCAAGTCTCCACTGTGCAAGTTGCAGGGCTGTGTGTGCGAGGTGAGTAATGTATGCCTCTCCACTTGCTCGTTCTTGTCCTTTGTGTATTTTTTCTGCGTACAGGTATGCTTGTTGGATAAGGACAATGCCATCAGCATCATCAGGAAACCATGTTCGATATGTTTCAAGAATTTGTGAGAGAGACATAGATGGTTAGAGTTTATGAGGGTTATGGTTTGGACATGTCTTATCACTACATCGCTGGGGAATTGTTTTTGTTCCTTCCATCATAAGTGCTTGGCATGTCGTTCCATCTTCTCGTGTGTATCCACATATCTTATCAAGAGGCTTTGCTTTTGTCGTGTAGGTACAAGAAGGATATTGTGAACAGCTGTAAAATGTTCCATACCGTCCTTTTCTTTCAACCATTTGACCTTTTTTACAGACAGGGCAGGTAATTCCTGTTGAATATTTTTCAAGATATTCTTTTTCTTGCTTTTCGTTTTTCTCTATATAGGTACATTTTGGATACTTACTACAGGCAGTGAATTTTCCATACTTTCCTTCTTTTTCAACTAATGTTCCTTTTTCGCAGTGTGGACATGTTTTTCCGGTATCCTTCGGTGGTTGTATTTCTTTTCCATCTTTTGTTCGTGATCCATGACATTCTGGAAATCTATCACAACTGAGGAATACTCCCCCTCGTCCTAGTTTTTGTACCATCCCTGATCCACAAAGAGGGCAGACTATGGTGTCAGGAGCTTTCCCAAGCGTAGTGAGCTTTTCTATATCTTGTTTTTTATCAACCTCTTGTTTGAATGAGGTATAGAAATCTGAGAGAGTTTTTTTATAGGTGCGTTCTCCTTGTGCAATCTCATCAAGTTCATCTTCCATCTCTGCGGTAAATGAGTCGCTGATATAGGTTGAGAAATGTTGTGAGAGAAAATTACTTACTACCTCTCCAGTATCTGTTGGGATAAGGGAACGTTTCTCTTTTATCACGTACCCTCTCTTTTGAAGTGTTTGGATAATAGTAGCGTAGGTACTTGGTCGTCCAATACCTCGTTTTTCAAGTTCTTTAATGATTCCTGCTTCTGAATATCGTCGTGGTGGTTCTGTTTGTTTTTCTTGGCTCTCATGTGAGACGAGGGTAAGGGGTTGTCCTTTTTCTAATGGAGGAAGTAATACATCTTCTTGCTTTGCTCTGATGTCTGCTTTGAGCCATCCATCAAAGATAATATGAGATCCATTACTCACAAAAGTATCTGTTTCTGTTTCATCTGTAATGAGAATCTTTTTCTTTTCTATTTGAGCATCTTTCATTTGAGAGGTGAGAGCTCGTGTTCGTATAAGATCATAGAGCTTTTTTTCTTGAGGAGTTGCTCCTGCTGAAGGGATAGCACTATTGGTAGGGCGGATTGCTTCATGAGCTTCTTGAGCATTTTTTGATTTTGTCTTGTAATGTCGCACTTCAAGATAGTTTTTTCCATACGTCTTTTCTATTACAGATGCCATCTGCCCAATTGCCTGACTACTCAGAGAGATACTATCAGTTCTCATGTAGGTGATATGTCCTGCTTCATAGAGTTTTTGAGCAAGTCGCATCGTGATACTTGGGGAGTATCCTAAAAATGAAGAAGCGCTTTGTTGTAGGGTTGAGGTGGTAAAGGGAGCTCGTGGTTTTCGTGTTGCTTGTGTTTCTTCAATACCAGCAATGTGCCATGAAGCGGAAGGGATTCGTTTAAGGATCTCATCTTTTTCCTTCTCGTCTGTGAGAGTTTTTTCGTATGTAGCAGGAAGTGTTTCTTTTTTCTTTGTGTTAAAAAGAGCATCGATAATCCAATACGTTTCTGGATTAAATGCTCGTATCTCTTTTTCTTTTTCTACAATAATACGTAGTGCAGGAGATTGTACGCGTCCTGCTGAAAGTCCATAGCGTACTTTTTTCCAGATTAGTCCACTGAGGTCATACCCAAAGAGCCTATCAAGTACACGTCGTGCTTCTTGGGCTTTTTTGAGATTCATGTCTATCTCTCTAGGGTGAGCCAGTGCTTCTGATACTGCTTCTTTGGTAATTTCATGAAATACCACACGTTGAGGGTTTTTGATATCACAGACTTCTTGTATGTGCCATGCGATAGCTTCTCCCTCTCTATCAGGGTCAGTTGCAAGATAGACACTATCAGCTTTTTGAATCTGTTTTTTTAACAGCGCAACAACTTTTTTCTTCTCTTCTGGGATGATGTATCGGGGAGTAAAGCCATTATCTATATCAATAGCGTCTTTGTTTGATTTTGGAATATCACGAATATGCCCCACACTTGCTTCAACTTTCAGGTCTTTATCGGGGATAAAGCGTGCTATGGTCTTTGCTTTTGTTGGGGATTCTACGATAAGTAATTTCATAGGTCTATTGCACTGAGTGTATGCGTTTTTTGTGTTATGTCAACGGATAGAAGGTATGAAGGGATAAAAAGTCTTGAGCGCTTCGTATAGGAATTGCTCCATCAGCGATAAGGTCAGCTGACCCTTGGAAGCGTTCTTTGTGTTCTTGTAGAGGAGAAAATACATATACGTCTCGTCCTTGTTCGAGAGCGTGACGAGCAGTATTAAGTGTTCCTGATCGTCGAGGAGCTTCTATAATAACAACAGCACTTGCAAGACCACTAATAATTCTATTTCGCTGGAGAAACTGTTTTGGGAGAGGGGGTGTATGTGGTGTGTATTCTGATATCAGTGCTCCACCTCCTTCAAGGATAGCATGGGCAAGGGGAGTATGTGTTTTTGGGTAGATGCGATTAAGTCCATGAGCACAAACTGCCCATGTTGGCTTTTTTGCTGCAAGTGCTCCTGTGTGTGCTGCGGCGTCGATACCGTAGGCAAGACCACTAATAATGGTAATGCCCTGTTGTGCACAGATATAGGAGAAGAGAAATGCTTCTTGCTCTGATGAGATAAGAGGGTTTCTAGTTCCTACCACTGCAACACCATAGGGTGTTGGCGTGTAGGTTCCCTGTATGTAGAGCTGCGTTGGGGGATGAGGGATATGTGAGAGTGGAGGAGAAATATGTGTTGTGTAATTGAGTTGCATAGCTCTTTTGCGGTATACTGTTATTGTGTATCATTTCTATATTGATTTCCACTCTTTGTTATGATTATTCGCACTGACTATAAAAAGGCACTCACACGAGAATTAATTATTCTTGGTGTTGTGATTATTATTTTTGTTACGTTCTTCATTCTTTTTCGAGCGAATATTAACAAGGAGGCTGAATCTATTGCAACGCTTCAATCACAACGATCGTTGTTGATTCAATCAACCGAAGGACTTTCTATTCTTAAAAAGCAATGGGATCAAGCTCGTTTGTACAAAGATGATGTATTTCTTCTTGTTCCTAGTAAAGATGATTTAGTTGAATACAATAATAGACTTAAGGAAGTTGCTGCTGGTGATGATGTTGTGTTCACCTTTTCATTTGGAAATGAAGAACCTGGCGCAGGAGGAGGGCTTAACTTAATTGCGTTTTCTGCTACTGCTGAGGGACGACCCTCTCAACTTATTTCATTTATGAAACATCTTGAAGAACAGTTCTTTTCTATTCGTATTGATTCTCTTGATATGAGGAATCAAGAACGGAGTGATGTGATGCGATTATCATTTAATGGGTATGTGTATTTTAAATAGCCTATGAAACAACTTATCGTACGTATACGAGGATGGTTTGAACGTATCACAGAGTCTCGTTCTCAACGTGAGGAGGTGGTATTTATTGTTGTTGGCATTCTTTTGAGCATTGGAGTCCTTATTCTGTTTGTTGTTTCAATTAGTTTTCTTGCTGGACGCATTGATACTGCACTTGATATTGAAACAACAACGATGGAGGAATCAGCTGGATTTCATCTTGATGAATTGTCTGATTTAGGGATAGGGGAGTCTCAACCAACAGTGACACCTTGAAAAAAAAGTTATTTGTGGATACAATCGGGTAGTATGTTTTTGCGTGTGTAGTTCAGTGGTAGAACGCTGTCCTGATAAGACAGAGGTCGAAGGTTCAATTCCTTCCACACGCACATAAAAGATAGAGGGCGATTAGCTCAGGTGGTTAGAGCGTCACATTGACATTGTGAAGGCCAGAGGTTCAAGTCCTCTATCGCCCACAAAATGGATATTCCTGTTGTATATACAGACGATCACGTTGTTGCTATCAATAAACCTCCTGGTGTGCTTGTGCATACCTTTTCTCATCAGAGTGAAATTGAGACAGTTGTTTCATGGGCTCAGGAGATGTTCCCTGAAATCGCAGAGGTAGGAGATGATCTTATACATCGTCCTGGTGTTATACATCGTCTTGATCGTGAAACAAGTGGTGTACTTCTTGTTGCTCGAAGTCAGGAATTTTATATACATATAAAAAAACAGTTCTTAGAACGACAGGTACATAAAGTGTATCTAGGGATTGTTCATGGAGAGGTGACAGAACCTGGAACTATCGATGCTGCCATTGGTCTTGTGAGAGGGTCAACTCGAAGAAGTACTCATGGACAGAAGATGAGGAAAGAGGCGATTACCTCATACAATCCCCTTAAAGTATTTGAGTGGGGAGGACGTACCTGTACACTTCTTGAAATAACACCCCGTACGGGAAGAACGCATCAGATACGAGTACATATGAATAGCATTAATCACCCTATCGTAGGAGATAAGCTCTACAGCCCTAAAAAGAATAAGGATGTTCCTGTGCTTCGGCATTTGCTTCATGCTTTTTCTATCTCATTTTTAGATCTTGATGGTGAGAGGAGAACTATTGAGGCTCCTCTGTGGAGTGATATGAATGAGCTTGTTTCTCTTTGACATTTTTTCTTCTTTAAGGTAGTATCGTTTCGTATGACTGGAATAGAAGCAATTGAGAAAATTAAACCTGGAATGCTCGTTGTAGTACAAGAGCGTATCAAGGAAAAAGATAAAGAACGAACAACACCGTTTCGTGGCATTGTGCTTGCACGAAAGAATGGTACGCAGAAGAATGCTACCTTTATCGTTCGTAGTGTTGTTGACAGTGTTGGGGTTGAAAAGATTTATCCATTTCACTCACCACTTATTGCATCAGTTACCGTGGTAACTGAACCAACACGTGTTCGTCGTGCAAAACTCTATTATCTTAGAAAAGTCTCTAAGAGAATGTCTCGAAAGAAGATTGGAGTATCACTCTAAAAAAGAGAGCTCGCCTGAGCTCTCTTTTTATATGTATACTTGCAAATAGTATTCGTTTAGTTGATAATAGCAGTGTTCTTTTTGCGCGGGTGGCGGAATTGGTAGACGCGCTACCTTGAGGTGGTAGTGGGCATTACGTCCCGTGGAGGTTCGAGTCCTCTCTCGCGCACAGATATAAACATCTCTTTTAAAGAGGTGTTTTTATTTGTTTTTCAGTCTTTTTTTCAGTACACTGGGATTATTATGACAGATAGACATTATATCGATATCACAGATCCTGTCAGTGAAAAACTGAGAAAAGACGTTGAAACACGCGAAGATGTTAAGGGTCTTCGCTTGCAACGTCTTTTACACTTACCTGATCTGTCTCGAAAAGAAAGGTCTCCTATCAAATATATTGTTGATGCAGTGCTTGCATTGGATATGTTTACACAGTTTGATGTAATGCATTTTCCTGAAATTGTCAGTGTTGAGGATAATTTTGATATTTTAAACACACCCTCAGATCATCCAAGTCGGAATGAAACTGATACATATTATGTTGACGATACTCATGTACTTCGAACACATACGACAACGATGTGGCCCTACTATCTTCGTCGGAAAGAAACGATGGAAGAATTGGAACAAGAAGGAGAGGTGGGTCTTTTAGCGCATGGGAAAGTATTTCGGAAAGATGAGATAGACAGGAATCACTTTCCTGTATTCCATCAGGTAGATGGACTCTATATCTGCAAAAAAGAAAAACATATTATTGGAATTCCTGAACTACAGGAAGTGTTAACCGCTATTACCAAAGCTATCTATGGAGATGGTATTACCTATCGATTTTTAGAAGATACTTTTCCGTTTACGAATCCAAGTACGCAGATTGAAATTGAAGTTATGAGAAAGGGGAATGATGAAGAGGAAAAAGAAGAGAAACAATGGCTTGAAGTCGTTGGTGCCGGAGTGGTGCACACTGAAGTTCTTAAACGTATGGGAGTTGATCCTGAAGTATATAACGGATGGGCATTTGGATTTGGACTTGAGCGACTTGCTATGGCAAAGATGCAGATTCCTGATATCCGTGTATTTTGGTCTGATGATCCTCGTATCGTAGATCAGTTTAGAGGTCTTGATAGTGTATATGAAGAGGTGAGTAAGTACCCTATGACCTATCGAGATATTTCTTTTATTGTTCCTGAGGAAACAAGCTTGAATAACTATTATGAAATTGTTCGTGATTGTGCTGATGATCTTATTGAGGAGGTTAAACTTACTGACACCTATCGAAATAAAGAAAAATTTGGTTCTGGGAAAGTGAGTTACACATTTCGTATCGTGTATCGTTCTCCAGAAAGAACCCTTACCAATGATGAGGTAAATAATATCCAAGGAACCATTATTCAAAAAACTCAAGAAGAGTTAGGAGCAGAGATACGATAAAGGGTGTTTCTGGATATATCATGTTTCATGCGGTAAAATAGAAACATGAAACCAGTACGTATTGCAATAAATGGATTTGGTCGTATCGGACGATTATTTTTTAGGCAGGTCTATAATCAAGAGTGGTGTGAGATTGTTGGGGTTAATGACCTTGGTAATATAGATAATCTTGCTTATCTCCTCACATACGATTCTGTATATCGTACCTTTGGTGAGTCGGTAAAAGTTCAGGGTGATCATATTATCGTTGGTGATAAAAGCATTCCGTTTTTTCATGAACCTGATCCTACTAAGCTTCCCTGGAAAGAACTAGGTGTTGATATTGTTATCGAATCAACAGGTGTATTTACTACCTATGAAAAAGCCTCTGCTCATTTGAGCGCAGGAGCTTCACATGTACTCATGAGCGCTCCTTCTAAGGATGATGATGGGGAGAGGGGGAAAACAGTCCTCATTGGAGTTAATGAGGGTGACCTTGCTACCTGCTCTATTTCTTCGAATGCATCATGTACGACAAATGCAATTTCTCCTCCACTTGCGCTTCTTTCTGAAACAATTGGTATTACAAAGGCAATGTTGAGTACGGTCCATGGGTATACATCAACACAGAGTCTTGTTGATACAGTGCAAAAAGGAAAGGATGTGAGACGAGGACGTGCTGCTGCTCAGAATATTATTCCTTCTAGCACAGGAGCTGCTCATGCACTGGGGCGTGCACAAGCATCATTTGCAGATACATTTGATGGTATTGCCTTTCGTGTTCCTGTTATTGCTGGATCAGTTGCTGATGTTGTATTCGTATCAAAGAAGAAAACAAGTGTTGAGGAAGTGAATAGTATTTTAGAGAAAGGAGCTTCTGACCCACGATGGAGAGGAACCTTTGCTGTGACACATGATCCTATCGTTTCTTCAGATGTTATTGGTATGCCCTATGGAGCTCTTGTTGATCTTTCCTATACCCGTGTTGTTGATGGAGATTTGGTAAAGATTCTTTCATGGTATGACAATGAGTGGGGGTATGTAGCAACACTTCGTGCTCATGCAGAAGCAATTGCTCAACACCGTTCCTAGTATATGAGACAATTTTTATGGATAGGTGTTGTGTGCTTGTTTATTCTTTCGTTTGTTTTTATATTTCCTCCTGAAGAGAAAAGGGATGAGTCTCTCATGCAAGAAAACTCTTCTCCTCAATCTGTTTCAATTGCAGTTGTGGGGGATATTATGCTTTCTCGTAGTGTGGGGAAGATTATCAAGGAAGAAGATGATCCGCTCTATCCTTTTGGGGTGAGTAAGGATTTTTTCTCTGATAGTGATATTGTGTTTGGAAATTTAGAGACTTCTATTTCTGAGAGAGGGACTGATATGGGTTCGGTATATTCTTTTCGTTCCGATCCTCGTGTCATAGAGGGTCTTTTAGAGAGTCATTTTTCTGTTCTTTCTCTTGCTAATAATCACATTTATGATTGGGGTGCTGAGGCGTTACTAGATACTGTTAGCATATTGTCCGCACATGGTATTGAAAGTGTTGGTGTGGGGGAGAATAAGGAGGCAGCATCTGAAATTGTTGTTGTGGGGGAAAATCCACGTGTTTCTTTTTTTGCTTGTAGTGATGTGTTTGGAGAGTTTGCTCGTGCAGGAAATACTCCTGGACTTTTTGGGTGTGATGATCCTTTGGTATTTGATCGTGTAAGGGAATCTTTGGAGATAAGTGATATTCAGGTTGTTTCACTGCACTGGGGAGAGGAATACGAAGTATTTAATCAACGACAAGAGAATCTTGCACATCGTCTTATTGATGCAGGGGTTGATATTGTTGTGGGGCATCATCCCCATGTCGTTCAAGATGTTGCCTGGTACAAGGGAGGAGTTATTTTTTACAGCCTTGGGAATTTTATCTTTGATCAGTATTTTTCTGATGAAACCATGCGTGGAATGGTGGGGATTGTTGATGTTTCTATGGAAGGAATTGAGTCGGTCTCGTTATTTGACAGCAAGCTTTCTGAGCGATATCAGGTTCAGAGCATTACTCCAAGTTCTGCCACGTTACAGTAAGGAGATTTTTTTGTATACTAAGATATATGGTTATTTGTATTGGAGCTGATCATAGGGGATTTTCCCTTAAAGAAGAGATTATTACCTACCTGAAATCGGTAGGGTATCACGTTGTTGATTGTGGGAATAGTGAGTACGATGAGAATGATGATTATCCAGAGTTTGCAGCAAAAACTGCTGAGGCAGTAAGTAAAGATCCATTTAATCATCGGGGGATTGTTATTTGTGGGTCTGGTGTTGGTGTTGATATCGTAGCAAACAAATTTCGTTTCATTCGAAGTGTATTAAGTTTTTCTCCTGAGCATGCGGCAGTATCTCGGGAACATGATGATACGAATGTGCTTGCACTGGGGGCTGATATGCTTTCTCGAGATGAGGCGATTCAAATTGTATCTGCATGGCTTGATACTCCGTTTGATAATGATCCTCAACATCTAAAACGTATCCAGGATATAAAAGACATTGAAACACGTAATGGGTTTGGTTCTGTATGATAGTTATCCCTGCTCTTAATTGTTCCTCTCCTGAATGTTTCTCAGAGCGTCTTGAGGCGGTGAGTCATTTTTCTCCATTTCCTTCAGCACTACATATTGATATATCTCAAAAACCATTTTCTTCTCAAGATTCATATTGGGACAGAGCGGTGATGGCTCAGTATCCGTCTTTTACCTATGAGGCACATGTGATGAGAGAGGTGCATTCGTGTAAAGATGTTGCAGATCTTTTGGAGGACGATCTTTTTTCTTATCTATATTTTCATCCTCGAGCGGTAAAAGATGATACACTGTGGGAGTATCAGAAAAGTGTTCCTGTGTTTGATATTCATGATACAGAGGAAACTATCCGTTCATTTTTTTCTTCCCATGTTGCTTCTCATACATTACTTCTCGCAGTGAGTCCTGGTGCATCTGGACAATCATTTTCTCATATGATTGATGCTCATATAACAACGTTGAGGCAGGTATCTGCGCATGGTATACTGAGTGTTGATGGAGGAATAGAACCGGAAGCAGCACTGCATTTACGAGGGAAAGGAATTGAACGAATTATCTCCGCATCCTTTATTTGGCAGCATAACGATCCATCATTAGCGTATCGTCAACTTATATCACTTTGATATGTATATCTCACATGCACGTATAAAAGAATTGTACAGTACTGCAAATCAATTACGCCAAGATGTTATTGGGATGCTTGAGAGTGCAGGATCAGGGCATTCTGCAGGACCTCTTGGTATGGCAGATATAATGAGTGCATTTTATTTTTATATTCTTAACCATGATCCAAAGGATCCCTCATATGATGAGAGGGATCGGCTTATCCTTTCTAATGGGCATATTTGTCCTATCCAATATGCAGCGCTTGCACGTTCTGGATATTTTCCTCTCCGAAAGTTAAAAACACTTCGTTCATTTGCCTCTCCTCTACAAGGACATCCTCACCGCCTTTCACTTCCTGGAATTGAAACAACATCAGGTCCTCTTGGATCAGGACTCTCTCAGGGAATTGGTGTTGCATTGAGTGCGCGACTAGACAAGAAGAAGTTTCGAACCTATGTTGTTCTTTCTGATGGAGAGCATGGAGAAGGAAATACCTGGGAAGCTATTATGCTTGCAGGGAAATATCGTCTCAACAACCTTACCGCTGTTATTGATCGGAACAATATTCAGATTGATGGGTATACAGAGGATGTACTTCCTTTAGAGCCACTTCGAGATAAATATGAAGCATGTGGATGGAACGTTATTGATGTTGATGGACATAATATTGAGGAATTTATCGGCGCAGTATTCGAAGCAAAGGCAGTCTATGAGAAACCAACCGTTATTATTGCTCATACCATACCAGGGAAAGGAGTTGATTTTATGGAACGAGAATATGTGTGGCATGGGATGCCACCAAACAAGAAACAAGCACGAGAAGCACTGCGACAGCTTCGAAAGCTTGGGGGAAAAATTAAAAGTGAGGAGGAATAAGTAATATATATAACTATGGCACTTCAATCTACATTCATTCGAACATTGTATCTGTATATCTTTGCATCAGTTGGGCTCATTATTTTAGTTATTGGATCTGTGCAGATGATTGATCTTGGATTTCGCTCATTTGTATTTACCGATGCTGATTCATACTATGCATACCCTATGCGGCTTGAAACACCTGATGGAGAGAAAGATATAGATCAACAACAGTTAGAGGAATATCAACAAAAAGAACAAACAGCTCGTACTCACAGAGAACTTTCTCAGTCACTTGCGTTTATTCTTGTAGGGTTACCACTCTTTTGGTTTCACGTTCGTATTATTCGTTTAGGTAAAGAAGAAGCATGATACACAAAGCGCTTTCACTTTCACACACACTTTTTTCAGGGCATGAAGACATGCAGGCTCTTCGAGATGGGTATGGGAGGGGTCTTTTAGAAGCTGGAGAAAATGAAAACGTTGTTGTTATTACCGCTGATTTGGAAGAATCAACTCGATGTCACTGGTTTTCTCGTCTCTATCCTGATCGATTCTTTGATGTTGGTGTTGCTGAGCAGAATATGGCAGCTGTTGCTGCAGGGATGGGTATTTCTGGAAAGATTCCTTTTATTAACTCGTATGCAACATTTTCTCCTGGAAGAAACTGGGAACAGATTCGTACGTTGTGTGCGTATAACGATTCGAATGTCAAAATAGCAGGACATCATGCGGGGCTGTTAACTGGTCCTGATGGAGCAACACATCAGAGTCTTGAAGATATTGCACTGATGCGTTCTATGGCAAATATGAGAGTTCTTGTTCCTCTTGATGCGCTTGAGGCACAACGAGCTACTGTTGCTGCAGCAGGAGTGAGGGGTCCTGTATATATTCGTTTACAAAGAGAGAAAACACCTGTTATCACAACAAAAGATACACCATTTCAGATAGGGAGAGCCTATCCACTCTGGATTCCTAAAACAAAACGTGTTGATGTTGTGTTGATTGGCGCAGGACCGGTACTTCATGAAGCTCTTAAGGCAGCTCGTGATCTTGAAAAGAAAAAGATTCATAGTGTCGTTATTAACGTTCCTTCAATTGTTCCTCTTGATACCAAAGAGATTCTCTCATGGGTAGCTCGAGCGGGGGCTGTGGTGAGTGTTGAAGAACATTCTATCTATGGAGGAATTGGATCTGCAATTTCAGAACTACTTTCAAAAAAGAATCCTGTTCCTATGGAGTTTATTGGTGTTGATGGACAATTTGGTCAATCAGGTACTGGGTATGAATTGTACAAACAGTACAAACTTCTTTCTTCTGATATTATTATTGCTACTCAAAAAGTTATAAAAAGAAAACGTAGTTAGGTATGAAAGATGTTATCTGTATTGGTTCAAGTACTATTGATTCATTCTGGAATGTTTCTTTTCCTTATGTTACTTGGGAGAACCCAAGTGGAAAAGCGCTAGCTATTCCGTTTGGAGAAAAACATGCATCTGAGGGAGTGTATAGTACGACTGGAGGAAATGCTGTTAATGCAGCAATTACATTTTCACGGCAAGGATACTCTACCGCACTAGTGAGTGCTGTGGGGAATGATGTGTTTGCCAATTTGTTATATGAACGGTTGGATCGTGAAGGAGTTTCTCATGATATGGTTGAACGTGTTGAGGGTGCTACAGGACAGGCAGTGGTGCTTTTACAAGATGGTGAGAGAAGTATTATCACACATCACGGAGCGCTTGATCAGTTTTCTCTTGATGCTATTGTTGGAGAAAAACTTGCTGCACAGTGGTGGTATGTATCTCTTCCGGGTTATTCATACAAGACATTTGATCGTCTTCTTTCCCATGCAAAAAAAGAGGGTATTCGTGTTGCCCTTAACCCAAGTAGTGTACACATCAAAGAAGGATCTAAAGAGTTATGGGAACACCTTCCTTTTGTTGATGTGTTATTTGTTAATGAACATGAGGCTGCTATAATTACCGGTATTTCCTTTGATACTCCAGAGAAAGTATTTGCAGTATTAGATAAACAAGTTGCAGGTATTGTTGTGGTGACACGAGGAAAAAAAGGAGTAATTGTTTCTGATGGATCATATCGATACGAGGCTGGATCGTTTCCTGAAGAGAAACTTGTTGACAGAACAGGGGCTGGTGATGGGTTTGGTTCTGGATTTATTTCTACACTTCTTGGGCACGATACGTTTGATGTAGATGTGATACAGGAAGCACTTCGTAGGGGGAGTGCGAATGCAACATCAATTGTGGAACACAAAGGAGCTTCTGAGGGAGCGTTAAAGAAAGATGCGTTTTCTTCTCCTCGTTGGAAGGAATTCCCAATACAGGTAACACCACTATCATGAGTGATGCATACCAATGGCTTTGTGATGCGCTTTCCCTTCCAAAAGAAGAGGTAGAACGTATTGATACGCTTTTTTCTTCTAAAGGAGGGGGTATTGAGGATATGTATCAGAGACTTTTGTTAAAGAAAAAGTCTTTTTCTGATAATACTCATTTATTTTCTCTTGTTTCAGACCTTAACAAAGATCTTGAAAAGTACTTTTCTTCTCCACAGATTTCTCCTGATGCATTTTCTCCCGTGTTTAAAGAAGTTGTAACTGAACTTGCTTCTCCTCATGGGTGGGTACTTTCATGGAAAGTATTTGAACGCCTTTTATATACCTGTCCTCCTGTAGGGACGCTTGCTGCGTTGGGGTATGGCTCTGTTGAAGAACTTATCTCAAAAGAGTCTTTGTATGATATTGCTGCAGGACTTCGTTTCTTAGAAGAAAAGACATGGTTACATGAATCATTTTTTCCTTTATATGAGAAACTCTCTTTTTCTGATTTTGAATATCGAGCATTACATCTTCATGTGCTCTCTGAAACGTATGCTGTTCATGCAGATACATTTATCAAGAAGAAGTATCACAATGTGAGCCATCTTAAAGAACTCGGTCTTATCTTTGTTATTCCTACCACACGAGTTTTTGAAGGACAGTTACTTCGAACAGTATTGTTGTTATTTCACTATATCTACGAGGTGTTATTTTATACACGATTATTTGAACATCACAAAGAGGATGAGGATTTTGGTGGTGTGTTGAGTTCACTTTTACGAGGGGACGTTATAGAGGAAAGAGAAAAGGTGTCTGATACAGATATTCTTATCGTACAGCGGTATCTTTCAAAAGAAGGAAGTAATGATTGGCGTCTTTCATTTCCTCATGTAAATCCTGAAGCGCTTCATTGGTACAAAGCTGAGAGGTCATTCTTTTCATTTGCACAGAAACATTCTTTTTTATCAGCATCACTGTGGGATGATACCTCGTGGATGGGATATGTTGAGGGAGAAAAACGGTACAGTTTTAACATTATGGACGTGTCTATGTCAGTGGTGGTGCATCGTGACACTATGTATACCTATCATCAGTATGAGGCGCTCTGGAATGAATGGTATGGATACTATCATGGATATGATGTGCTTGAGGATCGTATTGTAAAGTCTATGCAACAGGGGTTTATTGTCTAGTCTATGTTATTTGTTATTACCGGAGATGGGAAAGGGAAAACAACATCATGTCTTGGACATATGGTCCGTGCTGTTGGACAGGGAAAGAAAGCATGTATGGTTCAGTTTATCAAAGGTCCTTGGATATCTGGAGAACATCTCTATGTAGAGATGCTTTCTAAAGAGCAACAGAAGAATTTTTCTATTATCCGAGGAGGGAAAGGGTTTGTTGGTATAAAAGGAGACATGATTCCTTTTGCAGAGCACAGTGCTGCTGCTCTTGATACTCTTAGGGAGGCAGAGAAGGCAATTACTTCAGGGCAGTGGGATATGGTTATTCTTGATGAGGTACATGTTGCGCTGTCTTTAGGGCTCGTTAGTGAAGAAGGAGTTATTAGTGTATTAGAAAAGGTGCCTGAGGATATGATCTGCATTACAAGTGGACGTAATGCACCAAGTGCGATTGTCGATCGCGCTGATGTAGTGAGTCGTATTGACTCTGTGTTCCATCATTATGATGAGGGGAGCTCAGCACAGAGAGGGTTTGATTTCTAGGCAGGGAGGGGGAGGGATTGTATTTATCCTCCTCTGCTGTTTTCTTGGGGGTGTCGCTTTGTTTTATGTCTATGGAGGGGTGGGGATTTCATATAGTGGATCAGTATTACTTGCAGGTGCAAGTATTTTTTTTATTATTCCTTCCTATCGTCGGTATGTGTTGGTCTTTATTTTTGGGTGTGTGTTTGTGGGGATAGGGCAGGGGTATGGGATGTGGTATGAGCACATGCATACAGTTTCTCAGAGCGCTCTTGATGGTGTCTATGAAGGAAGAGTTTCTTCTTCTCCACGGCTGTATGATTCGTACCAATTTTTTATTATTGAAGATGAGAGTGGTATGTCTATTGGAGTACTTCATTCTCTTGATAGTGGTGTCTCGTATGGTGATAGAGTTGTATTACACGATGACCTTGAGCCCCTTTCTTCTGATACGATGTATTTGAAAGCTCGTGGTGTGGAGTATGTTTCATTTTTTCCCTCTAACCTTTCTATCTTTGAGGGGGAGGGAAGTGTGTTGAGGAGTCTATATGCGTTTCGGGAGTCTATTGTATCATCTCTTCGTAGAGTTCTTCCTTTTGATGAGGCTTCATTTGCTGCAGGGACTATTATTGGAAGAGACAGTGTTTCTTTTTCCGATGATCTTGTTGAGAAGCTTATTGGGAGTGGCATTATTCATGTTGTTGCTCTGTCTGGATATAATGTATCAATTGTAGTGTTTATTATTGCGATACTCTTTCGTCTCTTTCTTTCTCGACGATGGAGTGTGGGGATGAGTTTATTGTGTGTATGGGTCTTTGTTGTTCTTGTTGGGGCAGAGGCATCAGTGGTGCGTGCTGCTGCTATGGCGTCTGTCGTACTTATCGGAACTCTCTTTTCTCGTCCTCAGTGGCATTGGTATGTCATGGTGTGTGTTGCTGTTGGAATGGTTTTGTTCCGTCCTTCCCTTCTTGTATATGATGTTGGATTTCTTCTTTCGTTTTCTGCTTTGTGGGGTATTTTGTATTGTGCTCCTCGTCTTGTGGGAATTGTGTCGTTATCATCTCCATTTCTCTATACCCTTTGGAAAATTTTTGTTGAAACAGTATCTGCTCAGATTGGAGCATTACCAATTCTTCTCTTTTTCTTTTCTTCTGTTTCTTTTGGAGGACTTATTGCCAATATATTTATTCTTCCTCTTATTCCTTTTATTATGCTTGGAGCAGGAATTGTTGGGGTAGGGGGAATTGTTTCTTGGGGGATTTCCTCTGTGGGGGTAAAACTTCTTTCAGTGTTACTTGATATGAGTTTGTGGGTGAGTAATGTGTTCTCCTCTATTGGAACAATAGATGTTTCATTTCCATTTATTGGAGTGGTCGCCTATTACATAAGTATTGTATATATCATTGGTCGGTATACTCGATCATCTCTATATACACGAATTATTTCATGAGGTATTGGTATGTTTTTATTGTGGTGTGTGTTTTTTTCTCTGCTGTTCTTGTGTGGGATGGTTCTTTTGAAAAAGAAGAGGGAGTGTATTTTATTTCAGTGGGACAGGGAGATGGTGCGTATCTTACCTATCAGGGGAGACGATTCCTTATTGATGTAGGGAAAGATGACCATGTATTTTCATACATCAATGAGATGATAGAGGGGGTTCGTTTTATTGATGGTATTTTTATCTCACACAATCAGTATGATCACATGGGAGGACTGACACGTATCATCAGAACATTTCCTATTGGTTTTATCGCATTTTCTTCTCCTCCTTTGGCTGAGATGAAAAGCTTATGTCGTATGCACTCTATTGCGTGTGTTGTTCTTTCTCAAGGTGATCGTATAGAGGGTGAGAATATGAGTATTCGTGTTTTGTGGCCTCCAGGAGAAGATGTGATGCGTGATCTTAATGAAGCATCTCTTGTGCTTCATGTAACACTTGGAAATCTGCGTATACTATTTACCGGTGATATTACCGCCTCAGTTGAGGAGGAGTTGGTGGAACTGTATGGGGAGCGACTCTTTTCTCATGTCCTTAAAATTCCTCATCATGGTTCTGCATATTCTTCTTCTCCACTGTTTTTGAAAGCTGTTTCTCCTCAGGTATCGGTGGTGAGTGTGGGGGAGAATTCGTATGGGCATCCTGCCGCGTATGTAGAAGATATTGTAGGGGAGATTGGTTCGGTGTTATTTCGAACTGATCGTGATGGGACAATATCTGTGTGGTGGGAAGGTGATGAGTTGCGTGTTATAACAGAACGATAGTTGTGTTTTTCTGCTTTTTTCGTATGATAAGTGGTATATGAAACAGATGTGGATAGGGGAAAGTGTTAATCATGTTGGATCTTCAGTTGTTCTTGAGGGGTGGATTTCTAACAGGCGTGATCATGGAAAGATTATCTTTCTTGATCTTCGTGACAGAAGTGGTATATGTCAGACCGTTTGTGGTCCATGGACCGATGCGTCTGTCTATGTTGTTGCAAGCACACTTCGTTCTGAGTGGGTTGTTCGTATTGAGGGTGAAGTAAAGAAGCGTCCTGATAACATGGTGAATGATGCCCTGCCAACAGGACAGATTGAAATTGATATCCATCGCATTGAAGTTTTAAATGAAGCAGATACTCCTCCATTTGATATCCATGAGAGTGATGGGTATGAAGTGAAAGAAGAATTGCGAATGAAGTATCGATATCTTGATCTTCGAAGGAAGCGACTTACATCGATGCTTGGTATGCGTCATCGTATTATTCATACAATTCGACAATGGCTTGATCAAAAAGGATTCTTTGAAGTTGAGACACCTATTCTTACTCGTTCTACCCCAGAAGGAGCTCGTGACTATGTAGTACCTTCACGATTACATCAAGGATCTTTCTATGCACTTCCTCAGGCTCCTCAGCAATACAAGCAGTTATTAATGGCTTCTGGTGTTGAGCGCTATTTTCAAATTGCTCGATGTTTCCGTGATGAGGATACACGAGGAGATCGTCAACCTGAATTTACACAGATGGATTTAGAGGTTTCGTTTGTTGATCGAGAAGATGTGATGCAGTTAAATGAAGAGCTTCTTGTGCATCTTGTGGAAACACTGTTTCCTCAAAAACATATTTCTCAACGTCCATTTCCTCGCTTGACCTACAAGGAGGCAATGGAGACGTATGGAACTGATCGACCTGATCTTCGTAAAGATACAAGTGATCCACATGAATTAGCATTTGGATGGATTGTTGATTTTCCATTTTTTGAGAAAACTGATGGTGGGGGATGGACTTTTACCCACAATCCATTTTCAGCTCCTCAAAAGGAATATGTTGATGCTATTTTAGAAAAGAGAGATATTGATACTATCCTTACCACACAGTATGATGTTGTTCTTAACGGATTTGAAATAGGGGGTGGAAGTATTCGAGCTCATCAGCCACATGTACTTCGAAGTGTTCTTTCTATCATTGGATACAGTGATGAGGAGATTGAGACTCACTTTGGACATATGCTTAAGGCATTCTCTTTGGGAATTCCTCCACATGGAGGTATTGCATGGGGACTTGATCGTTTGATTTCACTTTTGTTAGGTGAGCCAAACATTCGTGAAGTTATTGCGTTTCCAAAGACAGGAGATGGGCGTGATCTGTTAATGGATGCTCCAGCACCTATTTCACAGGAACAACTTAACGAACTCCATATAGCGGTGGAGAAGAAAAAAGATAACTAATCATATATATGAAAAAAGAACGAACACTTGTGTTGTTAAAACCAGATGCAGTACAGAGAAGTTTAGTGGGAGAGATTATTAGTCGTTTTGAACGTGTTGGGTTAAAGATTGTTGGGTTGAAGTTTATCGTTCCTGATGAGAAGCGAGCTTATACACACTATGTAAAAAATGAAGAAGAAATAACTGCGCTTGGAGAACGATCTATTGAAGGGAAAAAGAAATCAGGAATGGATACTACAGGAGAAGATCCTCGCGCACTAGGAGAAAAGATTATTCATGGACTTGTTTCTTTCCTTACCTCTGGTCCTGTTGTTGCAATTGCTATTGAGGGCCATCAGGCGATAAAAATTGTACGAAAACTTGTTGGTTCAACAGAACCGCTGAGTTCTGATGTGGGGACAATTCGAGGAGACTTTACCGTTGATTCATATCAGATTGCTGATATTGATGGTCGTGCTGTTCGAAACCTTGTACACGCCTCATCAAATGAATTTGAGGCTGAGTATGAATTGAAACTATGGTTTGATGAGAGTGAGCTTGTCTCATACCGAAATGCTCGTGATGCAGTGTTGTATGATATTGAATGGAAAAAAGAGGCTTAAAAAAGGATGGTTTGACGAGAGGATGTTTTTGAGGGTATACTGAAAGGGAGCCCTACCAAAAGATTCTGGATCAAACAATTTCTCTTGGGAGGTCTACATAATTATGTGCCGTGGTACATAATTGCGACCACCCACATGGCTTTTGGCCAGGAGAAGTCTTTTGTTCGTAGGGCTCACCGATTTAGTAATTCCTATTATACTGATATGAAATCATGTGATGTATGCGGAAAAGGTTCTCAAATGGGAGGAAAGCGTGTGAAGTTGCGAGGAAATTATAATCCGACACAATGGAAGCGTAAGTATCCTAATTTGCAGAAAGCAAAGACGCTTGAAGGCAAGCGTGTTCTTGCATGTACTGACTGCATCAAGAAGATGAACAAATCTCTCTAGAAGAGTACTGTTTCATGAAACCTTTTATTATAAAATCATCAGGAGAAAAAGAACGTTTTTCTGAAAAGAAATTAAAAACATCTCTTCTCCGCGCTGGTACAACACCTCGTGTTGCAAAAGATACCTCCTCATTTGTTTCAGGAGGTGTTTTTGAAGGCATGAGTTCAGATGACATTTATCGACGAGCACTCCGTTTCCTTATCTCTCATGATGCTCCTGCTGCAGTGAAGTATTCTTTGAAAAAAGCTATTTTTCGTTTAGGTCCTGCAGGGTATGTCTTTGAACAGTACGTTGCTCGTATTCTTCAAGAAGATGGATATAGTACTGAGGTTGGTGTTACTATTGCAGGGAAATGTGTGTCTTATGAAATAGATGTTGTTGCAACAAAGGGAAATAAACGATTATTTATTGAGTGTAAATATCATAATAATGCAGGGATAAAATCTGACTTGAAAGTTGCTCTGTATGTAGAGGCCCGGTACGAGGATATTATTCAGGCTCGAGGAAGGAAAGATACATTTAGCAATGAAGGATGGATCGTTACTAATACAAAATGTACATCTCAGGCTATCTCATATGCTGAGTGTGTTGGGCTTTCTATTTTTGCATGGCGCTATCCACATGGTGGGGGGCTTGAGTCAATGATTGAATCAAAACGCCTCTATCCTATTACTATTCTTCCTTCACTTTCCTTATATGCACTTGAGAGACTCAGTCAGGAGGGTATGTTACTTGCGAGAGATATATTACATATTGATGTAGAGAAGGTAGCAAAGAAATTATCATTACAAGCATCTGATCTTCTTCAGGCTCAAAGAGAAGCTCATATGATTTGTAATGGAGATGTGTAGATAATAAAACGCTCTCTTAAAAAGAGAGCGTTTGAACATTATTTCAATAAAAGAGCTTTTTTTGCTTCTTTATACCCAGTGTCTGTATATATGTTGTAGATATACATACCTGATGGTATATGAGTAGCATTCCATATAACCTGGTGTAATCCCGCTTGTTTTTTTGTATTTTCAAGCGTTTCTATTTTTTCTCCAAGTATGTTGTATATGTCTATTCGTACATGACTTGGTTCTGCAACACTGTATGGAATTACCGTTTCTGGATTAAATGGATTAGGGTAGTTTTGTTGCAAAGAGAAGGTTACTTCTACTTCTTCTTCCACTGATGTTATTGTTGGGGAATTGATAGTATCGGATATGAATGTTTCAAATCCTACACTATGAATTTGATGAATGAGGTACTGATACTTTGTTCCTTCTACTATGCCATCATCGGTAAAAAGATATTCATGATACGATTGATCAGTTCCATGTCCAACAATAAGAGGGGAAACAAGAGAGAAATCATTTTCTTCTGCGATGCTTCTGTATACATACATACCTTTGTTTGACTCTTCTCCTTCCGTGTGGAATTCAAGAGCGATATTACCCTGTGTTGTGTAATAGATACTATCAACAAACACTGGGGTTGTTTTGAGGTTGTGTACATATATTGAATCAAGAGGTTGGAATGTTGAATTTTTTGCCACCATGCTTGGCTGTATCATTAAATCAGGTCCAACGATACCGAAGGTGTCTGAATTTTTAAATACTTCCATGTCTGGTGACATTGCTATGGATTCTCTTACTTTGTAGAGTTGTTCTGAATTTTTAGCAAACGCTTCTGTGTCATCACCTCGTTTTACAAAGATGAGTGCGTATTCTCCAGTTTCTTTGTCTTTGAGTATGATGTCCACATCAGTGAGTTGTTTATATGACGATGAAAGATCTGATGGGCGCGTTGCTCCAACTCCTATTTTTGTCGTTGAGTAATCCCAGTCGAGCACACTTGCTCCTTTGGCATTTGGTTTGAGCTTTGCCCAGAGCACCACATCCATTCCTCGTGTTACTTCTGGTGCATCCGTACCGTATCTTCCTACAAATTCAGTTGCTGTTTCAAAGTGTTCGAAGGTGTTTCCAAGAGCTCGTAACTTCATGTCAAACTCAAACTGCGCTCCTCGAAGATTTCCTTGATTGGAGTGGATAAGGGGAAGCTTGTCATTTCTGAAATCAATGAGTTCTTGTGCTTCCTTTTTTACGAATCTGAGCTTATCAGATGCTGTTCCTATCTTTGCTGCTGAAGGACCAAGGTCATCTATGTTGAGCGTAGCTGCTTTTTTCATGAGAGCACCAGATTCTGCTATCACTTTTCCATACTTTGCAGCTTTGGCTACCTCATCTATGTAGTACGCTCCTACAAATACACCAACAACTCCTACGGCAGCAAATCCTGCAGAGATAAAATACTCATCTGCTTTTTGACTTGTTTGCTCATCTCCGTTAAAGAAGGAAACAACTTTCATTCCTGACCCAATAAGGGTTGATACGACTGTCTGTACAACATCTTTTACCGTTCCTACAACAGGGACAAATCCAACAACAATATCAGACCCCATACATGCATAATCATCAGTTCCACACACTCCTGTTGCGAGTCCTGCAAGAACTGACCAGGTGTCTCCTGATCCAGACATCTGGAGTAGATAGATACCTTGTTTAAGTGCTTGCATAGCATCTTGTCTTTCGTAGTAGAGAGAGCTAAATGCTTCTGTGTATACAGAGCTTTTCATATCAACTCCGATATGGATTTCTCCATTCCAGACATGAAGTCCGTCTACTGTTATCCTCCATCGTCCTGGGAGTGGCGCTTCTTTTCTGAAGTGCTGTTCTGTTTCTTTAAGTGTGTCTGTGTAAACTTCTTCTCCCTGAGGGCTATACACACGGATGATAAATTCATCAAGAGGATCAATACTGGTAAAAGTTGTTTGAATGTACTGTATACCTTGTGATGTTCCTACGTGTATATCCATTCCGAAATATCCTCCCTGTGGGATACGAACACCAAGTTGTGATCCTGAGAGAGGCCAACTTTCGGGGGGAATGTAGGTGTATTCATCAGCAATTCGAAGTGTTCCACTTTCATCAGACTTTGCTCCTTCTGGATAGGATGCGATGACGCGTATCTTTGCAGCGGCTGTTTCTGGGCCGGTAACATCCCACACATAATTGTCTGCTGATTGATTTGTGTAGGTTTGAATGGTTTCCCATGATACTCCTGCGTCACGACTCACTTGTAGAACTATACTTTCAGGTGTTCCAGTATATCCCCATGTGATTGTTTGTTCTTTTCCTACTACAAATAACTCTCCCCCAAGTGGGTAGGTGAGTGATATTGAATTAAGAACAACATCAACAACGGTAATGGTAATTGTTTCTTGATCCTGTCCGCCATTTCCATCTGAAACATAAAAGGTTACCTCATATGATCCTGCTTGATCATATGTTGGTCTCCAAGAAAATGTCTGACTTTGAAATGTTGCTCCTTGTGGGAGTGCTCCTACTGAGTAGGTAAGATTGTCCTGGTCTGGGTCAGATGCTGATACAGAGAACTGTAGTAGTTCATTTTCATCTACCGATTTGTTTCCAATGGGAGCAAGAACAGGTGGAGCGTTTCCTTCATTTACATACGTTGTAATTGTTTTTTCATTGTTCCCCTCATTGTCTTCGGGAATGTCATCGTATGGATCAGCTTCTGCTCTGATGGAGTAACTTCCTGATGATGGAAATGTGTAATCAAACGTTTCATCATCTTCATCATTCGCTGATACATTTCCTGCTTTTCTCGTATCAACATGTTGACCATCTACGTACAAGGCAATATACCCTTCACCCGCATCTTCACCGTTTATTTCTTCTATATATACAGTGATAGGGACTTGTTGGCCTTCTGTAACCGATTGTCCATTGTTTACTGTTATACGTGAAATGATGAGGTCAGGAAGTTCGTCGGGTTGGTGAGTATGTTCTTCTGTATATACTCGCCATCCTTGTTGGTCAGTATCATCTCCACCCCAATCAGATGGTTCGGTGTAGGTGGTTCCTGATGTCGTGACTTCCGTTGCTCTGTAGTAGATATCTAGTATGCCTGATTGATTTGGATAGACTCTGATTTTTAGACGAAGGTCTTCATATCCTGAGTATCCGTCAATGTAAGCAGATACAAGATGGTATTGTGCAGGAAAAGAGTAGTTACTTTTGTGAAATATTCCATCCCCAGGATTGTGTACGTCAGCGTCGTCAAAATCATACTCATTTCTGACTTCTACGCTTTGTACTCCTTGGGGGAATGACACATCAAGATAGAAACGAGATGCGGTACTGTAGTTGATTCCTGTTATTTCAACAGTGATGTCAAAGTATGATCCATCAGATGGATCATCGTAATCGTCAATATCTACGTCAAATTGAGCGTAGAGTGTTGAGAAAAGAAAAAAGAAAAGTAACGTTATCCATGCATTCTTTTGGTGCAACATAACTACCTCCCATGGTTTGGTTTTTAGTTGTAGAGATCTGAATATAGAATATCCTATTTTGCTATTCTGTCAATGTATTTGTTATGGTTCAATACCTTGGAACCACTCTCTGATATATGATGCATCATATGGCA